>NZ_VFBD01000026.1:0-477724 GCF_011319765.1 Pseudoalteromonas sp. MB47 | reverse complement strand
CCTTTATCAAACAGCGTTAGGCTATTGTCGGGTGTTTGCTCTATCAGCTGCTCAGCGAGCGTCATTTCATTAGCCGCAACGGCGTCAAAGGCGGATGCGGTCAATAAGTGACTTGTGAGTTCCATTTGACAGACCATACGAATTTGAGGAAAAGCCGATTCGCGTTTGTCATTGTGCAACTTACCAAATGCATCATTGTTAGCTGGCGTGTCTTCTGCACGCCACACCACGCCATCAACGCCAAGTAAGGTTAATCCACACCAGTTTGGATGTGGTGTGTCTTGATGCCAACGGGATTGAGTCATATTAAAGATATGACGAATAGATTCCGAGCCTAAACGCTGTCTTGCTTGAACAATCGCACTAGGAGCTACAAAAGGTTTCTTACTTGGTAATACAATATCAAGACGATTAATGACCTGAGTCATAGGCATATCTCGAAACAATGCGCTGCCAATCACACTCCAGACCATTAGCTCAAGAGGTAGCCTGCGCTTCCTGAGTGTTGCGACCCCAGACTCTGCAAGTGCTTGTTGTATTAAAGACTCATCCAGTATTTCCGACAAGCTGTGAATATTAGAATCGATAAATGATGAAATATTGGCGAAGCTATGATTAAGGGGCATAAAAAAATCCGATGACCTGTGATCATCGGATTTTGATCCTATTATGCCAAATGTCAATTGCTTAACTGATCGGCATTGAACGTCATGTTGGCTTTTTATTAGTTATGTTGGCTTTTTATTAGTTATGTTGGCTAAGCCAAGAGTGGATTTGTTTAGCACTTCTTGGTGACACTATTTCAGCACGACGTTTTAACTCTTTATGCCACGCCAGATCATTTAAAGCCGCATCACTTAATGGCGCGTTTCTATCTGTGTTTTTTAGCACATAATAGGCGTCTACAACATCCGCAAGGCTAATACTATTGCTTGTAGCAAAGCGTTTAGACATTGACGCTAACGGCTTATTCAACGAACTATTAGCCGACAAAGGGATCAAGCTATCCGCAGGGTATGATGATGCAAGACCATCGTTTTTCATCGCAGGCCAAACAGTGTATGTTGAGCCCGGTTTTTGCTGCTCAAGTAATGCAATAACAGAACTAAAAGGCGAAGCTTGAGTACTTATAACCACTGGCTGCTTAAAGGTGTGAAATGCACCAAAGAGTAAGATTGCACGGCGCTGCTTAGCGACAACATGCTGATTTATAGCCTCTAAATAGCCAGTTTCACGGCTACGCTCTAGCTTTTGCCAATCCTCTTTAGAGAGGGTTTGCCAGTTCATTGCAGGCTCAGCAAGGACAAGACGAACTTTATGTTCACGGGTGCTATTAAGCTGTTTTAACTTTAAAACTAATTGCTCATAAACATCATATTGCCATGCCATAAAATACAAGGTGTCGCGCCAAATGTGCCTTACGTCATCAATGCTTATATTCTGTTTGCTCAACAAATATTGATCAGCTAAATCTTGATACCGCGCATTGCCAAATTCAACGACAAGATCATCAAGCTGCTGCCAGTTACTAGGCTCATCTAAGTATTTTATAAGCCTAGTAACAACATGCTCGCTGCCATGAACATCACCAATCGCAACGAGTTTATTAGCGTGTAACGCTTTATTAAGTTGGCTGTCGTAATCATAATTTGCAGCTTTGACAGTACTTGCAAAACATACAGATGCCAAAACAACAAACCCGATACGCTTTAAAACCTGCATATTAATCTAACTCTAATTGGGCTTTTTCAACAGTTTCCGTGGGTAACTCTTTTTGAACAGAAACCCCCAACTCCTTGAACTCAGAGGCCTGCTTAATCAAGTTTCCTTTACCGCGGTACAGCTGAGAAAACGCTTTATCATAGCTTTCTTTGGCGCGGTCTAACTGCTTACCAACCCCTTCCATACTGGTTAGGAAACCATTGAGCTTGTTGTAAAAACGCTCAGCACGGGCGGCAAGCTCTTTTGAGTATTTAGTTTGCTCTTCAAAACGCCACAGTTGTTTTACGATATTCAAGCTAGTCAATAAGGTCGTTGGCGTAGCAACTAAGATATTTTTTTCGATTGCTTGCTGATAAATATCACTTTGGTACTTAAGCGCTTCAACAAATGCTGACTCTATTGGTACAAACATGATCACCACTTCTGGTGAGTTAATACCGGGTAGTCTGTCGTAGGCTTTGCTTGCTAACTCGTTTATACGTGATTGCACCGCCATAACATGCTCTTTTAGCGCTTGCTGCGCCTCAAGCTCTGTATCGGCATTTACATAGCGTGTATACGCGTTTAAAGAGGTTTTAGCATCGATAACTAAATGACGTTGCTGAGGCAAATACACCACAACATCTGGTCGTAAACGGCCATCTTCGGTGTTAAACGATACTTCTCGCTGATAATCTACTCCAGCACGCAGCCCAGCGCTGTCGAGTACATTTTCAAGCATTAACTCACCCCAATTACCTTGGGTTTTCTTTTGCCCTTGTAATGCGGTGCTCAGCCTATCAGCTTGTTCGGTGATGGCTTGGCTTTTAGCCTGTAAATGCAATAACTCAGTTTTTAGCGCTGCACGCTGCTTTAGATCTTCGACGTGGATCAATTCCATCTTATCGCGAAAGCCTTTTAGCTCACCCTGAACAGGTTTTAATAGTTGCTCAATACTTTCTTGATTTAAGGTTTTAAAACGTTGCGATTTTTCTTCAAGGATTTGATTAGCGAGATTTTCAAACTCTTTTTTGAGTTGCTCTTTGCTTTCTTTGATATGGCTAAGCTGCTCTTTAAAATGCAGTTCTTTTTGCTCAACTGTGCTTCGTAAGGTACTTAAATCAACATCGCGCTGATTAAGTGCAGCTTTTGTATCAGCAAGTTCAGCTTCGACCTTGCGCCAAAACTGACTATATTGTTGTGCTTGTTTTTCTTGTTCTACAAAGCGGGTTTTAAAGTGTTGAGACTCATCACGTTGTTCTGCGTAATCTTGCTGTAACTGCGAAAGTGTAAGCTGGCTTTGTTCAAGATGCAGCTGCTTTTGTTCTAAATGATTTTGTAGGATTTGCTGGCTATTTTGAAGTTCGGTTAACTGATTTTTTAAGCGACTATTTTGTAGGGCAAAAATAACACCACTTGCAACAGCACCTACAGCAGCACCAAGCACACCACTTTGCCAATTAATCTGTGCAATTAGCTCTGTAATCATAATGAAAACTCAATAACTTAAAGACACATCATCATAACGAATTAGCGCTCAGCAGAGTAGGGGGTTTAGGCATAAAAAAAGCCAGCTCAAGGTGAGCTGGCTCTAACATTACTAAAATTTAGTAACCAAATGGGAAATCAACATAATGCTTATGTAAACTGCAATTTAACAACAAGCATAATAATAGACGCCCCAAAATTTGATTAGTTCAAAAAAACTTTAAAAAAATTTAATTTTTTATCAGTGCAAGCATTTGCTCTTCATCAAACTGAGTAAAACTCATTGATTTCTCGGTAAATAATGCATCAACAAGGGCTTGTTTATGCTGCTGCATTTTAAATACTTTTTGTTCGATTGAGTTAGCCATAATCAATTTATAAACAAACACAGGGTTAGTTTGGCCAATACGATAGGCACGATCTGTCGCCTGTTTTTCAACGGCAGGGTTCCACCAAGGATCAAAATGAATCACTGTATCGGCTTGAGTTAGGTTTAATCCGGTGCCGCCGGCTTTAAGGCTGATTAAGAATACGGATGTATCACCTTGAGTAAACTCTTCAATTACACGGTCGCGATGTCGCGTTTGCCCTGTAAGCATACTAAAGCGGATGCCAAGTTCATTTAATCGCTCAGCTATCACATCAAGTGCCATGGTGAATTGACTAAATATAATCACCTTACGTCCTTCGCTAAGCATAATAGGCAAATGCTTTGATAACCACTCAAGCTTAGCACTGCCAGCCTGTGAACTAGGATCGATCAATTTTGGATGACAGCAGATTTGTCTTAGCTTTAATAATGCATCTAAAAAGGCAAGCTTACTTTTTTGCACACCTTGCTGCGCAAATAGGTCAACTAATTTCTGTTCTAAAGATTCAGTGATACCTGAGTAAATTTCCTTTTGTTTGCTTTCAAATTCAAACTCTTTAACTAGCTCAGTTTTCTCTGGTAGTTCCTGCGTTACTTGTGCTTTAGTACGTCGCAAAATAAATGGCATGATCAACGATTTAAGTTCATCTGCACGGGCAACGTCGTTATCACGCTCAATAGGCGTTTGAAAATAGCTTTTGAAGTGTGTTTGCGAACCAAGTAAAGAAGGCATTGCAAAGTCGAGCAAAGATTTAAGCTCAAATAAGTTATTTTCAATAGGCGTGCCGCTTAAGCAGAGCTTAAAGTCAGCATTAAGGCGCTTAACTAACCGCGAAACCTGCGCGGCATCGTTTTTGATATATTGCGCTTCATCAAGAATGATGTTTTCAAAATACAGCGGCGAATAAAAGGCAATGTCCCGCTTTAATAGTGGGTAAGTTGTTAAGATACAATCTGCTTGCGACAACTGTTGTAATTGGTCGCTGCGCGCAGCACCAAAGACAGTCGTAATTTTTAAGTTGCTGGCAAATTTATTAATTTCACTTTGCCAGTTACCAACCAAGCTGGTTGGGCAAACAATTAACGTGGGGCCTGCTTGTGGTGATTGCTTGGCATTAGCTAAAAAGGCAATAACTTGTAGGGTTTTACCTAGCCCCATGTCATCAGCCAAAATACCACCAAGCTGGTGACGTTTTAGAAAGTTGAGCCAATCAATACCGTGTTGTTGATACTCTCGTAATTGCACACCAGAGTTTAAGCCTTGAATATCGGACTTTTTAATAAGCTGTTGTGAGCTATTCAGTTCAGATAAATAAGCATCGAGTGCATCGTCAACAATATTAACCTTAATTGCTTTTTGCTCGATAAGCTTAGGCAAAAACGACAAAGGCATTAAGATTTCGTCACGGGTTTTAATATGCTCAAAACGTTCACGATAATCATTAAGCTGCATCATCGCGGCCTTTTCAACCACAGCAAAGCGTTTTCCTACAGTAAAGTAATAAAAGCGCTCACTTTGTCGATTAAGCGATTGATAGGTATTGTTATCAGTGACAAACAACTGTTGAGTTTTGACACCAGAGATCACGATTTTACTAACTATCTGATGACCTTTACCTCGCTCAACTTGCAGTGAAAGTTGTTTTAGAACTTTGCCTACGCCTAACTCATCATTAATTTTCCAACCGCGTTTTAATAAGTTTGGAATTATTTCAAACTTTAACCAGTGCTCATGAATAACTGATTGTTTATTAAAGATAAAATCAGTTTGTAAAGCCCCTTTACATAATTCAAAGCCAAGGTTAGTTAATTCATTTACAACGGTGTTTTCTAATGACTGGTTTAATATATCAGCTGGCGCCTGGCTTAAATCATACAAAGAGTTTTGATAATTAAACTGCAATCCTAAGCGGATTGTGCCCTCGTCATTATTAATACTGATGACAGGGAATACAGTTCGAGCTAGGCTTTTTTTGCTTTCCTTAAGTGCATGAGGGATCACACCTTCACCAAAATTATCATTGAGTTGTTGATAAACGCGGTCAAAGTTCTCTGTGTGAATAGCTGGCATATTGGCAAGTAAAGCAATCTCATCTGCCGTTAACGGAGTACGAATTCGGCCCACTTTTAGCTTTTCAGGGTCAAGGTAAGTAGGAGGGGTTGTTTTTAACAATAACCAATTATCTTGACCAGCAAGCGTCATGCTCAACGATGTTAAGTCTTTGTTTTGTTTCCAATCAAACTCTAGTGCTTGCATGCTATCAGCTTTAATTGCTTGGCGAGAGCGACCTAAAAACAAACGCTGGGTGGCAATTAATTGCTGTAGTGCTGCAAAGCCCCATTGACCTTTAAGCTCTAGTTTTCCAAGGGCATTTTGAGAACGGATCCAGCTATATAAACGAAAATCCGATTCTAATAAATCAGTGGGGGTTACAAAACTATTTAATTGCTGCTCGGTAAGGTTACGACCAAGCGTATAGTTATGCTCAGGATCGTAATTAGCAATTTTAGGAGTAAGGGTTACAACAGATTTCTCTACATCAAAAACAAATAATAAAACCTGTTTGGCATTGTCACTAGCAACTTGCTTAAGCGTTTTTAGCTCACTAAACCAATCATTAATGATGTAATCTTCGCCATAGTCACCTGAATGTTCAATTTTCAGCTTTAGGAGCACAGCCGCAATATGACGGCATTTGGTTTTAGAGCCACAAGTACAATGCGAATCGACCGAAAAGCCACTTGGTAATTTACTGATCTCAATATGCTGAGTGAAGGTATTTCCTTCGTTACCAAACATAGATGCATCAATAACACTAAAATCACTGTTATGTTCTAACCAATTGATTTGGCCGTTCTGGTGATACTCTTTTGCTTTACTTAACACATGTGGCTTAAACAGCTGTTTAATGAAGCGCTCAGACAGAGGAAACTGAGTTTCTTGCTCTTGTTTGATTTCTTCAAAGATAGCTAATAAGTCATTTTTGGATAAGTTAGCAGACATAACGCTTTTGGCAGTAAAAACAAAAAATAATTCTGCCAGTATATGATCTATCGGCCCAGAGCTAAAGCACTATTGGGCAATATTGGACTGGTTGGAGCTGATTAGTTAGTAAAAAAGTGCTTTAAAATAAAATCAAAGTTGAAAAGTGGCATACTGAGCATTTAACAAACAACAATCGCACAAGATATAAACAGGTTAATAACAAGGAAGGGGCTTTACAGATCGATTTTTTACTAAGCAAACAAATTTACAGGGTAACAGAACTGTAAAGGGGCGATTAGTTGGTAAAAAACTGATCTGAGAGTGTAAGAATGACCAAATTAGCCAACCAAAGATCACTATTTTACTAACGAAAGGGGAGGGGAGATCACGCTTTTACTAACTGTAAAAGCGTGAGAGATCATTATTTTACTAACTAATTAAAGCTATTTAACAATTTAGTTAGCTGCTCTAAGCGTTTGTCTGTCATCACTTTATTATCGATTTTGACAGATAAATCACCGCTTTTAATATTACGCTGTACGCTAACAAACTCACTGTCGATAAGTGCTTCACGACGGCTAGGCGCTGCTGGTTCAGCAGTTAATAGCTTAGTAATTGCCAGAGCGCGTTTATCATCGCTGCTGATTTGCGCTAATTCGCTATCACTACTAACGTCATTTACAAGCTTGGTAAACAACTGCTCATCTCGTTCTTTGGCACTAATAAGCTTTTTAGCTACTTCACGGCCAACATGATTTGCTGTTGGGTAAAGGCTTAAAACCTCTGAAGGTAGGTTCTCATACGCTTTGATAGCATCAGCAATAGCTGTGTGTGATACCCCCTCAATTGCCGCAATCTCACGATAAGAGCCTTTTTTACCTTCAGCAATAAGCTCATCACGGGTTTGTTGATACGCTTGACCAAGCTCCCATAGGCTCGGGGCAATGTATTGATCAGATGATACAGCAAGTATTTTAGCATCTTGATCTGTAAAGTCTTCCGAGCTTAAAACTAAGTAATCAGAATTGCTTAAAATACATGCTTTACGACGACGAGAGCCTGCTAATACAAGCATTTCGTCACCTTTATCCCAACATAGGGCAGGGTGCTGGTTACGGCCGTCTTCGGCAATTGCAGGAAGGATATCGGCAACTGACTTTTCATTTAGCAATGATTGTACACGGCGGTTTTTACCATAGACCTTTGTTTTAGCTTCAATTTGTGAGCTTGGAATAACCTTACACACCAAAGTAATTTGACGAGTAGGATCACTTGGAGCAGGCATACTGATAACATCACCAGCTGAAGCTTGCTCTAGCAAAGCATCTAAACTGCTACTTTCGATAGACGTTGAAAAAGGGTCTAAGCTGGTATCGTTTTTACGTTTTTTAGCCATTTTTATTAATTACCTTACTTAGCTGTATTTAGAGACGATTGAGTTGACTGCCAATTAGAACGGATCAACATTTCTAGTTCATCAACCACATCTTTGATATTTTCTTGCGCGCGAAGTAGTGACTCACGACTAGCTAAGCTATCTGACGTTTTTTGATCAAAAATGGTATTAAAAGAAGATGAGCTGGCGGTAATTGCCGAGCTATGATTGATTGGATAACTCATTACTTGACGACCAAATGCACTACGAACATCTTTAACGATGTCGCGCTGTGAATGGTTCCCTTTAACATAGTTAGTTACTAAGAATTGCATGAAGTCCCAACCTTGGTGGCCAAGCGCAGCAACTGTATGGTAAATCTCGCCTAATCGCTTTAAGTATTTATTGTTTGCATCAAAGTCTACAGCTTCAGGATGAACAGGGATAAGCATCGATGTAGAAGCCATTAATGCATTATAAAACATAAAGTTAAGTGATGGAGCTGTATCAATTAGAATAATATCAAATTGATCTTTTACCGGTTCAATAACTTTTTCGAGCAATTTATGATAGTGACGAGTTTTATCATAACTAGAGCTATCTTTTAATAAAGTTGCTGTTTCATGCTCAAAATAAAAGTCATCCATACCAGAAGGCAAAATACGAATATTAGGTATATGGGTAGGTAAGAAAGAGTTCGATACTAACTCATCCCAGGTTTCGTTTTCATCGAGTTCAATACAGTCACGCATTAAATCGCCCACAGTAATTGGGTCTGGCTCACTTGGTGGGAAAAAGCTTGATGAAGAACCTTGTGGATCAAGGTCAATGATACCAATTCTGTATCGTTTAATGTTGGTAGTAGCAAGTGCAGCGGCTATGTTCACCATGCTGGTCGTTTTACCACAACCACCTTTTAATGAGTTAATAACGATAACTTGTAATTTATCATCAACGGTACGGTGATCTGGCTTTATATCCATGATATCAGCCATAGCAAAAATATTTACTAAGGTATATGCGTAGTGACCATTAGCACCACGTTTGATATTTAGTTCATCAAAGTCACCATTATCATGACGTCGTTTCAAGGTGCGATTATTACAGCCTAATAAGTCAGCGGCTGCTTTTTGCGTGTAAGTACGAAGTTCTTTTTCTTCAGACTTTAAATGGGCACGATAATGTTGAATACGTCCTTCTAGCGATTTTTCAGCAACTTCTGCTGTCGCTTTTAGTAACCTGTAAGTGGCTAGCGCATTATTATTGATAGACATACTTTCTTCCTCAAAGTTATGGTTTAAGTATAATGTCCATTCAAATTGCTGTAAACAAGTATTTAAGACGACATACCTTTTATTTATAAGACATTTAATAAAAATTTGTAACTTTACTGATGCTAAGTATAAATAAGTAAGTTTAATATCGGTTAAGTATATAGGTATATAAGGTTAAGATGCTAAAATAGTGAAATATATTACTGATTTTATTGAATATTTACTAAAAATCCAGATCGTGTTTTTACTTGGTAAAGATCAGATCTATAATGACTCGCAGATCAGCATATTACTAAGCAAAAAATGAGCTTTCGACTTATGCACAGCTTAGTCACTGCTTTACACACAAAAAAGCTTGTGTAGATCAAAATTTTACTAACTAAATTATAAAGTTATACACTGAGAGCATAACTAAAATGCGCAATAAGTTGGTATAGATCTGATCTATAGTTGGTACAGATCAGATCTATGCTAACTAAAAAGCTGTTTATCCACATGCTGTTTTAAAAAAGCAATTTTTGTCGTGTTAATTTGCTTTAAAAAGGTGATTAACAGGACATAAATTGAACTGAGTTAGTAAAATTGCGACCTATCAACTATAACTTAGTAAAAATCTGATCTGAAAATCAGCAATTACGAAACAGTTAGTATAAAACTGATCCGAAGAAATAAATTATGATCGGATCAAGTTTATACTAACTTAAACATTTAACTTTTGAAGTTTTATGTGTTGTTATTAACTGTCGAAGAAAAATTGGAAATAAGAACAATGAGCCGAAAGGTCAACATCTCGGTAGATAACTTACCCGATACATTACGCGGGCAGATCCACGGGGTGGAAAGTGCAATAGACAATGAAAGTCTTGCACTATTTACAGACAACAAAGATGTGCGTGTTTCAATTGAAAATGCTGCACATGGTTTGAGAGCTTACTCAAATACATTTAATCATTATGATTTATGGGGACGTTTTGTCCGTTCTGGTCATAAGAAGCTTCCGGTTGAAGAAGCACCAAAGAAAACCATCGTCACAAGAAGAATCTCTGAAAAAGTAGACGGCATTCTTTATGATGGCGAAATCAAAATTACACCTGCGGTAGTAAGCACAAGAAAAGATGGTGAAGATGTTGAATATCTTGTTTGGCCATCTGATCGAGAAGAAAAAGTCGAACGTGCCTTAATTCGTTTAGCCTCTAAAGGTAAAATTGTAAAAATCAATTTTAAGTCTGGCATTCAATACGCAGTTGTTTTTTCAATGAATGAATTAGCGCAAGAACTGAAAGCGGTTGGCCAGTCAATGCCTTATCCGCAAATCAAAGAATCATTAGAAGCATTACAAGGTTCTAAACTTTCTTTCAAATATTCAGCAACAGATACGCGTAACTCTGATATTGATGACTCATTTTACGAATCGAACATGAACTTTTTATCGTCACTTCATTTTAGTGGAAAAAAAGGTCAAGGTGGTAACGTAAAATGTGTGGCTTGTTTGAATGCCTTCGTTCATAACATGATCGATAACCTTGAATACAAAGGTTACTACTTTAATAGTGCTCAAGAATTAAAACGTGGTTTATCTCGTTGGATGATGCTTCGTTTATATCATTTATGGCGTTATGCGGCACCGGGTAAGACCTACCATTTCCGACTATTATCGATTATGGAAAAGTACGGCTCTATTTATTCAACAGACGAAATTACCGAGAATAAATTAAAAGCTTTGCGTCGTGATATGACTACGACAATGAAAGACTTAATTGAGAAAGGTGCAATCTCTGAATATAACATTACCAATGTCAAAGATGACAAAACGGGTAATATTATTGATTACACATATGAGATGCATCCATCTGATCAATTTTGTGATGAGATTCTTACGCTTAATAAGCATAACAAACGAATCGAAATTCAAGGTGGTAAGCGCATTGTTGAAAATGCTGTTTTAATCGATGAAGATAAAATTGAAGAAATAGTCGAAGACTAATTTCTTTTATACTTACTTACTATTACTATATACAAAAGGCCACATATGTGGCCTTTTTAACATAATCAATCTGTCACTTGTTCTAAGTAAAGTCTATCAACTAAGAAATCATATTCTCTTTTTCGAGGGTGGCTTTCAGGTTTTTGATAATCAGTTAATGTACCCAGTTTTACATCTGGTTCTGGGTTTATCAAAATAAAAGGTAAAGCAGCACTAACATGATATCGATTTTTAGCTGTATATCTTACATTAACTTGTGGGCTAACTCTTGTTGGTCTACGAATTCGCAATTTTTCTTTATCACCTAAACTTGCAACACGACTTTGCTCTTGTGCAACTAGCGCTTGCCAAGCGTGTTGGTCGATCATTCTTGGGTTAGAATAACTAGCCGATTTATCCAACATTGCTAAGGCCATTTTTTTTGTTAGCGTTTTAGTTGCGTGTTTGTGCATCCAAGTAAAACGAACAGAGTAGGGCGATTCAGTTTCAAAATGGATCTTACGATATGCTGCAAGGGTAATGAGATTTGGAACAGCATTGTGAACAGCTTCAAACCTCGCATCATTATTATCGATAGCTATAACACTATTTTTAAAATCAGCTTTGGCTTTATTTAATTGATTTATCCTTGCAATGAAATGTTGTTTATCGACATCTTTTAAAACTAATAAGCTTGGATGCCTTTTTAATACTCGACTACTTAATCCTGACTTTTTATAAAAATCACCAAAGGAATTTAGAATTAATTTATGAGCATCATCGCCTTCAATTTTATGTACACTAATTGAAGAAGGAACTTTCTTTTCGTCGTTTACATCGATATCTGGCAGTTGATAATATGAAGCCTTATCAAAACCCACTTCTTTTAATTCTTCACAAAACAAATGAGTCAATTCACTGACTAAATCAAACTGACTGCGTATTTCTAACTTGGTACTCATAGGAACACATCTTACTTAACGTTTATTCAATTTTAACCTTATCTTCTGATAATTAATAGATAAATTTATTTTCTTTGCTGACCTAATTTATTAATCAATTTAAGTATGATGTGTTCTTCATTATGATGCATAGTACAGGTTTTCAACTTGATCAATGTTAGATATAAATTGTTCAATATAAGTGTGTAAAGCAGAGGTTACACTAGGCCTCAATCTAGGTAAGATGTGTTCTTGGTCTTTGGGTTAATTGTTAAAACAAAAAAAGCTCTATAACTCACTGTTTCAAAATGGAAAGATGCTAAGTATCTGCTAGTTAATATCGAATCTGTTTATCAAATAACGAAATAATCGTAAATAGCTGAATATTGTCCTTGAACTTAGTACGTGCAATAAGTTAGTTTTCGTAAATGGTCTATGTTAGGAATGAGGAAACAACATGCAATCGTGGAACCCAGACAGCTGGAGAAAACTGCCGATACTTCAGCAGCCAGAGTACCCAGATCAAGAAGCCCTTAAATCAGTTGAAGGGCAATTAAAAAGCGCACCACCTCTGGTATTTGCCGAAGAGACGCGTAGCTTATACAAACAACTAGAAGCTGTATGTGAAGGCAGAGCCTTCTTATTACAGGGTGGTGATTGCGCAGAGTCATTCAGTGACTTTAATGCAGCAAATATCCGCGATACATTTAAAACACTTTTACAAATGGCCGTTGTTTTAACTTATGGTGGTAAATGCCCTGTAGTTAAAATTGCGCGTATGGCAGGTCAGTACGCTAAGCCTCGCTCATCAGATTACGAAACGATCGATGGTGTATCTCTGCCTTCGTACCGTGGTGATATCATCAATAACTTCGAGTTCACTGAGCAAGCACGTGTACCCGACCCACAGCGTTTGATGACAGCATATCATCACAGTGCAGCAACGCTAAATTTATTACGCGCATTCGCGCAAGGTGGTTTAGCCGATTTACATCAAGTAAACCGCTGGAACATGGGTTTTGTTGCAGCAAATCCGCTTAAAGAGAAATACCAACAGCTAGCTGACAGAATTCAAGATGCGCTTGAATTTATGGAAGTGTGCGGTATCGACTCAACTGTTGCACCAAGCTTAAAAGAAACAGACTTATTTACATCACACGAAGCATTATTATTAGGCTACGAAGAAGCACTAACACGCCGTGACCACTTATCAGGTGATTGGTATGATTGTTCTGCACACTTTGTTTGGATTGGTGAACGTACACGTCAACTTGATCATGCACACATCGAATTCTTTAAAGGTATTAAAAATCCAATTGGTGTGAAAGTTGGGCCAGGTATGGACCCAGATGAGCTAATCAAACTTATCGATGCAGTTAACCCAGATAACATTCCAGGTCGCTTAACGTTAATTACGCGAATGGGTGCTGATGTACTGCCAGAGAAACTACCGGCACTAGTACGTAAAGTACAACAAGAAGGCCGTAAAGTTATTTGGAGCTCAGATCCAATGCATGGTAACACTGAGAAAGCGAGCTCAGGTTATAAAACACGTAGCTTTAATAATATTCTTCGTGAAATTAGCCAGTTCTTCGCAGTACACAAAGCTGAAGGTTCATACCCAGGTGGTGTTCACCTTGAAATGACTGGCCAGCACGTGACTGAATGTACTGGTGGTGCATATGGCTTATCTGATGAAGATTTAGCACAGCGCTACCGCACTCAGTGCGACCCACGCCTAAATGCAGATCAAGTTTTAGAACTAGGTTTCTTAGTTGCTGATTTATTAAAAGACGCACGTAAGTAACACTAAGTTATCCAAAAAAGGCTGCATATTGCAGCCTTCTTTAATGTCCGATACTAAAATAAGTTAGTACTTACGTCTTTCAAGACCAGTATCAGATATAATCTTTGCAGAAATTTCTTCTACTGAATGATGAGTCGAATTTAAAAATTGAATCTTCTGTTTTTTATAAAGCATTTCTACTTCACGTACTTCGATACGACACTGTTTTAAAGACGCATATTTTGAATTAGCCATACGACGCTGGCGAATATCGGCAAGGCGAACAGGGTCAATCGTTAAACCAAAAAGTTTATGTTTGTAAGCTTTTAAACACTCAGGCAGGGTGCCTCTTTCTAAATCATCTTCTGTCAGCGGGTAATTCGCCGCTTTGATACCATATTGTAATGCTAGGTATAAACTAGTGGGTGTTTTACCGCTTCTGCTAACACCTACTAAAATAATGTCGGCTTCAGCATAGTTTTTAATGTTAGCGCCATCATCATTGGTCAACGCATAGTTAACCGCATCAATACGAAAATCATAACTTTTCTCGTGCATCGAATGCGTTCTATGAACCTTTGGTACTGGCGCAACTTTTAGCTCTTGAGAAATTTTATCACTGTATTGTGATAAAAAGTCATAACACACCGCGCAAGACGATTTAATAATTTCACTTAGCTCGTGGTTTACAAAAGTGAAAAACACGAGTGGCTGTTCTCCATCACGTTGCGCTGTTGAATTAATTAAGTTCTTAACTTCAATTGCTTTTTTTTCTGTTTCAACAAAAGGAATTGTTTTGTGATTAAACTCAACAGGAAACATAGATAAGGTCGCATGACCAAAGACTTCAGAGGTGATTGCTGTTCCATCAGAAATATAAAATGCAGTTCTCATATTTAACCTTTTTATTACCTTTATCTGCAAAATAGGGGCTTCACGGTTTACGTGAGGTCTGTTGCCAGTGTAGAATGACTACGACCTTTTTAGAAGGTTTTCTTTCTTAACTCTCACAGTTAGTACTACAATTTGTTTATGGAGAAAGATCCGTGCAAGAATACGTTCTCTGGTATCAAGAGCTTGGTATGCAAGATGTTCCTCGTGTTGGCGGTAAAAACGCTTCACTTGGAGAAATGATCTCAAACCTAGCTAACGCTGGTGTTCAAGTGCCAGGTGGTTTCGCTACAACCGCTGATGCATTCAATGAGTTTCTAGAGCAATCTGGATTAAACTCAAAAATCCACGATATTTTAGACACATTGGATGTGGATGATGTAAATACACTCGCTAAAGTCGGTGCCGAAATCCGCCAATGGATTATCGATACACCATTCCAACCTAACCTAGACCAAGCCATCCGCGACGCATATAGCCAACTACACGGCGACGCATCACAAGATGTTTCATTTGCAGTTCGCTCATCTGCTACAGCAGAAGACATGCCAGACGCTTCATTCGCAGGACAACAAGAAACGTTTTTAAACGTACGTGGTATTGATGCAGTAATGACTGCAATCAAACACGTGTTTGCCTCACTATTTAATGACCGCGCTATTTCTTACCGTGTTCACCAAGGTTATGATCACCGTGGTGTTGCACTTTCAGCTGGTATCCAACGCATGGTTCGTTCAGATAAAGCAGCTTCAGGTGTTATGTTCAGTATTGATACTGAATCTGGCTTTGAAGATGTTGTATTTGTAACTTCAAGCTATGGTCTTGGTGAAATGGTTGTACAGGGTGCTGTAAACCCAGATGAATTTTATGTTCATAAACCAACGCTTGCTAACGGTAAACCAGCGGTAGTTCGCCGTAACATTGGTTCAAAAGCAATCCAAATGATTTACTCAGCGGATGAATCACATGGTAAGCAAGTTGAAATTGTTGACGTAGATTCGTCACTTTCAAACAAATTCTCAATCACAGATGCTGAAGTTCAAGAACTTGCAAAGCAAGCTGTTATTATTGAAAAGCACTACGGTCGTCCAATGGACATCGAGTGGGCAAAAGACGGCAACGACGGTAAACTTTACATCGTTCAAGCACGTCCAGAAACAGTTCGTTCAAACGAAGACGCTAACGTTATGGAGCGTTTCCAATTAAATGGTACAAGCACAGTTGTTGCTGAAGGCCGTGCAATTGGTCACAAGATTGGTTCAGGTACTGTACGCGTACTAGATTCAATTGATGAAATGGACAAAGTACAACAAGGCGACATTCTAGTTACTGACATGACTGACCCAGACTGGGAGCCAATCATGAAACGTGCAGCTGCGATTGTTACAAACCGTGGTGGACGTACTTGTCACGCGGCAATCATTGCTCGTGAATTAGGTATTCCTGCAGTTGTTGGTTGTGGTAATGCAACTGATTTAATTAAAGCAGGCCAAGATGTAACTGTATCGTGTGCCGAAGGTGACACAGGTTATATCTACGAAGGTATTTTAGATTACGAAGTACTTACATCACGTGTTGATGAAATGCCAGAATTACCAATGAAAGTTATGATGAACGTAGGTAACCCTGATCGTGCATTCGACTTTGCTCGCTTACCTCATGCCGGTGTTGGCCTTGCGCGTGTTGAATTCGTAATCAACCGAATGATTGGTGTTCACCCTAAAGCACTTCTTAATTTTGATGCGCAATCTGACGAGCTAAAAGCTGAAATCTCAGAAATGATGGCAGGTTATGAATCACCTGTAGAATTCTATATTTCTAAGCTTGTTGAAGGTATTGCAACACTAGGTTGTGCGTTTGCACCTGAGCGTGTCATTGTTCGTATGTCTGACTTTAAGTCAAACGAATATGCAAACCTTGTTGGCGGCCAGCAATATGAGCCGGAAGAAGAAAACCCAATGATTGGTTTCCGTGGTGCAGCACGTTATATCTCTGAAGATTTCCGTGACTGTTTCGCGTTAGAGTGTGAAGCGATTAAACGTGTTCGCAACGAAATGGGTATGACTAATATTGAAATCATGATCCCATTTGTTCGTACGCTTGAAGAAGGTAAGCGCGTTATTGAATTACTTGAAGAACATGGCCTTAAACGTGGCGAAAATGGTCTGAAAGTAATCATGATGTGTGAATTACCATCAAACGCGTTACTTGCAGATGAGTTCTTAGAATTTTTTGATGGTTTCTCTATCGGTTCAAACGACTTAACTCAGTTAACATTAGGTCTTGACCGTGACTCAGGTTTAATTGCGCATCTATTTGATGAGCGTAACCCTGCAATCAAGAAACTATTATCAATGGCTATTCAAACTGCTAAAGCAAAAGGCAAATACGTAGGTATTTGTGGTCAAGGTCCTTCAGATCATGAAGACTTTGCAGCTTGGTTAGTTGAGCAGGGCATTGATTCTGTTTCTCTAAACCCAGATACAGTATTAGAAACTTGGTTATATCTTGCTAAGAAATTAGCCGACTAAGTACTTTATTTAATTAAAATAAAGATTCTGATATAAAAAATGCCAGCACTTAGCTGGCATTTTTGTAGCTCAATTAGAAATCAGCGAGCAAGTTTTTTATCGATATAAGCACATGACTTAGTCAGAGCCTTTTGGCACAAGGTTAAATAATCACGCGCTTTAGGATAGTAAAAAGATAAACAGAAAAGTCCTGCAATAAAGAAGATCAGCGACGGTCCGGGAATAATAACAAAAACTAAACCCAATAACATGCACAAGGCACCTAAACTGATTAATGCAATTTTTTTCATCTGACTATCTCATTTGCTGCTTTAATACACAGTATAAAAGTATTGCCCCCGAAATCGATAAAAAGAGTGTTACAAACTGTAAAATCTTCAATTTATCTTAGCTATTAGCATGATATAATTTGCAAAATGCCTTAATTTATCACCGTCATGATAGCAACAATAAGCCAACAACAAGCCACCACAGAACTCGTTTCTAATTACTTAGATACAATACAAAAACAAGGTTTTAGTGGTGATACCGATGCAAGCTTTTCTACACGTTTAAGTTTATCAACCGATAACAGCGTTTACCAACAGGTACCTCAAGGTGTCATCTTTCCAAAGTCAGCAAAAGACATACAACTTGCTATGCAAATTGCTTCTCGTGATCCGTTTTTATCACTGACTTTTGGTCCACGCGGAGGTGGTACAGGTACTAATGGTCAATCGCTAACCCCAGGTATAGTTGTTGATTTATCTCGCTACATGCGTGAAATTTTAGAAATCAATGTCGAAGAAAACTGGGTGCGCGTGCAAACGGGTGTAATAAAAGACCAATTAAACGACTTTTTGCGTCCTTACGGTTTTTTCTTTGCGCCCGATTTATCAACAAGTAACCGTGCAACAATCGGTGGAATGATAAATACAGATGCATCAGGTCAAGGCTCTTTGGTTTATGGCAAAACAAGTGATCACGTTTTAGGCCTAACAACTTATCTTGTTGATGGCACTGAAATGTCAACAACCCCTATGCCTATTGAAAAAGCAAAAGTAATTGCTGAACAAAACACGACAGTAGGTAAGTTATATAAAACAGTTCTTGATATTGGCCTTGAGAATCGAGACGCTATTTTAGAAAAATTCCCACGTTTAAACCGTTTTCTGACCGGCTACGATTTAGAACATATTCTTTCTGATGATTTACAAACCTTTGATATGAGCAGATTAATTACTGGCTCCGAAGGTTCATTAGGTATAGTTACTGAAGCAAAACTTAATATTACGCCCATTGCTGAATTTAAAACATTAATAAATATTAAATACGATAGCTTTGATTCTGCACTTCGTCATTCACCATTTCTAGTTGCAGCAAATGCAACTTCTGTAGAAACAGTCGATAGCAAAGTACTTAACCTTGCTCGAGAAGATATCATTTGGCATTCAGTATCGGACTTAATAACCGATGTTGAAAACAAAGATATGCAAGGGCTCAACATGGTTGAGTTTAATGCGGTTTCACCTGAAGACATTAAAGATAAAGTAGACACTCTTTGTAAGCTACTCGATGAATGTGTTGAAAAACAAACTAATGGGGTGATCGGTTATCAGTTAACGAATGACAAAGCTGATATTTTAAAAATTTATGCAATGCGTAAAAAGTCAGTGGGTCTTTTAGGTAATGTAAAAGGCAGTCAAAAACCGTTAGCTTTTGCTGAAGATACTGCAGTACCACCAGAAAACTTAGCCGATTTTATAGTCGAGTTTCGTGAACTTCTCGATAACCACAACCTTCAATATGGTATGTTTGGCCATGTTGATGCCGGTGTATTACACGTACGACCTGCACTCGATATGTGTGACCCTGAGCAAGAAAAATTACTTCGCCATATTTCAGATGAAGTCGTTAAACTGACTGCCAAATATGGCGGCTTGATGTGGGGAGAGCATGGCAAAGGGTATCGAAGTGAATATGGCCCTGAATTTTTCGGCGAGCATTTATTTACACAACTTCGAAAAATCAAAGCGGCATTTGATCCAAATAACAGAGTAAACCCAGGTAAAATCTGTACGCCAATTGAAAGTAAAGACTCACTCGTTTCTGTTGACGATCAAAAGCGTGCCTGGTTCGACAAAGAAATTTCTATCGATGTTAAAACAGAATTTAATAACGCGATGACCTGTAATGGTAATGGTCTGTGTTTTAACTACGATGAAAAATCACCAATGTGTCCATCTTATAAAGTAACAGGTGACCGCCGTTATTCACCTAAAGGTCGCGCAAGTTTAATGCGCGAGTGGTTGCGCCTTCAAAAGTCTGAAAATATTGATTTACTCAATGTCGAAAAAGAATTAGTTAATGGTGAAGTGATTACTTGGTGGGAGCGCTATCAACATAGTCGCGATAAGAAAAAAGGCGTTTATGATTTCTCTCATGAAGTAAAAGAATCAATGGATGAATGTTTAGCTTGTAAAGCATGTACTACTGCATGCCCAATAAAAGTTGATGTACCAACATTTCGCTCACGCTTTTTAAATTTTTACCACAGTTATTATGCTCGACCAGCAAAAGATTATTTAGTAGCAGGCATCGAACAAACTGCGCCGGTTATGGCAAAATTTGCTAAAGTGGTAAATCCAATAGTAAATACAAAACTTGTTTCAGGATTAATTAAAAATACCATTGGTTATGTTGATACGCCAAGTTTAAGCGTACCGCAACTTTCTAAACGTATTTCAAAAGATCAGCAATTTAATTTTGAATTACTTAATTCGCTTTCAAAAGAACAACAAGCAGAATATGTACTGATAGTACAAGATCCATTCACGAGTTTTTACGAAGCCGAATTAGTCGAAAGCTTTATTAAAGTCATTAAAGCGTTAGGTAAAAAGCCGATGCTATTACCATTTAAACCTAATGGTAAAGCACAGCATGTAAAAGGGTTTTTAAATGAATTTAAAACAACAGCAAAAAATGCTGCTGAGTTTTTAAATTCACTCAGTGAAATCAATGCTCCTTTAGTTGGGCTCGATGCATCTTTGGTTATGTGTTACCGAGATGAATATGTGTCAATTTTAAAAGAGAACCGTGGAGATTTTAAAGTTGAGCTTGCGCATGAATGGCTTCAAACGCAAAACTTTAAACAAGTTACTCTTGCCACTACAACGAGTTCGCCATTTAAATTGTTGAGTCATTGTACTGAAACAACAGCAATGCCGAATGCATCTAAAGTTTGGCAAACCATTTTTGCTGATCTAAATTTACAGCTTGAAACTACCAGTACGGGTTGTTGTGGTATGGCAGGAACGTACGGCCATGAAAAACAAAACCAAGAAAATTCACGGGCTCTTTATGAAATGAGTTGGCAACCAATTATTTCAAGTAATGAGCCTGAAACTATTTTAGCAACTGGCTTTTCTTGTCGTAGCCAAGTGAAGCGCTATGAAAAATTTAAACCAAAGCATCCACTGCAATTAATTGCAGAGCTACTTTAAGTTGTAAAAATAAAAAAGGCGCTCAACGCGCCTTTTTTATTGGTAACTTTTTGCTATGGGCTTGGTACTCATGCCATGAATGAACACACTAAATAAAATGGTTGTTAATGTTACTGTGGCAATTTGTTCTTTGTTTTCAATTGCTGTATCCATCACCATTAAAGTGAAAACGATAGACGCCAAACCTCGAGGACCAAACCACGCAAAAGTAAATTTGTCTTTGAAATTTAGATTAGTAAACATAAGTGAAAGGAGTACCGGCACAATTCTAAAAATCGTCACACTTAATAACGCATAAAAAACAATTGGCCAAGTGATATCATTCACAATTAAGTGACCACATACAAAACCGAATAAACACCAAATTAGTAGCGCAACAAATTCAGCGATATGCTCAGAGTCTTTAACTAGTGTTGAACGAATTTTTTTAGGTGCTAAGTAATCAAATAAAAGCCCCGAAACAAAAACAGCAATAAAGCCACTGCCATGAAAATTTTGTGTTAAAGAGAAAATAGCCATGACTAAGCCAATCAATAAAAATGGACTGCTATTATTTGCAAAGTAATGACGTGCTAATGCTATTTTTAAAAGTGGAATAAACACGGCCATCGACACGCCTGCAATAACCAGTGCAACACCTAACTCTCTTGCAAAAACAAGTAAAGTATCAATTGTTGTTACAGCACTTTCTGGGTTTTGAGCTAATAAAAGTAAAACTAAAAAAATGGGTACGCAAAGGCCATCGTTCAAACCACTTTCAGTATTTATTCCTTCGCGAACTTTCTCTGGTACCGATGTGCATTCTAAAATTCCTTTGCTAAGCGCGGCATCCGTTGGTGTTAAAATAATTGCGATCAAGGCAGATTGAAAAAGTGATAACTCCGAAAAGAAAAACAACCCACCGGCAACACCTAACAGTAGTGTCATCGGCAAAGCAACAAAAAGTAACAGGCTAGGGTACTGATAACTATGTTTTAATACGGGGAGTTTTGATTTGGCGGCATCGGTAAATAAAAAAATACTTAAGGTTAATTCAACCAAAGGTAAAATGTCACTGAGTCCGGCTTCGCCTAACTTAAACTCACTCGGCAAAAAGTAAGACATTGCAATTCCGACCAACACAAAAAACATTGGCCCGGTAATTTCTGTTCGCTCTAATTGCCTAATCGTCAGTGAGTAAAATAATAAAGCTAAACCGACTAACGCCAGTATTGTATATTCCATTAAACTTTCCTTTTTATTCCAGACTTTGCACGTTCTTTTATATTTGTTTGAATATAAATTTGATCTGTCGTAGCAATTTTTGCATGACCTAAATCTTCAGATAAATGTTTTAGCGGTCTTGTTTGGGCATCGTGTGTTGCACCAGTATGTCTTAACCAGTGAGCAGTGGCCGCTTCAAGTTGTTCCGCATCATCTTTAAAGCCGTCATCTAAAAGAGATTGTTTTGCTAAATCAAAACTTTTCTGAACCAAACGGCGAATTTGACGAACAGTCATTCCACCTTTACCACGAATTTTATGAACTAACGGCTCAGCTTCATCAACGCGGGGCAGGGCAGGTAAACCACGGTAAAGCCTATAACGTTTTAGATATGATATAAAATCTTCACTTAAGGTAACATCACGTAATTTATTGCCTTTACCCATAATTCTTAGAAACCAAAAACCATCATTATCTTGCCAAAAATGTGACATAACGGGTGACCACTGAGGGCGCTCGGATAACTCAGATATTCGTAAGTACAATCCTTTTAAGCAAGCAAGTGTGAATAAATTTCTTTCTAAATCAGGTTGTTGTTCACATAAATCACGAGTAACACCAAAAACATATTCCCATTGAATATCACTAAGTGTATCGGGAATTTTAATTTGCGATTGCACAACTAAGTAAGGGCTATTCTTTTTAACAACCGGTACAAAGTTAGCAAAGGTTTTTTCTTCTAAAATTGCGAACTTATAAAAAACATTTAAAGCTGTAAACATAGCTGCGAGTGTTTGTTGGCTAGCAATATTTTCTTTATTGATGAAAGGGCGCCAATTTGTATTTAGTCGTCTTATGCCTTGTTCATCTTTATAACGCCATTGCACTGAACTTGATAACCAGGCTGAATCTGGTTCAACCATAAAATCAACATAGGCTTCAATATCTTCACGTTTTAGATCAAATACCGATTTCTCAGCAACCAACCACGACCATAAACAAAAACGCTCAAGCTCATTTCGAAAACGATTAAATGTGGCTTCTGATTTTCGGCCATACACATATAAAAACTGATAAACAAAAGCTAAGTCATTTTTTGATTCAGCAACAGTCAATCCAACTTGATGTATAAAGTGTTCAAGTTCTGGATATTCTGTTGCAAGAGTATCATCTTCAAGATGGGCAATTTGGTAACGCAGTTGTTTTAGTGTATCGACGAGAGCAACGAGCATAATGATGTAATATCTTGTAAAATAGCTAGTTATAAGATTACCATAAAGTCCGATACTGTCTAGTATTGGACTTAATATATCTATAGTATTTGCAACATTAACTAGATTGCCATACTAATATTCAAGGAATATGTATGAAAAAGTTTATCGCTATTAGTTTAGTTTTAATCACTACAATTTTAACCGGTTGTGCTACAACAGGAAGTGCATCTCCCGATGAAAAACGTGCTTTAGTACAAAGCATGAAAAACAATACATTAAGTGAGCTTTACGCTCAAAAACCTGATGTTAAACAACAAATTGCTAACTCTGCTGGTTATGCGGTTTTTGATAATGCCAATGTAAATGTTGTTTTAGCCAGCTTTGGCGGTGGTTACGGTGTTGTTAAAAACAACCTAACCGGTAAATCAACTTACATGAATATGGGTGAAGCAGGTTTAGGCTTAGGTTTAGGTGTTAAAGACTTTAATGTTGTGATGGTTTTTCATAATCAAGCAGCAGTAAATCGCTTTATTGAACATGGTTGGGCATTCGGTGGAAATGCAGATGCAGCAGCAAAATATGAAGATAAAGGTGGTGCTTTAGTTGCCGAAGCAATTGCCGACCAAGTAACTGTTTATTCCTTAACCGAAAATGGCCTTGCGTTACAAGCGGTACTTAAAGGCACTAAGTTTTGGGTAGATTCTGAGCTAAATTAAGCTATTTTAAACCCTTCTAAAAGTGGGCTAGTTAGTAACCTAACTCCCACTTTTCATTAGTTTAAGTAATTTAACATAACGTAATTTATGGGTAATTAAGTATAATTTGTTTCTAGTAGTTAATTTACTTGTTTATATCTATTTTACTATCTTTTATGAGTTCTCATTTATCGCTCTTTCAATTAATAAGTTCTTTGAACAAATAGCTAGTTGTTTTTTATAGTTCTCAAGAGATTAGTTTGTTATGCGTAATTATTTTTAATGTATTACTCTAACAGTTTAGATGTTAAAGCTTTTTATATTTTTAGCATTTAAACCTATCTCGTATATCTGCTCTGGCTTTGCTTGCACAATGCCCATTCAAAATAAACGACCTAATTTTGATAACTTTATATCTTTTCATTTGATGTTCCACATCAGAAGTAGTTCGAGTTTTTTAGGTTACCTCCTCTTACACCTCCTAGGAAAATTCAGATTTCATGGATAAATGATTAATTAAACTTAACTTTTCATTTTCATCTTAGTAGCATATCCATACTTTAATACTAGAAGAGTCACTCTTTTAACATTTCATGCATTTTCTTCAAACTTTATAACTATAAATATTAGCAGGTCCTATGAGAAAGTTTATTTTGCTGACAATTTTTTTGTATTTGGGATGGGAATATTACGTTACAAATAATGGTGGTACATCTATTACTGAGGTAGTCAATAGCCGTGTTATAGCACCTTTAAAAGCACGCTTTAATAAGAGACAACAAAAACGCTTCTCTACTAATGAAAGTTATTTCGAATGTGATGGCAGACAATACTGTAAGCAAATGACATCCATTGAAGAAGCCTATTTTTTCAATAGGCATTGTCCAAATACTGATTTAGATAGTGATTATGATGGTGAGTTATGTGAAGGTGATCCTAGGTTTTAATTTCTATAGTTTAACTTTAATTCTAAATTCTATTTAGAATTAAAGTTTTCCTCCGCATTTACGAAAAAATATGAATTTTCTTAATTCCATATCAATTACTTAGGTGTAACTTGATATAGGACAAAACTTATTTAAATAAGACTTTCCTTGTTTATTTCACAATAATAATATCGGTAATAAACAATACTTTACTATTATAATTATTCTAAAAAAGTGACCAGCACTGTGAATAGCCAACTCATAAATAGCAATGAAGTTAAATTTCCTGAATCATCTATCCTCTTATCAACTACAGATTTAAATAGCAATATTACTTATGCCAATGATGAATTTTGTAAAATAGCCGGATATTCCCTCGACGAAATGGTGCATAAACCTCACAATCTCGTTCGTCATTCTGATATGCCAAAGCTTGCTTTTGCTGATTTATGGCACCATCTTAAAAATGGTCAATCTTGGATGGGACCTGTTAAAAATCGATGTAAAAATGGTGATTACTACTGGGTGAATGCCTTTGTAACGCCTATTAAAGATAAAACTGGTAATATCATTGAATTCCAATCAGTCAGAACCAAACAGAGTGATGAAGTTGTACAAAGAGCAACTGCTGAATATGCAAAAATAAACAACAACCAAAAGTCTCATGCTACAGCAGTAAAGTATGATGCCACTCTTTACATAAGTGCCCTGTTGCTAATTAGCTTTTTAGGCTCGCTGGCTGCCCTATTCAGTGCTGGATTTAATATTTTTAATTGTGTACTTGTACTATTTTTAGCATCAGCTAATGGGCTTATGTATTTTTGGCGCCAAAAATATTTAGCACTTATTAGTAAAGCAAAACAAGTATACGATAACCCCTTAATGGCTTACCTGTATTCTGGTACCAATGATCAATCTGGCTTTGCATATCTTGCACTTGAGATGCAAAAAGCAAAACTAAAAGCAGTTGTTGGCCGTGTGAATGATGTTAGTGTGGGTGTTAATTACAATGCCCAACATTGTGCTGAGTCTGGCCATAATGTTACGGAGCTTTTAAATAAACAAACTGACGAAGTTTCACAAATTGTTGTAGCAACAGAACAAATGACCGCTTCTATTGATGAACTTTCGTCTAGCACGATGAAATCAAGCCAAACTGCTGAGTTAACGAATCAAGCAACAGAAGACGGTTCACTTGCTGTTAGACAAACTATAAATTCAATTAGTGAACTTGACGAAAAACTCAATGCCGCAAGCAATTATGTAGAAAACTTAATCCAAGGAAATCAAGATATTGTGGCAATTCTTTCTGAGATTAATGCCATCGCAGATCAAACTAATTTACTTGCTTTAAATGCGGCAATTGAAGCAGCCCGCGCAGGTGAGCATGGCAGAGGGTTTGCGGTAGTTGCAGGAGAAGTACGAGCTCTAGCGTCTAGAACTCAGCAATCAACAGAAGAAATTAGCAATGTATTAAATCAACTTACCCACGCTTCGAAACAAGCACAAATTGCCATGAATGACGGACTAGATTTGTCGGCCAAAAGTGTTAAGCTTGCCCATCAAAGTGGCGATAGTTTAGACCATATTAAAGCGCAATCAATCAAGCTAAGTGAGCTTAATAGTGTTGTAGCCCAAGCGATAAAAGAACAGCTAACGGCAAGTCAATCGATCGCAAGAAATATAACAGCAGCTCAAGATTTTGCTCATGACTGTAAAGAGCTTGGCCAAACTTCGCAGCAACTTTGTGAAGCATTACTCAGTAAAGTGACAGAACAAACATCCTTGATTAGCCAGTTTAAGTAGTTAAAGCAAAACCACGATTATTTGATAAGGTTTATTTTCGGTGTGTGCTTATTAGTACATACCGTATCAAATGCCTCTGCTAGCCGTTCGGTTTCTTTGAATACTTGTTGCCAATATTTGATTCGTATATCAGCATCAAGTTCTGTAAAATCTTTACGATCGGGAATTTTTCCATAAGGTAATGAAGCGACAAATTCCGCTGATGGGGTGATCATCACTACGTTATCATAGTTACTCGGGGTAATACCGCGCTTTAGGCTCTTATCAAACCAACCTGCCTTTGGGCTATTATTAAAATGCGGATATAATATGAGCCCGTCATTATGAATACTTAAGTCAAAGTGATAATCGATAATACCGCCATCACGATACATACCTGGTGGTGTTCCTGTTATATTTTTAATGCCTTGCATCACTAATGGAATAGAGCCTGAAGCAAGTAACGCATCCGCTAAATTATCTTCGCTTAGCTCAATAGTATGGGTATTGAAAGTATTATTATCGGAAAAAGATAACTGACTATCCGCAGGCTGAAATACATAACGTTCATATTGCTTACTTAACAAACGTCTATTCATTCGATTGACTAAGTAGCTTTTAGATAACCCCATTAACTGCATCACTTTGTTTTCTGATGCTGTAAAGCCATTCGATTTTGCAACGATAAAGTGGGCTTTAAAAATCGGGTTGTTAATGATTTCGTGAATACCATTTTCAGCAAATACAGTGGTTAATAACTCTCGTGCTTTTGCTGTTATTTCTTCTGGTTTTGCTTTATTCGATGAATAGCGTGTTTCAGAGTAAGACTTGGCTAATCGAGATATTGCAGCAACAGGGTCATTTTGTGCAAAACAAGCAGATCTAAATGCCCCGGCACTCGACCCTAATAAGTTTAAAGGCGTAGTACGATCTTTAAAAAATTCACCAAATAGATATTTATCTAAACCAAATAATGTAAACCACTTGGGCCCGCCGCTTGCTCCTAAAAAGGTATTAAACAAATCGGCAGACAGGCCTTGCTCTTGAATTACTTTTGCAGCACTTGGCCCTGCATAAATATCTATCATGGTTACTTTTCTCGTTATTGTTTTAGCTTATTTACGCCAAATCCCTTGTTCTGTTTGACCTTGAACCTGCACTTTTTCAGAATCAAAACTCGGTTCTTGGCCTGCTTCACGTTGACTATGGTAGTCTTTTGTCACAGATATGATGGTTGGCGTTAAGCGTATGATAGCGATAACGTTCACCACTGTCATTAAACCTAAAGCAATGTCTGCAAGATCCCACACTTGTTTAATGGTGGCAGATGCGCCCCAAATCATCATTGATAAATATAAACAGGTGTAAATTCCACGGCCGAGTTTATTATCTAGTTTAAATAAATGTAGGTTACTTTCTGCGTAGGCATAGTTTGCAACCACAGAAGTAAACGCAAATAAGCAAATTGCAGCCGCTACAAAGTAAATGCCACCAGCGGCAATATGCGCTGTCATCGCAGATTGAGTTAAGCGTATTCCTTCCATTTCGCCGCTAATATCAATATCAGCTAATAAAATAATCACCGCCGTACAACTACACAGCACAATAGTGTCAAAAAACACCCCTAGCATTTGAATGTAGCCTTGAGTGACTGGGTGATTTGGTACGGGTGAGGCACAGCCTGATGCATGAGGAACACTACCCGCTCCGGCTTCATTTGAATACAGCCCTCGCTGAATACCGTTTTTAATTGCTGCGCCCATAGCCCCTGCGCCTGCCTCTTGTAAGCCAAAGGCTGAAAGTAAAATATCTTCAATCATCGCAGGCACTTTGCCGATATTTAGTAAAGTAATTATGATAGCGGCCAGTACAAATAAAATGCCCATAACTGGCACAATGCGTTCAGCAAAGCGGGCAATTGCTTTAAAGCCACCTAAAATAATAGAACCTGCCAGTATTGTGATCACAATACCTGAATACAGTGTTGGAATTTCAAATGCGTAATTGAGAGCATCGGTAATGGTATTCGTTTGCATGGCACTAAACGTAAAGCCATAACCAAGAAACAAGCAAAAAGCAAAACACACTGCAAGCGCTCTACTGCCTAAGCCTTGTTGAATATAATAAGCAGGCCCGCCCCTAAACTCGCCATTGGCATCCCTGACTTTATAAACTTGCCCAAGTACGCTCTCAGCAAAGCCTGTGGCCATGCCCAAAATGGCAATCACCCACATCCAAAATATTGCACCACTGCCCCCTAACGAAATAGCAACGGCAACCCCTGCAAGGTTACCGGTACCTACACGGGCTGAAAGACCAGTACATAAAGCTTGAAACGAACTAATTGAGTTTTTATCTGTGCTGCTACTCGACTTTAACAGGCTAAACATATGGCGAAACTTAACCAATTGAATCGCTTTTAGTCTTACCGAAAACCAGATCCCAGCAAACAGAAGAATATAGATAAGAATTTGGCCTTCTCCCCAAAGAAAACCATTGATTGTCGATACAGCACTGTTAAACATGGCAAGCCTTTATTGTTCTTATAGATAAAAAATCACAAAAAGTGAATAGCTAACCACTTTAACTCTATTTTCAAATATCTCAAGTAGGCAATGGGATTAATTACCCGAGCCTGCTCCCAACTAATTTAGCAGTTGTTGCTGTAAAAAGGCACGACCTGCCGCTAAGCCTAATTTGTGATCATAGCGGAGATCTGAATCTGTACTACCCAGCAGTTTACTGCGTAATTTATCACCTGCAAAAATTTGTGTGATACGGGCATCACTTGGCGGATTGGCAATGAAATCTAATTCATCTTGATAAGCTTGTTCGTGTTGAACCAAGTAATCAATGGTTTTAGGGCAATAACCCGATACGCAAACGAGTGATTTTAACTTATTTACCCATTCAGATTGCACTTGAAAGTTTTCATCAACAGTACGAATAACCACAATATCACGAGCACCACGATTATAGGCCTCTTTCACAGGTAAAGGTGCAGCTAAGCCCCCATCTAAATACATATCATGGACTAAATCAGTATTAGAGCTTTGAATAATGGCATCATTTGCGGCCTTGGTTGTTAGCCAAGGCGTTAAGTTAACGCCATCTTTATATAAAAACGGTAATGCGCTTGATGCTTTTAACAAGGCCAACCATTGTGTATCTTCACCATTTGGGCTCAAGTAATAGGGTTTACGATCAGCCGCGTTAGTGGTTGTGATCAACAATTCACGATTACCTAAATTTTGCGTTGCTGTTTTAAAATCTAAGGCACGGTTTACTTCTTTGGTTTTATCAAAATACCAATCAAGGTCAACAATGCTTTTACCAAACAGCCCGCGGCCAAGTTGGAAAAAACGTTTATGACGAGAAAGGCCTCTGATCAAACGTTTTGCATAGCCTTTTTGACGCGCTAAATAACTTGTTAAGTTTTGTGAGCCTGCTGATGTACCAATGAATAAATCGAATGGATCGTAATTATTTTCTAACCACGCATCGAGTACACCTGCGGTAAAAATCCCTCGTTGCCCACCACCCTCAGCGATTAATGCTGTTTTTGTTTGTGGTTCTACTGCGGCAATTTTTTGAGATTTCACGGTGCACCTTCCTAGGGTAATGGTTAATAAATGTATTGTATAAAGTTAAATTCAATCCTTAAAACGGATTATATAAATTGAATTAATCTATAAAACCGTTTGATAAATGAGTGTCAGGGCTTAAGCAATGCGCATAAAAATTCATTACACGCATTCACTATTTGCTAAACCGTATTAGCGCATGATGCTTGCTAATATTTCCAGCGCATGTTGTCTGTCACTCAATTCATACAGGTCATTTGTAAAAATAAACTCATCAACCTGTAGCGTTTGTTTAATCATACTCAGCTTATGCTTAACGCTCGCTTGACCGCCCACAACAGAAAGTCCTAAAAAGTTTTCTACTTGCATTTTTTCTTGCGCTGTCCACAACCCTTCCATTGTTGCAACAGGTTCTTTAAGCCAAAGTGGCTTGCCGCGCATAAGTGCTAAGATACGTTGTTTCGCTGTGGTTGCTAAAAACTGTGCTTGTTCGTCGGTGTCAGCGGCAACAACGGGTAAACCAAGCATGACGTATGGCTTATCTAATACCTCAGATGGTTGAAATTCTCTGCGATACAATGCAATGGCATCTTCAACAAAGCGTGGCGCAAAATGCCCAGCAAATGCATATGGCAAACCTTTTTTTGCCGCAAGTCCAGCACTATAAAGACTTGAGCCCAGTAACCAGATTGGCACATTAGTGTCTTCACCTGGGATTGCGCGTACTGGAGAATCACCTTTATATGGGCCAAGTAAAGCTTGCAGCTCCGTTACTTCATCATTGAAGTGCTCAGCGCGTTGTTCATCACGGCGCAAAGCACGGCTGGTAATTGGGTCACTACCTGGGGCTCGGCCTAGCCCTAAATCAATGCGACCGGGGTATAAACTCTCTAGGGTGCCAAATTGCTCAGCAACCACCAGCGGTGGGTGGTTAGGTAACATCACTCCACCCGCACCTACGCGGATATTCTGAGTTTTACCTGCGATATGACCTATCAGTACTGAAGTTGCGGCACACACGATACCGCGCATATTATGATGCTCTGCCATCCAAAACCGATTAAAACCCAGTTTGTCGGCTGTTTGTGCATAGGTAACGCTATTTGCTAGTGTTTGCGAAACGGTTTCGTGCTCTTTCATTGGGCTCAATTCAAGCAATGAAAAAGGTGTGTTGCTAAGATCTGACATTCGCTCTCCAAAGTTTAACTCTTTATAATTAGTTAATGAGAGCGAATGGCTTTTTTTCAAATGCTAATTAGGCACGGCTTTGTTGCTGTTTTTCCACCTTTAGGCCATCAGCATCGATACCACGCTTCCAATAGGCCGATGCAACAATGTGTTCACGATCAATTTCAAAACTGCTTGTAATTAAACGGCGAATTGCCTTCACCAAATTTGCTTCTAGCGCCATAAACACCATAGGTTGCGCGTTATAACCTGCGCATAAGCGAGTTACTTGGTCGAGTAGATCAGTTTCTGGCTCATCTGTAACTAGCCATTCAACACTATGTTGGCTGTGTGCTTCAATTTGCTCAAGCTCAATGATGTCGGCTTTATCAGCAACATGAATAATGACATCGACAGTGGCATCTTGTGGCAGGGCTTGTAAGTAGCCATTGATTGCATTGACAGAGGTTAAATCTGCCAGCATTAAATAATGTGTTTGCGTAAAATCAGTGAGTTTTTTAGGGCCCGGGCCTGCTATACCGACCTCGTCGCCTACACACGCATTTTGTGCCCAGTTGGTTGCCACACCTTGATGTTGGTTAACCACAAAATCGAGGGTAATTGCACCGTTAACAGGGTTGATATCACGAATAGTGTAAGAGCGCATTAATGCAGGATGCTCAGCGTGTAAATCAAGTTCAACCTTAGATTCACCGGCATGCGGGAGCAATACCTTTACGTACGCACCTTTTGCATCTTGCGGGAAGTCAGCAAACTCGTCTGAGCCAACAACAATTCTTTGTAGATGCGGGGAAATACGTGTAGTACTTAATACGTTTGCACGACGAACTTTTCTAGCCATCTTGGTCTCCTAGCTGGTTAAATTGCACAACGCCCCAATAGTTGATATAGTCAACTATACGCTTTTAATTGACTTTGTCAACTAAATCCACCAACTGAACTTAGGTGAACCATGCCACAAACCTCGCTTTCTTCTGCTTTATTTACACTGGCACAAAGTTACCGTGTCACTGTACGCGAAGCCATTAACGCCAACGAGCTTGGCCTTAATGCGCTGCATGTACGCTGTTTACATATCATTGCCGAAACACAGCACTGTACCGCCAATGATATTGTTACCAAAACAGGGCGTGATAAAGCACAAATAGCACGCTTAGTAAAAGAGCTTATAAAGCTTGAACTGGTTTCTAAATGTGCCGACGAAAATGACAAACGCTGTTTAATTTTATCGTTTACTGATCAAGGTAACGCCCTGTTCTCGCGCTTAGAAGTTGCAGAGCAAGAGGTTGATGCCAAACTTTGCCACGGTTTAACTGATCAGCAAGTACGTGATTTCATCGCTATTGCCACAACTATGATCGAAAATATCAATCACAACACGCCGTGATCTTATTGGCAAGATAACCACAAACCACTATACTGTATAAATGTACAGTATAGTGGTTTTATTATGCGTGTTATTCCTATTTATATCGAAGCTGGCGTATGTGGTTTTGAATCACCGGCAGCACAATACAAAGAGCTAGGCTTATCATTAGATCAGCTATTGATTAAACACCCTGATGCAACATTTATTGGTATTGCCTCTGGCGAATCAATGCAAGGTGTGGGGATTTTTGATGGTGACTTATTACTGGTTGATCGCGCCGAAGATGTTAAAAATGGCGATGTCATTGTCGCGAATCTAAATGGTTTATTTGTTTGTAAGCTATTAGATAAACACAATGCTCAGTTATTATCAGCCTCGCCTAAATACCCCGCGGTGCAACTACGCCAATCGGATGAGTTTCAGTTAGAAGGCGTGGTTACTCGCTCAATTCGCTTACATCGCAGTAGTAAAGAGCTGTTAGCATGTACGCCTTAGTCGATGCTGTGGCCTTTTATGCCAGCGCCGAAAAAGTATTTGATCCGGCTATTCGTAGTAAACCGGTTGTGGTGCTCACCAACAACGATGGCTGTATTTGTGCCGTGTGCCCTATTGCACGAAAGCTGGCTATTCCAAAATTTCAGCCTTATTTTCAAGTAAAGAAAATACTCGAAGATAACCAAGTGGTGATCCGCTCATCTAACTATGAGCTGTATGCGGATTTAAGCGAGCGAATGATGAACGTGATTGGCCGCTTTTGCGATAATCAGCACATATATTCTATTGATGAATCATTTTTAAACTTTACTGGTTTCAATAAGCTTATTCACGATTGGCATCGTTATGGCCATGATATTCGCCGTACCGTATGGCGCGAAACAAAGCTACCTGTTGGGGTTGGATTTGGCCCAACAGCCACCCTTGCCAAAGCCGCCAATCATGCAGCTAAAAAACTCCCCGGCTTTGATGGCGTTGCAGTGATTGACTCAGAAGCTTCACGGATAACCATTTTAAAAGCCATGGACGTACAAGATGTTTGGGGCGTTGGTCGACGCTTAGCTAAAAAACTCAAAGCAATGAATATCAATACGGCTTTTGATTTAGCCGAGCAAGATCCACGAAAAATGAAACGCCTGTTTAGTATTGTATTAGAGCGCACAGTGAACGAGTTACGCGGAAAAAGCTGCTTAGCCTGGGATGAAGTACGCCAAGACAAAAAAGAGGTTTTTTCGACCCGTAGTTTTGGAGAGCGTATCACTGACGCCACCGCGCTAAAAACGGCACTGATCAATCATTGTGTCATTGTGGCAAGAAAACTACGTGCGCAAGGCTCACACACTCAACGCTTATTAATGTTTGTGGCCAGCTCTCCTCATCAAGATGGCTATTATAAAAAGTCCTATATTTATGAGTTTAGTGTAGCCACCGCCGATAGTTGTGTGTTTGCCAATGCTATCAGCGAGGTATTTGATCATCTTTATAAACCAGGGGTGCGATTTTATAAATGTGGTGTAGGTGCCCTAGAGTTATCGAGCCACATGTTTCAGCAACCTGATTTGTTTCAAGCACCTATCGATAACCCTAAACTGATGCAGTGTCTTGATAGCATTAACACCCGTTATGGCGTGGGTACCCTTGCCATAGCCAGCGAAACTCCTACGACCCGTTGGCATATGAAACGCGCTTACTTATCGCCTCATTACACAACCCGCTGGCATAACCTACCGAAAATACATTGTTAAAAGTCTGCCTGCTTAGCATTTAATAAACTACATAAATCCTTAGGGGCCAATGCAATCTCAAGACCTCGCTTACCAGCTGAAACATACATCACGTCAAAGCTATCTGCAGATTGATGCACATAGGTATTAAGGCGCTTTTTCTGACCTAGCGGACTCACCCCCCCTAAAATATAACCAGTCGTGTTTTCGACTTTTTGTTGTGGAGCCATCTGCACTTTTTTAACCTTTGCCGCCTTTGCTAGCATTTTCAAGTTAACTTGCTGGCTCACTGGCACAATAGCAACCAAAAGCTGATGCTCAGTATCTTCAAGTACTAAAGTTTTAAATACTTGCTCAGCAGGGAGCTTTAGCTTCTCAACCGCTTCAAGACCAAACTGTTGCTTTGAAGGATCATGTTGATAGCTGAGCACATCAAAATTAATACCTTTCTTTTGTAATAAATTAATAGCCGGTGTCATTACTTCTTCCAAATACTGAATGCTGAACGATAAAAAACATAACGTGAACGGTAGTCTAAAAGCAATTAATCAAAGCCTACAATCGTACTAATTTAAGTAAAATGAACTACACTTAAGTGATAGACACTACGCAAGGTAATGAACATGTCTAGAGCTAATGGCCTATATCTGGTTAAGCAGTTACTTATCATAATCACCCTGTTGTATACGATTAATTTTATCTGCAACGAATACTTAGCGTGGAACTCCTTTATTGATTGCCAAAATAAATGTCAAACACTTGGTCTAAATAAAGGGAAGATTCAAAAAACGGTATTCTCTGATGATGTAACATTGTGCAGATGTCTTGATGATTCTGCCTATTATGTTGTATTAGATTAAATCTGAAAATGCCGATTAGGAATAGGGTCAATTTAACGTATTATAAATTAGGTATTAATTTAACAAAGGAAGATAGATGTTTTTAGACTACTTTGCACTGGTCATGCTAGTGTTTGTAACGGTAGTAATATTTTATGGTGTTATTGCCATTCACGATATTCCCTACGAAATTGCCAAAAAACGTAATCACCCTCACCAAGATGCCATCCATTATGCAGGCTGGGTTAGCCTGTTTACCCTACATGTGCTGTGGCCATTTTTATGGGTTTGGGCGACATTATGGCGTGATGACCGTGGCTGGGGGTTTAACCAAATTCAAAAGGAACAAGAAGACTTAGCAGAAAAAGTAGCTAGCCTGACAGCCACGGTTGCAGCACTACAAGCACAAATAAATGCTCAATCGAATAATAAAGAGAAATAGACTATGGATTTGTTATTAATACTCACTTATACCGCATTGTGCATTGGTATCTTTAAAGTGTTTAAAATCCCACTTAATAAATGGACAGTACCCACCGCGGTACTCGGTGGTGTGGTATTGATAGGCGCTTTAATCCTATTAATGAACTACAATCATCCACATTCAAATATGGCCAGCAGTGCCTATGTCACAACACCCATTGTGCCAAATGTACGTGGTACCGTTGAAGAGGTTGCAGTAAAGCCAAATCAGCCGGTTAAAAAAGGTGACTTATTGTTTCGCATAGACGATACCTTATATCGAGCCAAACTAAATCAAGCGATTGCCGCTTTGCAGGATGCAAAACAGTCAGTGCTCGGTTTAGAAGCGAGCTATAAATCAGCACAAGCCAGTGCCCTAATGGCTAAAGCTGAATATGATCGTAGCAAGAAAGAGTACGAACGTTATGAAAAAGGCGCAAAAAGCGGTGCTTACTCAAAAGGCCAAGTTGATAATAAATTAGGTGTATACTTAGCAGCAAAGGCAAGTTACGAAGCAGCACAGGCCGAAGAGTTACGTCAAAAACTAGCATTTGAGTCTGAAATAAACGGCGAACAAACTAAAATTGCCGCAGCTCGCGCTAATTTAGAGCAAGCTCAATTTAACTTAGACAGCACAAACGTTTATGCACCTACCGATGGCTATGTAACACAACTAACATTACGCCCTGGGATGATTGCAGTCCCTATGCCATTACGCCCAGTAATGACCTTTGTGCACAAAGAAGATACCGTTTACGTCGCTGCATTTAGACAAAATTCACTATTAAGACTCGAACCAGGCTACAAAGCAGACTTTATCTTTAAAGCTATTCCTGGCAAAACCTTTGCAGGCGAAGTAATCGATGTATTACCTGCGATTGGCGAAGGGCAAGTGCAAGCACAAGGCACACTGATGGGCACTGAGTTTTTTGCTCGTCAAGGGCGCGCAATTGTCACCTTAAAAATCACAGACGACATGAGTGAATATCACCTGCCACAAGGAACAAGCACAGAAGTTGCAGTTTATTCAGAGCACTTCGAACACGTATCAGTGATGCGTAAAGTATTGATCAGAATGAAAAGTTGGCAAAACTACCTATTCTTAGATCATTAAGGAATAAAAAAGGCGCTTATCAGCGCCTTTTTATTCTCGAACTCAAGTTACTTAACTAGAAGTTACTTAGTTAGGTCATCGAAGAATTTCTTCACACCATCAAAGAAACCTTTTTCTTTTGGACGGTTTTTAGAGCCATCTTTACCCATGCTTTGCTCAAGCTCTTCAAGCAATTCACGTTGACGGTCATTTAGATTCACTGGCGTTTCAATAACCACTTTACAGATCAAGTCACCTTGAGCGCCACTACGTACAGACTTAACACCTTTACCACGCATACGGAACATCTTGCCCGTTTGGCTTTCTGATGGGATCTTCAGTTTTGCACGACCATCCAGTGTCGGCACTTCAATTTCGCCACCCAGTGCTGCTGTCGTAAAGCTAATTGGAACTTCACAATACAGATTATTACCATCACGTTGGAAAATCGGGTGTTCACGAACAGAAACCTGAACGTATAAATCACCTGCTGGTGCACCATGCATGCCCGCTTCACCTTCGCCTGATAGACGAATACGGTCACCTGTATCAACACCCGCTGGGATCTTCACTGATAAGGTCTTAGTTTTTTCTACGCGACCTTGACCATGACAGCTATCACATGGATCAGAAATAATTTGACCTGTGCCCTGACACGTAGGGCATGTTTGCTGAACCGCGAAGAAACCTTGGCGCATTTGTACTTGGCCTGCACCATGACAGGTAGTACATGTTTTTGGTTTAGAACCCGCTTTTGCACCGCTACCATCACATGGCTTACAGCTAACCCAGGTTGGTACTTTAATTTCGACATCTTTACCACGAACGGCCTCTTCAAGGCTTAAATCCATGTTGTAACGTAAGTCCGAACCACGTTGTTGACGCGATTGACGACGACCACCGCCACCACCAAAGATATCTCCAAACACATCACCGAAAATATCACCAAAATCACCATGACCGCCGCCGAAGCCACCGCCATGACCGCCACCACCTTGTTCAAAGGCTGCGTGACCATATTGATCATACATCTGACGTTTTTGGTCATCAGTTAGTACTTCGTAGGCTTCTTTTACTTCCTTGAATTTAGACTCAAGTTCTTTATCGCCTGCGGTACGGTCTGGATGATATTTCATCGCTAAGCGCTTATACGCTTTTTTTATGTCTCGTTCGCTGGCATCTTTGCTCACGCCGAGAACTTCATAATAATCGCTTTTTGACATATCTATCACACTACTCTTTTTACTGCAGTTACACTGCGTAAGGTAAGTCAAACGACTTTACCGTTTATATACATGCAAAAGGCGCGTCAAGCGAAATCGCTGGCGCGCCTCAATCATTTCATCCTAACTTAATTGGCTAAACAAAGCAGCCATTAATGCGTTAGGCAGAAGCGAAACAAACAATTACTTGTCGTCTTTCACTTCTTCGAACTCTGCATCAACAACATCGTCGTCTTGTTTTGCAGAAGATTGTTGTGCACCTGCATCCGCACCACTTTGTTGTTGCTGTGCTTTAGCTTGTGCAATTTCCATTAGCTTTTGTGACTTCTCAGCAAGAGCTTGAGTTTTCGCTTCAATCTCTTCTTTGTTATCACCTTTAATCGCCGCTTCTAGCTCAGTAAGCGCAGCTTCGATTGCTTCTTTATCTTCTGCAGGTAATGCATCACCCGCTTCTTCGATTTGCTTGCGTGTACCGTGAACCATTGCATCAGCTTGGTTACGAGTTGCTACTAGCTCTTCGAATTTCTTATCTTCTTCAGCGTGCGCTTCAGCATCACGAACCATTTTTTCTACTTCATCGTCGCTTAGACCTGAAGAAGCTTGGATTGTGATCTTCTGCTCTTTACCTGTATCTTTATCTTTAGCAGATACATGTAAGATACCGTCCGCATCTACGTCGAATGTTACTTCGATTTGTGGCGTACCACGTTGTGCTGGGCGAATACCTTCTAGGTTAAATTGACCTAGTGATTTGTTATCGCTTGCACGCTTACGCTCACCTTGTAATACGTGAATCGTTACCGCTGATTGGTTGTCTTCAGCTGTTGAGAAAACTTGTGATTTCTTAGTAGGAATCGTCGTATTTTTCTCGATTAGCGCAGTCATTACTTGACCCATAGTCTCGATACCTAGTGATAACGGAGATACGTCAAGTAGAAGTACGTCTTTAACGTCACCAGCTAATACACCACCTTGAATCGCTGCACCTACTGCAACTGCTTCATCAGGGTTAACATCTTTACGTGGCTCTTTACCAAAGAACTCTGCAACTGTTTTTTGAACTAGAGGCATACGTGTTTGACCACCAACAAGGATGATGTCATTTACGTCGCTTACTGATAAATCAGCATCAGCTAGTGCACGCTTAAGTGGCTCAATTGACTTAGTTACTAAGTCTTCAACAAGTGACTCAAGTTTTGCACGAGTAACTTTCACGTTCATGTGCTTAGGACCTGTTGCGTCAGCAGTCACGTACGGTAAGTTAACTTCTGTTTGTTGTGCAGAAGAAAGTTCAATTTTCGCTTTTTCAGCAGCTTCTTTAACACGTTGCATTGCAAGCGGGTCGTTTTTAAGGTCTATACCTTGATCTTTCTTAAACTCTTCAACTAAGTAGTTGATAACACGGTTATCGAAATCTTCACCACCTAAGTGAGTGTCACCGTTAGTTGCTAACACTTCAAACGTGTGCTCGCCTTCAACTTCGTCGATTTCGATGATAGAGATATCGAAAGTACCACCACCTAAGTCGTATACTGCAACAACGTTTTCACCTTTATTTTTGTCCATGCCGTATGCAAGTGCAGCGGCAGTTGGCTCATTGATGATACGTTTAACTTCAAGACCAGCAATACGACCAGCATCTTTAGTCGCTTGACGTTGTGAGTCATTGAAGTATGCAGGTACTGTAATTACTGCTTCAGTAACCGCTTCACCTAGGAAGTCTTCTGCTGTTTTCTTCATTTTTTTCAGCACTTCTGCTGAAATTTGTGGTGCAGCACGTTTCTCGCCACGCGCTTCAACCCATGCATCACCGTTATCAGCTTTTACAATTTTAAAAGGCATGATACCGATATCACGTTGTACTTCTTCGTCTTCAAAACGACGACCAATTAAACGCTTGATTGCAAATAATGTGTTAGTTGGGTTAGTTACTGCTTGGCGTTTTGCAGGTTGACCAACTAATGTTTCACCGTCTTGCGTGTATGCAATGATCGATGGTGTTGTGCGATCGCCTTCCGCGTTTTCGATAACGCGTGCTTTATCACCGTCTAGTACTGCTACACAAGAGTTAGTAGTACCTAAATCGATTCCAATAATTCTACCCATGAATCTTCTCCAACTTCAAAATTCGTTAATACGTTCGATGACTAGTAAATAGGGATGCAGGAAACTGAATTCAACTATAAAAATGAAAAATTTTACTTTTTTTTGAAATTTTTTTTGAAATGCATGTTTTTTCCTCAAAAAGCACTGTATTTGTACGCCTATTGCGGAATAAACAAACTGGTCTGATGACTTTGGCTGTGCTATAACCTAAACCATAACAATAAACGTTAAGGAAAATTATGCATTTTGATCAATTACTCGCCATGGCAGCTGAACTTGGTAAAGACAAAACAAAAGTAATGCAGTTTCCAGAAAACTGGTGCCAAGGCCGCACAGCGTTTGGTGGATTATCTGCAGCTTTATTATATCAAGCTATACGGCAGCATATCGATAGCTCTCGCCGTTTATTATCTTTAAGTACTAACTTTGTTGGCCCGTTAATCGCTGACAATGATTTTTCAATCGACGTTGAAGTCTTACGTGAAGGAAAAAACAGTGCGCAGGTACTGGCAAAAGTGATTCAAAATGGCGATGTTTGTGTTATTACACAAGCCTGTTTTGGGGCTGAGCGTCAATCAAGTGTACAAGTAGATGTCACTAAAACCATGCAGCTAAAACCCGTTGATGAACGTTTTACCCTACCTTATAAAGAAGGCGTGATGCCGGCATTTTTCCAGCACGTTGCACTGTGTTTGCAAGACGGCAATATGCCTTTCTCTGGAGCAGACACCTCACATTTAGGTGGTTGGATGAAATTCAAACATGTACCAGAGCAAATGAGTGAAGCGCATATCATAGCCCTAACAGATGCATGGCCACCGACTCTATTACAAATGTACAAGCAACCTGCACCAGCAAGTAGTATGTCATGGTACATAGAATTTGTAGAAGAACCTGCAATTGCCCATGATGCTTGGATTGGCTACGAGGCTGTTACCCATCATAGTAAAGATGGCTATGGTCTTGAAGATGGCTGTATTTGGAGTGAAGACGGTAAGCTAATTGCATTGAGCCGCCAAACTGTTGCGTTATTCGCGTAACTCTGGCTCTGAAAGCTGCGCGTACTCAGTACCATCAAGGCGAATAATTGCTTGGTATTCGCCTGATTCTATGATCTCACCAAGACCCAAATTAAACGTGTTTTTTAACGTTTTACTGTAAAAAAACGCAGGTCTTGGTGCTTCTTTAAAGATTGCATGCACAATAAAAGGTTTTACCTCAGCGCTTTGTTTATATTTTTCTAAATAATATAAAAACACCCGGCGCTCTAGAATAATAACATCAACCCAGCCCTTCATAAGGTGATCAACTTGCGCTTTTTGGTTAACCACTTCTTCGTAAGAGCGTAAAATATTGGTAACCGATTTAAAAGGTGCTTCAATAAAATTAGTTGCGTTCTGAAAGGCAAGTACACTTTTACCTGCTAAATCATAGATAGTGCTAATTTTTAAATCTCTATTAGCAAGGCTGACCGCGACATTTTGATAGCGCAGTAGTTCATCACTTTTATAAACATGTGGAGTGAGAACTGGAGGAAAGTTTAATGCAATATCAACCTCTCCCTGCATAAGCTGTTGCTCTGCACGTTTATTAGACATGTAATGGATATGAATATTAGAGATGCCTTGTGACTTAAAAGCTGCTTTTAAAATTTCAAGTTGGATACCGCTATTGGTATCTTCGATAACATAAGGAGGTAAAGAGGCGCTTGCAGCAACAACAATAGGTTGTTGTATATTTGGCTCAGATAAACACTCACCTTTAACACTAATAAACAACATTAAAAGGGTAAATAATTGCTTCACTAATCACCATAATGAATTAAATGTATTAAAAAGCGTAATCGCTTTGTACAAATATTAGCTTATATTAAACAATGCTGCATTTGTATTTATGCAGTATTTGGTGCAAACTTAACTAAGTTCTTGTTTATGAGACCCTAAGTTTGCAAACAGCCTGCCCTAGTTGTGATCTGGTCGTTGAGATCCCACATTTAAATGCAAAACAAGTAGCGCTTTGCCCACATTGCAATACTAAGTTATCAACATCACAAGCCTGCCAAGACAGTACAGTGGTCGCATTGAGCTTAAGCGCAATAGTCATGCTTTTAAGCAGTATGTTTTATCCTTTTTTATCTTTCACGAGTAGCGGTATTACACAAACCATTACGCTTCCTGATGCTGCGCGTATTTTATTCAATTACGATAACGATTTTTTGGGTCTATTTATTGACATAAGCATCATAGGCTTACCTATGTTGTTATTACTATTGATTATTCCGCTACATTTAGGTGTATTAAAAGTACTACCTTATTTGTGGGGCAAAAGATTGTTAAAAACCACCTTTGCTTTAGAGCCTTGGATCATGTCCGAGATTTTCTTAATCGGGGTGATGGTCAGCATGGTGAAAATAATGTCAATGGCAGACATTGAATTTGGTGTAAGCTTTTGGTCCTATGTGGCATTTGTGGTTCTATATGTAGCAACCATGGCGAAATTAAATAAACACTATCTTTGGAAGCAATTAAGAGAGCCCGCATATATAGATCAAACAATTGCAAACACACGAGCTATCGATCAAGGACTGCGTGCTTGTCATGTTTGTGGCCAATTATGTAATACTGAAATTTGCTCGCGATGTGACACTAAAACCTTTACCCGCAATCCTTATAGTGTACAAAAAGCGTTTGCTTGGTTGATCACATCTGTCGCTTGCTACATCCCAGCCAACATCTACCCAATTATGTATACCACCAGCCTAGGTGATGAAATGCCTTCTACGATTATTGGTGGTGTGATGATTTTGTGGAATAGTGGTTCTTATCCAATAGCCATGATCATATTTTTGGCCAGTGTGGTTGTTCCCCTTGCCAAAGCGCTAATCTTAAGTTTTTTATGCTATATGGTGATGAAGCCTGCAAATAGACAAACAAAAGGCTATACACGTATCTACCAATTAACTGAATTTATAGGTAAATGGTCAATGATTGATGTATTTGTTGTCGCGATTCTAGTAGCCTTAGTACAACTAGGAAATTTAATGTCTGTGACACCAGGCATCGGCACAATATTTTTTACCACTATGGTAATTTGCCAAATGTTGGCAGCCCATGCATTTGATCCACGCTTACTGTGGGACAGCCCTACTAATTTAAAGAAAGTAAAACAAGAGACTCTGGCATGAGCAAAAACGCTAAAATAAAATCAGCGCCAAATATTTCGGCTATATGGATAATTCCGTTAATTGCCCTACTAATAGGCGCATGGATGTTATACCAGTATCAGGCAAATAAAGGCACCACTATCTTTATAAAAATGCCTCATGCAGAAGGTATCGTTGCTGGCAAAACTGAAATAAAAGTACGTAGTGTAAAAATCGGCCAAATTAATCATGTACGTCTGTCAGATCAGCAAAATAGTGTAATTGCAAGAGCTCAAATCGATAAACACTATGATGACCTATTAACTGACGATGCAAAAATTTGGGTCGTTAAACCACGAATTGATGATACAGGTATTACTGGAATGAGCACTCTGCTCTCAGGCGTATACTTAGAATTTGCACCGGGTGAAAGCAAGAAGCTAGCGGATAAGTTTGAACTTCAGGATGAACCCGCATTAATTGGCAATGATGTTAAAGGTGGTCGTTTCACACTGCTTAGCTATAACGCTGAAGTACTTGATGTAAGTACGGGTATTTATTTCAAAGATTACAAAATTGGCCAAATAGAAACTGCAACCTTTGACTGGAAAAATCAGGCCATGAAATATGGCATTTTCATTAATGAGCCTTATCAAAATTTAATTACCTTAAATTCTATATTTTGGGTGAACTCAGGTATCGAAATAGACCTATCAGCTGATGGAATTAATGTAAATACAGGTTCATTAAGTAAGTTACTTAAAGGTGGAATTTCTGTAGGTATACCTGAGCAGCAATCTCCTGGTGAAGTCGCCACTAATGGACACAGTTTTTCATTAAGTAATAGTTATAAAGCCGCGTTAGAAGAGCGCTTTTATGACTTTGATTATTACTTAATCGATTTTGAGCAATCAATTCGCGGGTTAAGAGCTGGGGCACCTGTTGAATACCGTGGTATGCGTATTGGTAGTGTGGTTGAAGCACCAGCAAGTGTCATGATCGACGGCAAGCCTGCACACTTTAGAACTGACAATACCGCAGTACCTGCCCTTATTAAAATTGAATATGGTCGTCTTTACCACGACAGTACAGCTGCACGCGAGTTTTGGCATTCAAGCTTAGATAGCTGGATTAAAAATGGCCTTAGAGCCTCTTTAAAGCCAGGTAACTTACTTACCGGCGCTGTATACGTTGACTTAGACATTTATGATAACGCGGAACCTGCCGAATTAAAGACTATAGCAGATTATACCGTATTCCCAAGTGTATCGAGTGGTATTACGGTCATAGCTGACCAAGTATCCGATGTGTTAAATAAAGTGAACAACCTTAAGATAGAAGACAGCTTGGCACAAATGCAAACTACGTTTTCTGAGTACCAAGAACTTGCTCATGACATGCGAGAATTGATCAATAAACAAGATACCCAAGATTTACCCGGTGATATAAATCGCAACTTTGCAGAAATGACTAAAAGCATGCAACAGTTCGATAAAACCATGAAACAATTTGAAAAAACCATGGCAAGTTACGAACAAGGTTCGGCTTTCCATCAGCAGTTACAAACTACCTTGTCCGAATTTAAACGTTTAAGTGAAGAGCTACAACCACTTACACGTGGCTTGAACCAGCAACCTAATATGTTGATATTTGATAAAGAACTACCCGCAGATCCAACGCCGAGGAAACAATAATGAACTATAAACGCTGTGTTTCAATCGCAGCAGTGCTGTTACTTTCGGCCTGCAGTCAGACGTCATTCTCAACTATTGAGTATTATCAATTCTCGCAGCCAATCGTGAATATGCAGCGGTTAGCTGAAAATACGCAAGCTCAGCTAAGGATCAACACAGTACAATTACGTGGTGCGCTTAATAATCGCGGTATTGCTATGGTACTCGACAACAACCGAGTCAATGCTGCTAACTACCATTTATGGAGTGAATCACCGGATTTAATGTTAACCGCCAGTGCCCATCAACAGCTTTACACTGACCTTGATAATTGGATGGTAATAAAAGGTTTACCGGTGATCACCGATTTAGATCAACAAAGCTATTATGAATTAGAATATGAGCTACATCACTTTAATGGCGATGAGCAAGGCAATGCCAACATTGCAGGGCTTTGGCGTTTGTACTATACAAACCCTGAGTCGGGCCGAAAGTTAAAAGCGGTTAATTACTTCAATGAGCTTACACCATTACAAGCAAGTGATTACGAAGGGCTTGTCGCGACACTTGAGTCAACATGGTTAAAGGTAAACAAACAAGTTGCAAACGAAGTATCAAAGCTTACTCTTTAAAAAGAGTTTTAGAGGCTGATTGTCATCGTTAATGATGACATCGCCTATGAACTCAAAGCCAAGTTTCTGTAACACCTTTTGTGAGCCAATATTTGTTGGTGAGGTTATTGCTGCAAGTACACCAAGCTCTAATACGTGTTTTTTTACCATCAATAACCTAGCAGCAGATGTAATAATACCCTTACCTTCATAGTTAGCTAACAAGGCAAATCCTAAATCGGGAATAGCTAACGCATCGCGCTGAAAGAGCCCCACCATTCCAACCGGTGTATCATCAGCTAAACAAACAATATAACTGCCAAAGCCAAATTGCTGGTGGCTATTTATAAACGTTTGTTGAATATAATGCTCAGCTTGTGCGGGCGTATTAATGTTTTTATTACCTATGTGCTCTAAAAATGTTGCTTGGTTTAAAAGCTCAACGATAAACGCGGCATCATCAGGCTGCCCGGCACGTAAATATATATCTAACATTTATTAAAACACCTTACTCACGACAACATTGGTAAAATTAAGGCAGTCAAGAACCCGCTCTTTTTGTACTTTAGATAACTCGTCAATATCGAAATAGCCATACTCTGTGTGCTCATCGCTCAACATTATCTCAGCGTCCTCAGCCATATGAGCACGAAAAATAAACGCATGAGAGTTAAATGCTGTGTGATAATAAACGCCACTTAAATAAGCGATATCTACATCACAATTAAGTTCTTCTTGGCATTCGCGAAGTAACGCTCGATGAATGGTTTCACCTTTATCTAAAGCGCCGCCAGGTAGCCCCCAACTTTTTTGACCGTAATCAGCTTTTAGTAATAACACCTGACCTTGGTTGTTGGTGATAACCGCATGGCTACTGAGTCTGTAAGTATCTGAAAATGCCATAATCCCTTTGCTCAATTAATAAAAAGTGACGTTATAGATGAGTGTAAAATAATTATCATCGCAATTAAAATTGTTATTGACTAAATTAATATTCAGGATTATTTTTCTTGCGATGTTTTGGGCAAAACAAAAGCAGTATACCCTCTATACTGTCTGGCGCCAGCCAACGCAGGCACTTTCCCTAAAGGGTCCATAAAAGTGTGTTCGCGTAAAGCAGTTAATTGAGTCAATAGACTTTTGATTTCTCTAAGCAATCTCGATTGCTTAACTGTGTGAAAATTATAATGCAAGAACCTTCTGCGTTAAGTTTACTACCGCCAGTATTGGTGGTGGTTTTGGCCGTATTTTTACGCCGCCCTATTTTATCTTTACTGATTGGTGCTTTATTTGGTTTAGTCATGCTAGGTCCGACCGCTGTGTTAGCCAATTTTGCTGATATTTCATTAAAAGTAATGCAAGACGAAACCATTGCCTGGCTAATTCTAGTCTGTGGTGGATTTGGTGCATTAATCGCTTTATTAGTGAGAACCGGGGGTGCAAGTGCATTCGCCGAATTAGCGTTAAAATTTGCCAAAGGCCAGCGTTCATCGTTAGTAATGACCTTTGTGCTAGGTGTAATTATTTTTATCGATGATTACCTAAATGCATTAACCGTCGGTGAAACTATGAAGCGTATCACCGATAAGTTTAAAATTAGCCGCGAAATGCTCGCTTATGTTGTTGACTCAACGGCTGCGCCTATTTGTGTGCTTGTACCACTCTCTACATGGGCCGTTTTTTTTGGTGGCTTGTTAGTTGATAATAATGTTGCACCAGAAGGTCAAGGTATTGCTGTATATATCCAAGCAATACCTTACATGTTATATGCTTGGTTTGCAGTCATTGTGGTATTACTAGTTAGCTTAAATGTCATTCCTGCTTTTGGTCCGATGAAAAAAGCACAACTACGTGCCATGAATAATCAAATCGAAATATCAAATAGCCAGTACACAGATGTTCAAACAGCGGATGAATACGCAGTAAAAGCAGCAGAAGAAAACTTTGAAACAGCCGCTTCAAACGGCAAACTCTATAACTTTTTAGTACCTATAGTTTTACTTGTTACGTTTACTGTTTACTTTGACATTGACGTCTATAAAGGGCTGCTGGCAACCTTTACCGTTGTTTTGCCTTTTTATATGTTACAAAAGTTGATGACATTGTCAGAACTCGTTGAGCGTATGCTCGATGGTTTTAAAAGCATGATACCCGCTATTGGGACTGTGGTTGCAGCATTTATATTTAAAGATGTGTGTGACCAATTAATGCTTCCGCAATATGTCATTAATACCTTGAGCCCTTATATGACAGCACAGTACTTACCAGCCGTGGTGTTTTTAGCAATGGCAGTCCTTGCTTTTGCAACGGGTTCAAGCTGGGGGATTTTCGCAGTAACTATTCCTATTGTAATGCCACTGGCTTACGCAATTGATGCCAATATTCCTTTAGTGATTGGTGCTTTGTTATCGGCGTCGTCATTTGGTAGTCAAGCGTGCTTCTATTCAGATTCCACCGTACTTGCTGCACAAGGCTCAGGGTGTGATTTAGTCAGCCATGCTATCACGCAACTGCCTTATACCTTACTTGCTGCAACGGCTGCATTTATAGGATTTTTGCTTATCGCATAAATCAAAAAGCCCAAGCAATAGCTTGGGCTTTTGTTTATCAACTATTAAATTAGTTTTGGAATTTAATGCCTTTGTAAAAACTTTCTAAGTTTTCAACTTTTGTTTGGCTTTTCAGATCTGCAAATGGCTTGTCTGCAAACTTACTACCACGCATTTGAATGTTTAAACGCGCAGCTTCACTATTGAGCATCGTTTTCTTGTAATAATCTTTCAGATCAGCCAAGGTTACTTTTTCAACTTCAGCGATAAGCTTTTCTTTAGAGTCAAACTTAAAGTTCTCACGATACCAGTCTGTAATAAGTGGCGACATTTCATCACTTAAATTCTTAGGTTGCTCTTTTAAAGATACAAGCGTTGCATTTTTAAGTTGTGCAAATGTTTCTTCTGTCATGTTATCAAGCTCAACTGCGTATTGCTTTTTAAACTCATCAAAGCGCGCCTGCATCTCTTTAGGACCTTTAACCGGTGTTTGAATGTAAAGACCTAATGCAGAATAATCTTCGATTGGACGCGCTAACGCACCAACCGCATAAGCAAGTTGCTCTTCAGTACGTAACTTATCAAACGCTACGGTTCTAAAGTGGCTTTGTAAAATTTGTGCCTGTGCTTGTTGTTTATAGCCAGGGGTTGGGTGAACAACCATGTCAATGATTGCTACATCAGCTACATCAATATCTTTTTGTAAAACGATACGCTCACCAGGCTGAGGCAACCAGGCTTTACTTCTAGCAAACTCGGTCGCTTTATGACCTTTTGGTAAAATAGCGGTTAGTTTACTCGCAATAGCGTCAACATCATTTTGGTTGTAGTTACCAAACGTGAATACGCGTAAGTCATTGGCAGCAAGTGTTGATTGCTTAATAGCCGTAAAATCAGCTAAGGTAAGCGCATCTGCCGCAGCAATCAAGGTTTCGGTATCAAATTTACCACTACGAGTAAGCTTAGAGTACTCACCGAATGCTTGATAGAACGGGAACTGTTTTTGCTGATTTAGTAAATCACGCTTAAAACGATCGATTGCTTGGGCAAAACCTTCTTCAGACACCTCTAAGGTTAGATTTTCAAGCGCCTGAGCTAAAAGGACATCTTGTTTATCAGTGAAACCACTAAGCGATAACACAAGGCCATTACTTGGCTGTAACCCTAAACTCATACCTGCAACAGCGGCTTCTGTGCTTAATTTACTTTGTTGTAAGTTATAAAGATCAGCCCAAATTGAGTAAAGAACCTGTGATTTTACATTCACAAGGGCATCTGGCGTATTAATATAAACTTCAACAAGACCTTTAGGCTGCTCAGCAAACTGCTGACTTGCTTGACGCCAAACTTTAACGCCTTGCTGATCAAATACGAGTTCAGGGTGCGCTTGTTGTTTAAACTCAGCTGTTTTAATTGCAAAGCTTTCAGGTAATAAGCGGTTTACTGTTGGTAATGCTAACGCGTATTCACTTGGTTTATTCCAGCTTGCAACTTCTGACTCGCTGATATCTTCAATACGATATTTACCATCGTAAAAATGCAGCTGTGAATCTGTCTCTTCTTGTTTTGAAATATACCAAATACGTAAAGTATCTTCGTTTAATTGCGAAAGGACATTTTGCACCGCATCTGCATCAAACTTGGCATAATAATAAGGTGCGTTAATTGCGTTGTTCACAGGGAACTTTTGCATGCTATCAGTTAAGTTACTTACATAACCAAACTCATCCCCTTTTTCTAGGAATTGAAACGAATTGTTTAACGATGTACGAATTTCATTAAAGTATTTGCTATCAACACCCTGCTCTTTGATAAGTGCAATATATTGCATAACCATAGCAACAATTTCTTCGCGGTTTTGCATGCCGGCATCAGTCAATTCAATATCAACTGTTAAGCTTCCGTAGTTCCCATATTGCGTTGGTGAAGCAGAAGACGATAAACCTGATACCCAACCTTTATCACGTAGTATTTGTGCTGGGCTGCCTTGCATTTCGTTACTTAAAAGGTAAGAAACAAAACGGTTTGGTTTAACTGCAAATTGTGAACTGTTATCAGCAATAGTGAATTCTAATTGCAGTTGTTTTACGTCTTCATTCGGTGCGTAATAAACACGTTTACCGCCAGCTTCAGAGAAATCTAACTTATCAGTCACCGTTGGCTTTTCGATATTTTTATTTTCAATATCAGCAAAGTACTGTTTTGCTTTTGCTTCCATCTCAGCAAGTGGACGATTAGAAATCATCGCCACTTTCATAATGTTCGATGAATAGTACTTGTTATAAAAAGCAACGGTTTCTTTATGAAGATTGCTGCCTTCTTTATCACCTAGTGTTTCTAGGTTACCAATCAAGAAGCGGTTAGCAGGATGTGAGCCCATCATTTGACGTGCCAGTTTGAATTGACCAAAAAAGTCCATCTCACGGCGCATTGACCATTCGGCATTTACGGCATTTTTTTCTTTGTCTGTGTACTCAGGGTAAAGCTTTGGTGATTTAAAGAAATCCGCAAAACGGTCAAGTGCTTCATCGTAGGCATCATTGTTCACTTTGAACATGTAGTTTGTGATATCTAACCAAGTGTAAGCGTTATGAGCACCGCCATTTTTAGTCATAAAATCACTGTAACCTTTGGTGTCTGGGTAACGGTCCGTACCAAGGAACAGCATATGCTCTAAATAGTGCGCCATACCTTGTTGCGACATAGGGTCGTGCAATAAACCAACACCAACACTCAATGCAGCAGCTGATTTTTCAGCACTTGGATCTGAAATTAAAATTACATCAATTTCGTTATCAAGTTTTAATGTTTTGTACTCACGGGTGTCGTTTGGACTGATAACTAACGAGTCTGGAATAAGGTTAGTATTAGCAGCAGGAGGCGTTGTGGTAGAAGTAGAAGAACAACCTGCTAACACTGCAAAAGCGATTGCACTGAGTCCCATTATTTTTTTCATTATTTTGTATCCATTAGAAATTGAATAAATTTTTATTTATCATGTGTTTTCGAGCGCCGCAATTCAATGCTTTTCAGTTAAGTTACAGCAAAACTTTGTAACACATTGTGAAAATGCAGTACTTACGGTTAAGATTAATAGCAATAACTATAACAAAGGATGAGCTATGGAAAGGTGGCTAATTGTAGCAATGTTCACTCAGGTGTTACTGACATTTATTGTGATGTACATTATGGGTAAGCGCCGTTTTCGTGCGGCAAAGCAAAAAACCATTGAGATGAAAGACTTCTTATTAATGGAACTTGAAAAAGCTGGGGATAATGTTCGCGTAGCAGATCGTAACTTTATCAATCAATTCGAAATGCCTGTGCTGTTTTTTATTGCCTGTTTAACAGCTCTGCAAGTCAATGCTGTAGGTACTGTTTTTGTTGCCCTTGCTTGGGTTTATGTTGCATTAAGAATTATTCATAGCGTAATACACTTAACTTCAAACACCTTGAAGGCGCGCTATTATAGTTTCGTTGTCAGTAGCTTTATAATGCTAATAATGTGGGTGCTGATTTTAGTTAGAATCTTTTAATAATCATCAATACAAAGAAATAAGGCGCTTTTTAGCGCCTTATTAACTTTGTTGGTTGGAATTATTTACGACGAGCAAAGCCTGCTAGGGCTAATAAAGATAGCATCCATGCAAGACTACCACCTGAACTACTACCGCCGTTGTCTGAAGCGTCATCTTCATCAATCAGCGTGTTTTCTTTTGGTGATAAAGAAGCAGATGAATTAGGGTCATCGTCAATCACAGTTACACTGTTAATGTAAAATAAGTTTTCACCACTAAAACCTGATGTTGTATCTGGGCACTGCTCTTCATTTAAGTTTACTACTGGGATCTCTCCACAATGTACTAATTCTGTGATTTGCTCTATCACAGCCATACTCTGGACAGTTACCTCGCCAAAAACGGTAAAGCCACCATTTTGTAAGTCAAGATTTGCGCTGTTATCTTTTAAATTAAAAAACCACTGACTGGTTGCACTGTTAGCATTGCCACCAAGCTTAGCCATTGCAATGGTACCTTTCACATTAGACAACTCTGGTTCATTAGTAATAGCGTCTGCGGTGTCTATCGCATCAAAGTCAGTACCAAATTTAAACCCCCCACCTTGTAAAATAAAGTTATCAACAGAACGATGGATAACGGTGCCATCGTAGCTACCATCTGCAACATAATTCAAAAAGTTCTCAACTGTAGCTGGTGTCTGTTGATCATAAAGATGAACCGTAATGCTGCCCAGATCCGTTTGCATTTCGACAATAGTTGCATTCGCTGTAAAACTGCTAGCCAATAAAGCTGTTGCAAGTAGATGTTTTTTCATTGTTTATCTTTCCTGATAATTTTTATTATAAAACTGCAAGAAGCTTAAACAAAATAGACAGGTGCTTAAATAGCAAACAAAACAGTTACACAAAACGCGTCAAATCAATTACATCTCAATTACATTAATTTACACAGTGTATTCATTATGGTTATAAAAAGTTTAAAGATTAAATCAAAATCGTCTTATCAAATAGGCTCAGTTTGTTAGTATCTGCACGACAACAATGAACACACAGGAATGAACCATGGCGAATGAAGAGAACGCAATATGCGATTTTGGCCTACACCAAGGTGAGCCTTATAGTAAGTTACCCGCTAGTTTTTTAAATTGGATGGTCGGCAATAATCATCTTAAGTCTCATTATGCAGAACAAGAACTACAACGAAGACAACTTGCCGCAACAGGACAACTAAATACAGAAAATAGCGACAAAAGTTTATAAAAGACATTTAATTTAAACTTAAGTCGTTTAAACTAAGCGCATAATTAACCTACTGCTCTATTCAGGCAAACAATTATGCGTTTTTTTTTACTAACATCGCTACTGGTTACCCTAACCGCGTGTAGCTCCTCTTCTAACAATACAGATTCAGCCCAATATTTCACTCTGCTCCATACTAATGATAATCACGGTCGTTTTTGGCATAACGAACATGGTGAATATGGTATGGCTGCTCGCAAGACTTTAATTGATCAATTAAGAGCCGATGCTAAAGCACAAGGACATGCAGTTTTACTGCTGTCTGGTGGCGATATCAATACAGGTATTCCTGAATCAGATCTACAACACGCAGAACCGGATTTTAAAGGTATGTCTGTAATTGGTTACGATGCCATGGCAATTGGTAACCATGAGTTTGATAACCCGCTGGCTGTACTCGATAAACAGCAAAAATGGTCTAACTTCCCTTTTTTATCAGCCAATATCATAGATAAAACGACCGGTGAAACTCGTTATCAAGCATACAAAATCTTTGAAAAAAACGGGCTTAAAATTGCTGTCATTGGTTTAACCACAACAGATACAGCAAAAATAGGTAACCCGCAGTATATCGGCGGCCTAGAATTTAAAGACCCTACAGAAGTGACTACAAAGTTAGCCCCAAAAATTGAAAAACAGTACAAGCCTGATATCACTATTGCTGTAACGCACATGGGTCACTATGTTGATGCTAACTTTGGTATTAATGCACCCGGTGATGTGACTATGGCGCGTAACTTACCAAAAGGAATGCTAGATATTATTGTCGGCGGTCATTCACAAGAGCCGGTGTGTATGAAAGAAGCCAATGTTGCTGACGAAAGCTTTATGCCAGGTAAAGCGTGTAAGCCTGATCAACAAAACGGTACTTGGATCATGCAAGCCCATGAGTGGGGTAAATATGTGGGAAAAGCTGAATTCAAATTAGAAAACGATGAATTAACTCTGCTCAATTACTCACTTATTCCGGTCAATCTTTATATCGATGATGAAAATGGCAATAAACAGCTAGCGGCTGAGTACATCGAGCCAAACAAAAACTTACAAGACATGCTCGCGGTTTATCAGAAAAAAGGTGCAGCACAAATTGCTGGTAAAATAGGTAACGTGGATGCAAAACTTGAAGGTGACCGCAATAAAGTACGCTATGAGCAAGTAAACTTAGCACGCGTTATTATTGCTGCACAAATGCAGTCAGTGGGTGCTGATTTTGGTTTGATAAGCGGTGGCGGTATTCGTGATAGCATTCAAGCTGGCGATGTCAGTTATAAAGATATTTTAAAAGTTCATCCTTTTAAAAACCGTATCACCTATATTGATATGACAGGCCAAGAGCTATATGACTACTTGCAGGTTGTTACTTCTTTCCCACCTGATTCAGGTGCCTACTTACAATACTATAAGCTAAGTTTCAAACGCGATAACGACACTTTATCTGATGTTAAAATTGCTGGTAAACCACTTGATATGACTAAAACATATCGAATGAGTATTAATAGCTACAACGCCTCTGGTGGTGATGGCTACCCTACGCTTACCAATAAAAAAGGCTTTGTAAGTACAGATGATACCGATGCACAGGCATTAAAACGTTTCTTTGAGCAAAATAGCCCTGTTAAAGCGGCTGATTACACACCTAAGCAGTTTTAGATACCTAATCATCAATATCTAAATAGATAAAGGGAAGTCAGTGACTTCCCTTTTTACTTTTAAACTAGATTATTTCCCTATGACTTCAATATCGGTGATCTCAATCGACTTCAATCCGTAATGATGTAATCGAGAGCGTGAACCTTCACCATGGGCTTTAGGCGGATAATAGGTTTCTTTTATCTCAAGCTGGTCTTGCCAAACTTCATCAAGGGCTGCCCTAATTTCGCTTAAAGTTTTTTCTAAGCTATTGGTAAAGTTTGGTCGTTTACGTATTGTGTGACCAAGCTCAACTAACCGGTAAAAATACTTGTTCGCTAAAGTCAGCAATTCTTCTGGTACATCTTTATTTTGATTAAGCACTACGTCAGGTTGCTCAATACAAAACTCAACTAAAGCGAGATAAAAACACAATGGTTTATTCGCAAGTGCCACTGTTTTATCGACATCGCAACTAGCAGCCAAGGTTTTATTTTGAAGATCGACTATCAATTTAGGTTTTTCTTCTATCTGAACTGCAACTTCAGGTTCGTTTTTAGCTATTTGAATCTTGGTTCGTTCACTGATAAATAATAAGTAGGTAAATGTAGATGCAAATAAGCAGACCAGAATGAACACAGCTATATCGTTTTTATCTAATAAGGAAGATGCGATAACAAAGCTAACCGTTAATGATTTTTGAGGTGCATGTAATTGCTTAGTAATTAAATCAGCACGAGCAGGATATTCCGAAATACCTTCAATAGAGTAAACCATCACGCCTGAGTCAGCTAACTGAGCATTAAGACGCGTGATATAATTGAGTACCATGTCTCTACTACCGGAGTGCTTCAAAAAACCATCTGGTAAATTTAAATGGTTTAAATCAAGGGCAATACGGTTTTCAACTTTTGCTAAAGTCAGTGCATCATTAGTTGTTGTCTTATAAGCTTTTGCAGTAATGAAGGTAGCAAATAATACCAAGCAGCAGCTTAAAAATATTGCGCCATAAATAAGCTTAATTCTAATTGGCAGCATTGCTATCCCCTACTTTCATTGTTTGCTGAGTCGAGTCACATTCCCAAAAAGACTCAACATGATTAAAGTAATGAGAATTCTGATTGTGTGCCAAAAGGGTTAACTGCGCTTGAACTGCACATAAAAGGTCGGTGTTTTCGTCCTGCATTTTTAAATACCAACGACTGCCACTTATATTGTCGCGTATAGGCGTAATATAATTTTTAGAAAAACGTTGCTGATCACTGTCTTGCCAATAAGAAGAAATTAAATCAACCTTTCCGCTGGCAAGCAGCTCTCTTAACTCAGTATGGGAACTAGCGTAAGTTATATCTAGGTTTTCTAGGTTGATATCTAATTTTTTAAATAGCTGCTTTGGTAAAATATGTCCTGAGCGACTGGTTGGGTAATCAAGTAAACCAATGCGTTTATCTAAAAAGTAGCTCTTATCAATTCTAGGTTTTTCTTTACTCGAAATTAAATAGGCAGTGTAATCAGGAAATCCAACAACAGCTTGATAGTTGTAAGTTGACTCCGCCATAAAAGCGTTAATTAAATTTTCTTTAGCAAGGATTAAATCAGCAATCCCTTTGCCTAAAAACTCAATCGTGTCTGAGGTTTTATAACCCCAATAAGAGGTTACCTTGCCATATTGTTTACTTATGATGTCATCATTGCATAAGGTTTTAGCAACATCCTCAGCCAACACTTTGCCCGATGAATACACCACTAACTCGTTAAGGTTAACCTCTGATTTGGTATCACATTGAAAAGACGTTTCAATAAATGCATCGATATCAGAAACAGCCGGTTTACCCTGCAAAATTCCGATATAAAAAAACAAAATAACTGATAGAAACAAAAATGTAACAATCGACGATTTTTTTATTAGTATTGTTCTTAAATTCAATTTTAATAGCCAACAACGCTCCGTTGTCTCTATTTGAACAATTATTCTTACTTATTACAACAAGTAATTTTACCTGAATAATTTAAACTATTGATAAATAACATATATGAACAAGAAATTATGAATCTTATTGAGTCCTTTCTATTTGATTTTAAATTCAGGAAAATATGTCACAAGAAATCGTGCTTCATTGCACATTCATTTTGGACACTGAGTCAATGTTACAAAAAACAATAAAAATGTTGCTGTTATCAACACCAGTTATTTCAGCAGTGTTAAGCACCCCTGCAAATGCATGGGGTCAAAATGGTCATCGTATTGTTGGTGAAATTGCATCTAAGCATATTACAGACACCACTAAACTAGCATTAGTTCCCCTACTCGATGGTGACTCACTACCACAAGTTGCAACGTGGGCTGATGAAATGCGTTCTGCTCCAGAAAATTTCTGGCAAAAGAAATCTTCGCGCTGGCATTACATTAACTTTGAAGAAGGCGATGCTAAACCCCGTTACGATTCAGATGCCCATCATAATAAAGAAACCGTGTCAGATATCCTTGAAGGCATGGAATACTCAATCTCAGTTTTACAAAACCAGAAAGCCTCACTAGCTGAAAAACAGTTCGCACTGCGTTTTTTAGTTCATCTAGTTGGTGACAGCCACCAACCTTTTCATGCCGGACGCGGTGAAGATCGTGGTGGCAACAATATTTCTGTCACATTCTTCGGTCAAGATACCAATTTACATAGCCTATGGGACACAAAACTCATTGAAAATGAAAATTTGTCCTATACTGAGTTTGCGCAATTTATAAATACAACAAATCAAGCGTTAATCACGGACTATCTTGCCAGTTCACCTAGCGATTGGTTAGTCGAATCAAATAATATTGCAAATTCACTGTATAACGAAAATGAAACAAACGTAAGTTATAGTTATATCTACAAAAACTTACCAATTGTGAAAACTCGCCTACAGCAAGGCGGTATAAGATTGGCTGGTTTATTAAATACGTTATTTGATAAATCAGCAAAACCGTTAGTAAAGGCACTTAAGATGCCAACTGACAGCAAACTATAAATGAAACATAACCTCTAACACGGGAAATAACATAATGAAAATCCAACTCCGCAAAACAGCTCTATCACTTGCTATTGCAGCATGTGTTGGTGTGAGTGGTGCAGCGTTAGCAAATGAAACAACATCTGCTATCAAGGGTCAAATCAAAGGTCCTAGCGGCAACCCTGCTGCTGGCACTAAGATCACTATCGTTCACTTACCTTCAGGTTCAACTAAAGAAACTGAAACGAACGATGCGGGTTACTTCACAGCAAAAGGCCTACGTGTAGGTGGTCCTTACCGCGTTGTTGTAGATTCTGACGTATTCGCAGATCAAACATTCAACAACATTAACCTACAAGTGGGTGCTGACTACCCAGTTAATGTTACGTTAGAGAGACAATCTGATGTAGAACAAATCGTAGTTACTGGTCGCCCTATCAGCCGTATGTCTGGTGGTACAGGTCCTGCTGCAACGTTCACTCTTGAAGATTTAGAAAACCAACCAGCTATCAACCGTGATTTAAAAGATATCATCCGTATCGACCCACGTGTAACTATCGATGATAGCCGCGGTTCAATCAACTGTGGTGGTGGTAACCCACGTTTTAACAGCTTAACCCTTGACGGCGTTCGTATGAACGATAACTTCGGTTTAAGCTCAAATGGTTACCCAACTATCGGTGCTCCTTTCTCTTTCGATTCAATCGAGCAAGTTGCAGTTGAGTTAGCACCATTTGATGTTCAATATGGCGGTTTCACATCATGTAACATCAACGCAGTTACTAAATCTGGTGGTAACGAAGTACACGGTGGTGTTTTCTTCGATTACACAAATGATTCAATGAAAGGCGATAAAATCGAAGGTGAAGACTACGACAACGGTGATTACACTGAAAAACGTTACGGCTTCAACGTTGGTTTACCACTAATCAAAGATAACCTTTTCTTATTCACATCATACGAAAAAGTTGAAGGCGTTAAACAATATGAGTACGGCGGTTTAAACACAGGTAGCGTTTCAGCTGCAGACGTTGCTCGTGTACAGCAAATCGCACAAGACGTATACGGTTATGACGCAGGTGGCATGCCATCTAGTGCTCCAGTAGAAGATGAAAAAATCTTAATTAAGTTAGACTGGAACATCAATGACGATCACCGTGCAAACTTAATCTATAACTACAATGACGCTTTCACGCTATCTCAATCAGATGCATACAGCGATACAGTAGCTTTAGATAATCACTTCTTCAAGCAAGGTGCTGAGTTTACATCAATCATCGGTTCACTATACTCAGATTGGTCAGATAGCTTCTCAACTGAAGTTCGTATTGGTAAATCTGAGCTAGATGCAACAGTACAATCTTTAGATGCAGCGAGCGGCTTTGGTGAAATGCAAATTGATGCTGCTGGCGGTGGTACTATCTATATCGGTCCTGATGACTCTCGTCAATCAAATGACCTAGACTACGAAACAACGACTGTAAAACTTGCAGGTACATACTATCTTGATCAACACACGATCACAGGTGGTTATGAGTACGAAAAGCTAGACGTATTTAACCAATTCGTACAGCACACTCAAGGTGAGTGGCGTTTTGATTCTGTAGATGATTTTGAAGCTGGTCAAGCTGCACGTATCTACTACAACAATGCTGCGGGTACAAACAACCCAACTGATGCTGCTGCAAGCTTCTCATATGCACAACATACTTTCTATGTGCAAGATGAGTACAGCTTCACAGATTTAGATGCGACGTTAACATTTGGTCTTCGTTACGACAAATACACAAGTGACGACAAACCAAACTACAATGAAAACTTCACTAACCGCTACGGTTTCAGCAACCAAGCAACATTTGACGGCATCGATTTAATTCAACCACGTGTAGGTTTTGAATGGTATGCAACAGATGCATTAGAAGTACGTGCAGGTGTAGGCCTATTCTCTGGTGGTAACCCGAACGTTTGGTTATCTAACTCATACTCAAACGACGGTATCACGAACATTGGTACTTACCGTGAAGATATTGATTTATTCAATACACCAACAGTAAACGGTGGTACTCCAGGTTACGAAGTGCCACAAGATATGTTTGATGAAGTTGCTAATACGACAATTGGTGCAGGTGATTCATCAGTAAATGCTGTTGACCCAGACTTTGAAATGCCATCAGAGTGGAAATACTCAGTAGGTGCAACATACACAACTGAAGATGAATACGTTTTCTCTCTAGATTACTTATTCACTAAGCGTAAAGATGCTGCAATTTTACAAGACATCGCATTACAAGATTCAGGCAGAACTACATTTGACGGTCGTCCAATTCTTGAGTCTATCGAAGGTCGTAGTGGTGACTTACTGCTGACTAACGTAAGTGGTGATAGCGGTGAGTCTCACATCATTTCTGCTGCAATGAGTAAGCGTTTTGATAACGGTATTAGCGTACAACTTGCTTATGCTTACACTGACTCAACAGATGTAAACCCAATGACTAGCTCTGTAGCGAGCTCAAACTACGGTAACATGGCGACATACGATCCGACTAACCCAGGTGCACACACATCTGATTACGAGATCCCGCATCGCTTTACGATGACATTAGGTTACACAACTGAATTGTTTGATGGTTACAACACACGTTTCAACCTATTCAGCGAAACATTCAAAGGTCTTCCTTACAGCTATACATATAACGGTAGCGACAATGTTTGGGGTGATAGCAACTCTAACCGTAGCCGTCAGCTAATGTATATCCCTGAAGTAAATGACCCTAACGTTGTTTACGACATGACACCTGAAGAAGTAACTGAGTTTAACGAGTGGATTTCAGCTCAAGGCCTTGAACGCGGTGAAATCGTTGGCCGTAACAGCCAAAATGCTGATTGGTTCACTAAAGTTAACTTCAAGATGACTCAAGAGTTACCTGGTTTCATGCCTGGTCACAAAGGTGAAGTATTCTTCGTTATCGATAACTTAACTAACATGTTAAACGATGACTGGGGCGTACTTAAGAAAGGTAACTTCGTTGGTAACCGTATGATCAAAACATCAATCGATGACCAAGGTCGTTACGTATACTCTGACTTCAGCCCTAACAATGGTAAAACTGCAACTCAAAGCGGTGCATCAGTTTGGGAAATGCGTGTAGGTGTACGTTACACATTCTAATAACAAGTTAACCTTGTTATAAAGCAAAAGCCCGCCCCTACTGGCGGGCTTTTTACGTTTGGGGGAAAGTTGGCAAGAGTAAAGTTAGCGAGTTGCTAGGTATCAGCGATTTTACATCGCGCCTTTCTACATAAAACCTAGAACCTAATACCTGATAAATCTTTTCGTAGGGCTGGCTTTAGCCGGGAATGGTTGTAGATATGAGATACGAGATACGAGATACGAGATACGAGATACAAGAGTAAAATAAGCCAGTACCAAGATTAAAGCTTGAAGTAACAAATTAATGTATTTATATGTAGCAGATTTTACATCGCGTCTGAGGGCTGATGTTTAACTCGATCTAAGATTGTTATGTAGGTCGTCATTTATGGCAACAAATGTTTAAACACCGAATGATGACGGGCTAAAGCCCGACCTCCACTGATATGTAAATGCAGGCCAATGAGACCTGCACAGTTATGTCTATTTAAGCTGCGTAAACCGCAAGTGGATGTGTTGTATTGATAGAAACATGCACTGCATCACCTGGGCGTACCATCACTTCATGGCTAACACGGCTTGTCACCACAGTATCACACGCTAATTTTACAGCGCATAAGCGGCTGCCACCTTCGTAACGGACCCATGTCACTTTACCATTGCTAGTAGCTGCATTTTGAATAAGATTAATATCATCAGGGCGAAGTAATACATCAACCTTCGCGGTTTCATGATCAACCTTAATAGCTGGGGCATTACCTAAATCAGTGGTGGCGATATCACCTTCACAGTTACCGGCAATGAAACTTGCTTCACCTAAGAAACGTGCAACAAAGCGATTGCTTGGTAAGCTAAAGCAGCGTTCAGGGGTATCTATTTGCTGAATAATCCCTTCTTTCAGTACGCCAACTCGGTCACCGACAGATAAGGCTTCTTCTTGGTCATGGGTTACCCAAATAGCAGGTACACCCGCATCTTTTAATGCATTACGAATATCCCAACGAAGGGTATCTTTTAAAGCTGCATCAAGGTTTGATAAAGGTTCGTCAAGCAATACAAAGTCAGGTTCGTGAGCCAATGTACGGGCAAGTGCTACACGCTGCTTTTGACCACCCGATAAAGTAGCGGGCTTTTTATCACGAAAAGCTTCAAGACCCAGTAACTTAATCCAATGATCTGCTTTAGAGGTATCAGTTAATCTAAAGCAAATATTTTGCTGTACCGTTAAGTGCGGAAATAACGCAAAGTCTTGAAATACCATCCCTACTTTACGCTTTTCTGGTGGTACTTTTAATTTGGGTGTTGCCCGCCATGAGCCTAAGTTAATTTCGCCTTCGCTGATAGGAATAAGCCCTGCTAACGCTTGTAAAATTGTACTTTTACCACAGCCAGTTGGACCAACTAGCATGAGGATCTCACTTTCCCCAAGTGATAAGTTAAGTTCACTTACCACACGATTGCTACCATAATCGATAGACAGCTTACTAACTGATAGCATTAAACTGATCCTTAATGTTCTAATTGACTGCGCTTTTCACCTGAGAGCATTATAGCTAAGCCACATGCTGATATCACTACTAACAAGAGCCCAGGAATGGCAGCGCGACCGAAATAACCGGCTTCGTAAACTCGCCACAAATAGGTTGATAGGGTTTCAAATCCTGTTGGGCCGAGTAACAATGTTGCTTCAAGCTCTCGCATTGATTCTAAAAATACCAAAGCTGCACCAGCAATGATACCGCGCAGTGTTAAAGGCAAGGTAATACGCATAAATGCTTCACGAGGGCTTGCGCCTAATACGCGAGCTGATTTAATTAAACTCGAATCTAAGTGTTCTGTGCTGGTTCGCACAGATCCCACTGCCAACGGTAAAAAGCGCAGCACATAGGCAATCACTAATAATGCCAGAGTTTGGTATAAAAGCGGTAATTGCAGGCCACCATAAACAAGTGCAGTACCCATTACGATACCTGGAATACCAAATCCGAAATAAGTAACCCGTTCCATAATGCGCCCTACTTTACCGCTTAAGGCAGCATGCGCTACAGGCACAGCAACCACAACAGCGACAATAGCCGCAATGCCAGATGCATAAGCTGAGTTCCACGCAATGCTGAAATCAAAATCAGCAACACCATCACGGGCAAGCCAAAGGGTAAAAATGGCTAACGGCAAACAAATAGCCAATAATAAAACAGGTAGAAAAGTCACCAGCATGGCTAACTTTTGCCCGTTAGATGGGAATAACATCAGCGGTCTACCGTGGCGCTCTGAAGCCGTTTTAATTTGTGATTCGATGAACAGTAAAAAGCCTACTATTACCATTAATTGAAGCGACAACATCGCTGCACGACTTAAGCCAAAGGCGTTATATTCAACATAGATTACCCGAGTAAAGGTATCTAAGCGCATCATCGCCGGTGTACCAAAATCTGATAGGGTATAAAGTGCAACCAGTAATGAGCCCGCCGCAATACCGTTTATTACACGCGGTAATATGACTTTAAACACACTCATCGGCATCGACATGCCTAAAGTGCGAGCCGCGTTTACCATGCTAGCATCGAGACTAAGTAAAGACGAACGCGTAGTTAGCATCACAAATGGAAATGTGTATAGCGTCATTACAATGGCAGCCCCCGTTAAGCCATACATAGGCGGGGTTTCAAAGCCTAGCAGCTGATTTATCTCACCACCGGGGCCAAATGCTGCATATAAAGTAAACGCGCCAATATAACTTGGAATAGCAAGTGGCGCTGCAAACAAAACAAGCCAAAGCTTTTTAAAAGGAAGTTGAACATAGGCACTGATAAACGCCAGAGGCACGCCAATTAAAATAGAGCCTAAAACAGTTAACACCATAAGTGATAAGGTGTTACCTAGAATTTTTAAATTGTGACTATCAAAAACAGCCGTCGCATCACTGGCTAAGGTGATCAGAATATAAACTGGCACTAACGCCAAAAGCGCTGCAAGCAGCGCCATGGGATAAGAAGCAGGTATGCGCATTATAAAATACCGCTACTGCGCATAAGGTCGAGTGTTGGCCTTAAATCTGCCAATTGAGTTAAATCGATTTTCGGTGGTGACACATCCGTTAATGCTGGTAACCCAGCTGGTTGGTAAATACCTTGGATCAATGGAATTTCGTAGGCTTCACGTGCTAAATAGCTTTGTACTTCAGAGCTTAGTAAGTAGCGCATAAAGTTCATTGCATTTGGGTTGTCTGTCAGTGATAACACACCTGATGCATTAACTAAACAACCGGCATCTTGATTGGTGAATGCTAGATCAAGATTAGCATTAGGTTTACCTGACTTAAGACGTAACGTGTAATAATGGTTTGCAAAACCAATATCCACTTCACCACGCTCAACAGCCATCACTACGCCAAGCTCGCCTGCATAGGTTTTCGAACGTTTTTGAACTTTCTTAAGCCATTTAGCGGTTTTATCTTCACCTTCAAGAATACGCATTGCCGTGACAAATGATTGGAAAGAAGCATAAGCCGGTGCCCAACCAATAGATAAATCGCTATCAGCAATGGCCATTATGCTATCTGGGATCTGATCTTTACTTAGGCGCTTAGTGTTATAAGGCAATGTACGAATACGACCTGTCACAGGTGCCCAGCCCGGATAACGAAACTGCGGTTGTAACTGCGCCTCTAAGTCAGATGGTAGCGGTTTAGCTAAACCTGCATCTGTGACTAAGCCAATCGCACCAGAGTCAACCGCCCAAAATAGATCAGCACGTTTAACACCCGCTTTCGCTTCTGCCACTATCATGTTGGCAAGTGCAGCAGTTGGGCCACGGCGAATAGATAAATTAAGTTTTGGGTTTTTCTTTTGGATTGATTGCAGTACGTTTTCGTACAAACCACCTTCACCACGGCCTAAATATAAAGTTAGGTCACCCTCTAGGGATGGTAAGTCTTTCACTGAAATTGGGCTTGCAGCAGAGGCTGCAAAGGCACGAGAAAGAGGTAGCGGCATTGCGCCTACTACCCCAAACGCAGCCAGGCCTTGAATAAAGGTCCTACGCTTCACTAAAATACATCCTTACGTGCTTTTTCGGCTTCTTCTAGTAACACCTTAGCGCGATCTAGTTTTTCTTGCATATCAACAACCACTGCACGGACTTGGTCAACAGACCCTTTATCAGAAATAGCTTTAGGCAGGGTTACGTTAAAATCTTTTTCGAGTACTTCTACTAACTTCGCATCTTTTTCGATAAGTGTACCTTCAACACCTTCAAATAAGTGAAGGTAAGTATCGTGTACAATTTGCGTTGCTTCATCGCTTAAACGTTCTGCGTATTTTGCAACAACACGGTCTAATTTATGTTTGATCTCATCGATAGTAGCGCTTTGCGTCATTGTTTCAGAAGCAGTTGCTTTTACAGCTTTTAATAAGCCTTTTTGCTGGAAGTCAGCAGCAAGTTTAACAGCTCCAAGACCCTGCCACAAGGCAGCATTTAAGGCCTTTTGGTGTTTACGTACTTCGCTTGCTGGTTTTTTGTCATCAATAGCCATTTTGATACCATAAATGCCTTGCCAGATTGATGCATAAACCGGCACATAATTCGTTTCAATCGCACTGTGAAACTTTACTGATTCCCAGTATTCAATTAAATCATCGCTTTTAACTGCTTTTGCGCCTTTTGTTTCATAATCGGTAACCATGGTGTCAACTTTACCGACCATCCACTCAACGTCTTCTGAGTAATCTTTTAAATTTTCTTTTAGATGATTAACGTGCTCACCAATTGGGCCATTTGCCAATACAGGTTGGGCAATAAAAGTAGATGCTAATACTAGGCTAAGACCTAGTGTTTTAACGGTGTTTAACGCTAATTTCATAGGGGGGACATCCAAGTTTCTAATTGTAAATGATAGCCATTATCATATATGTATCGATTGTCTAAATCAATTGCTATAAAGCCTTGATTACAGATTTAAACATTTTTATTTAGGTGATTGGAAAGCTTACTAAGAGTGCTTATAAATTGTTTAAGTTCTTGGCTATCTAAGTCACTCACTAAACCTGCTTGCCACTCATTTGCTAATGGCACAATTTGTTCATGAAGACGGTTCCCCTCAACGGAAAGCGATAACAAACTTGCGCGTTTATCCTTAGGGTTTTCTTTGGCTATTATAAGGTTTCTGGTCAATAGCGACTTTACTGCACGAGACACCGTTGATTTATCCATTCGTGCCATATCACATAATTCTTTGGCAGTGCGCTCACCATATTGCGCTAAATTCGCAATTATCCGCCATTGTGGCACGGTTAAATCGAACTGCTGTTGATATAGCTCACTAAACTGCTCACTCATTTGCATTGCAATATTAGTTAGTGAATAAGGTAAGAACTGTTTTAAATCGAGCGTTGTTTGATTATCTGTCGTCATGGCTGCACTACTGTCAAAGAATATTTACACAAGTAAATTCAGTGTAGTTTGAATTTAGTCTCACATGAGAGTATCTTACCTAAAACCTTTCAGGAGTCTAGTGATGAATAACGAATTACAATATATGACTGGCTTTGGTAATGAATTTGAAACCGAAGCATTACCCGGTGCATTACCTATCGGTCAATTCAGCCCGCAAAAAGTTAAATACGATTTATATGCTGAGCAGTTCAGTACTACGGCTTTTACAGCGCCCCGTGCTGATAATCGTCGAACTTGGTTTTACCGCATTCGCCCGTCAGTAATACAAGGTGATTACACGCCAATTGATAATGGCCTTATTCGCACCGCTCCTATTACAGAAGTGCCAACACCACCGACGATGCTGCGTTGGGATCCAATTGAAATTCCAGCACAGCCAACTGATTTTATAGATGGTTTAGTCACTATGGCTGCCAACGGTAGTGCCAATGCACAAACAGGTATTGGTATTCATATTTATGTCGCTAATAAATCAATGCAACACCGTTACTTTTATAATGCTGACGGTGAAATGTTATTCGTGCCGCAACAAGGTGAGCTATTACTTAGAACCGAGTGCGGGATACTCACCGTTCGTGCAGGCGAAATTGCCGTAATTCCTCGTGGCATTAAGTTCGCAGTTGATTTGCTTACTGATACAGCCCGTGGCTATATCTGTGAAAACTATGGCCATGCCTATATTTTACCAGAGCGCGGCCCTGTCGGTGCCAATGGTTATGCTAATGACCGTGACTTCCACTACCCTGTAGCCGCTTTTGAAGATGTAGAAGGTGATTTCGAACTCGTTGCTAAATTCAATGGCAATATGTTCCGTTGTGATATTGGCCACTCGCCATTAGATGTGGTTGCTTGGACGGGTAACAGTGCACCTTACAAGTATGACCTTGCTAGATTCAATGTTATGAATACAGTAAGTTACGATCACCCAGACCCATCAATCTTTACTGTATTAACATCACCATCAGGTACAGAAGGTGTTGCTAATATCGATTTTGCTATCTTCCCTCCACGCTGGATGGTGGCTGAAAACACATTCCGCCCACCTTATTACCACCGTAATATCATGAGTGAGTTTATGGGCCTAATCGAAGGTGTCTACGATGCCAAAGAGCATGGCTTTGTACCAGGTGGTTCTAGCTTACATAATTGTATGTCGCCACATGGACCAGAAGCCGATGTATTCGAAAAAGCATCAAATGCTGAACTTGAACCACAACGCTACGAAAACACTTTGGCATTTATGTTCGAATCGCGTTACGTTATTTCACCAACTAAATATGCCCTTGAAGGTAAAGAGCGTCAGCCTAATTACACTGACTGTTGGCGCACTATTAAAAAACATTTCACAGGTAAACAGGACGTATAATGAAACTTTATAGCTATTTTCGTTCATCAGCTGCATATCGAGTACGCATTGCGCTTAATTTAAAGAACATTGATCACGAGTTGGTGACAGTTAATTTATTAAAATCCGAACAGCAAAGCGACGAGTACCTAGCTAAGAACCCTCAAGGGTTATTGCCTGCATTAGAAACTGAGCAAGGGGTACTTGCGCAGTCGCTGGCTATTTTAGAGTGGCTAGAAGAAACTCATCCAGAAACGCCACTGTTAACGGGTGATGTATGGCAAAAAGCTCAGATCCGTAATTTATGTTATGCCGTAGCGTGTGATATCCACCCTATCGATAATTTGCGCGTATTAAAATACTTGGCTAACGATCTGGGTGTTGATGAAGAAGCAAAAACAACCTGGTATAAGCATTGGGTAGAAGTTGGCTTTGAGAGTATCGAAAAGCTACTTGATGAAGCGAACACGTTTTGTGTGGGCAACAAACCAACGCTTGCAGATGTGTGCTTAGTGCCGCAAGTATTTAATGCCTTGCGCTTTAAGGTTGATATGACCAATTACCCTAAAATTGCAGCTGTTTATGAGCAATGTAATAAGCTTGATGCCTTTATAGATGCTGCACCACAAAATCAGCCAGATGCGATTTAAGCGTTAGTATGATTAATGTAAAAGGCCCGAACAATTCGGGCCTTTTATATTTGTTATCTAAGCGCTGAGTTAATCACACTCACATGGTTGATTAAATCGAGCCCTAAGTCCGTTAAGTAGCCCCCATCAGGACTATCAGTAATACCTTTATCATAAAGCCGTTTTGCTGCATCTTTAATTGAGTTTTCTGCATCGGAGTGTATTTTAATTCCCTGCATTTGAGAGTTACGAGGAAATTTTGCAAGCAGGATTAGTTCATCGATCATATTTTTATCAAATTGCATGTGTTCACCTTTTTATTATTTATTCCTTGTCATAAGCTTAGTGTAGTTATACAAATCTGCCCAACGGGAGGCGTATTTTGTTAAAGAAAATTTTACTGTTAAGTACTTTGTTTACTTTAGGGTTTCTAAATCAAGCGCACGCTAAGGAAAAACCATTAATCGTGCTTGATGGTCAAGAGGCGTTAAACAATGAAAAAGTGTGTTGGTATGAAAATAAACGCTATACCGAAGGTGCCTATATTGTCGTTGGCGAGATGACCTTAATTTGCAGCGCCAAACAGCCTAATTTTTCAAACAGTGATTTGGCGTGGCTCAGACTAAATGCTAATGGCGAGATTATTTACCCTAAACAAACGAAAACGATTCACGTCAATTAGATTAAAACGCACAGATAGGGTACTATTGCGCGGTTGCAAATAACCTAAGATTTATCATGGACAATCAACCAAATAATCCGTTACATGGCGTTAAATTAGCCGACATCGTTACTAAACTTGAAGAAAAACTTGGTTGGGAAGGTATGGCAGCGCACGTCGATGTACGCTGCTTTCAAAATGACCCAAGTGTAAAGTCGAGTCTTAAATTTTTACGAAAGACCCCTTGGGCACGAGAAAAAGTAGAGCAGTTATATATTGATACCTTTATCGATAATGACCAAGCTGATGATGGCACTTTCCAATGGAAAAGCATCAAAAAGTAACCACTTAATCTTCAGCTGCTACAATCACCGAAAGCGATTTCGGTGATATCTCCACCTCTAGTTTATCTGCAGTTTTAACTTCACCATCAATAACATAGCTCAACCCTTTTGCTGCGCGTACTGTTACTCGTTTAGCATTTGTGTGGTGACTGTTAATAGCAAAACTAGTTTGTGTAATACTCGAGAACACTAACTCCGCAATACTTAAAGTACTCGCTTTAGAATCGGCACTAGGTGTTAGCCAGTTAACATCCAATAAACCATCTTGGTGATCTGGCTGCCCTGCAGATTGAGCAAGTAAAGTAGTAAATGGCGCGGCGTTGGCGATGATTAAACTGGTAGTATTGATTGTTTGCTCATCGTTATTATCAAGAGTAACAACATAGTCTTGCGCTTCATGCTCACCTAATGCTTGCCAAAACCCTTGTAAATAAGCTAATTGCCCAGACTCATTTTTAGCATCACGATGGGCTTTTTCAATCATCTTTTGTTCAAAACCAATTCCTGCAAGTAATAACATACGCTCGCCATTACACACAGCGGTATCTATCCGACTCGCCTGCCCTTCAATAATAAGCTCACACGCCTGCTCTACCGGAATAAGCTTCGATTGTATACCCATCAACACATGAGCGAGGGCATTTGCAGTACCTAAAGGAATAATCCCCAGTTTACAGTCTGTATTAACAAGTACACTTGCCACCTCTGTTACTGTACCATCACCACCACAGGCGATGACTACATCAGGGTTCAATTCAAGTGCTTCTTTGGCTAACTCAGTACCATTTACCTGCTCTGAAGTGGTGTAAACAGTTAAATCGTAATACTCAGACAAACGAGATGTAATTTGCTTACGTTTAGCTTCCCACAGTTTTGTGCCAGAAACAGGGTTAGCAATGAGCACAGCTTTATTTTTGATTAATAAGTCACCTCTACGATGGCGACGCACTAGATGACGCAGCTGGCGCTTGTTTAAATTTGCAGTTTCTCGTGTCTCTTTAATTTGTGCGAGTACTTGGTGTACATCGGCATCTTTATTTTGGCTAAGTAAGTAAGCTGCCATCACAAATACAGAACGGCCTCGTCCTAAAGCGCAATGCACTACCACACGTCTATCAGCTTTTACTTGATGGTCAATCCAATTAATTGCTTGATGTAGTTGCGCGCGTGTTGGCACGCTATGATCAAGAACAGGAATATTTAAATAACGAATATTCTCTTGGGTAGAAGACCATTCAAGGCCATCAAACTCGCAAGTTACATCTAAAATAGCCGTAATACCCATTTCTTTCATAGTGTCTATATCGGAAGGAAATAAACGACAGGCTAAAAATAAATGCTCATTAATTTGCTGTAATGGCGGTACTTTATCGTGTTTACGCGACCAAGCATTGTAAAGCTGTGCACCCAATAAGAAGGGGATAAAAGCCCAACGAATATAAATAGGAATAACGCCATTTTCGCGTTTTCTAAAAATACGCGCGATATTAAAAAAATATGCGCCACTGACTAATAGTAACGACAGTGCAGTCCAATAAAAAAACAGTGCAAAGTACACAGTTTCTACGCGAATAGCCGCAATTATAAATACAATCGCTAATGCTAAGTAACTAAATGCTGCCCACATAATCACTCCTTGTTATTCTAATTGCACAATACCTTGCAAATTTCACTCCATATAAAGCCATTTAAATAGCTTTATAGACTATGAAAAATCAGCAACTTAGCAATTATTAAAAAGCTTACCAATTTAGTTTAGGACATTTTTTCACAACTTTATGAATAACTTACACAAGTTTACATAATATTCACATGTAAGTTTGCCTTGTCTTGCAACCCTGCTACGCTAACTAATGGAAAAGAATTACTTTTACAAAATTAAACCATTCTTTTTGTAAAAACATAAATGAATTGCATCTAAAACTGTCAGCTAATCGTTATTAATAATAACAAAGGAAATCTATGGAAAACGATGAATTATTAACCCTATTAAGTGCTACAGCTAAAGGCGATAAAATTGCTTTTGGTCACTTATATCAGAAGACCAGCGCAACACTTTTCGCAATAAGTCTTAAGATGCTTGGCAATCGAGCGCACGCCGAGGAAGCTTTACAAGATGCTTTTGTTAAAGTTTGGCATAACGCAAGTGAATATCAATCATCTAAAGGCGCTGTTATGTCTTGGATGATCAGCATAGTTAGATATCGAAGCCTAGATATGATTCGCCATCACAAAGTGCGTAAGGAACAAACTCTTGTTGATGAAAATGATCATTTAGATGATTTACCTATTGATGTTAATTATGAAGACAACAGCAAATTGGTAGATTGTATCGAACAGCTTGATCCTCAGCAAAGACAGGCTATTCATTTAGCATACTATAGAGGTTTGACTCATCACGAATTAGTTGACCACATCGCGACACCGCTTGGAACAGTCAAAAGCTGGATCCGACGTGGTTTACAGCAACTACAAAGGTGCTTAACGCTATGAATTATGAAAATCAAACACTCATTGATATGTTAGCGGCTGAATATGTACTGGGGACATTACGTGGTTCAGCAAGAGATAGATTCACTCGGTTAATGCTAACTTCAACGCGGGCACGTGAAGCAACTTGGATGTGGGAACAACACTTGAACAACCTTGCAAGTTCAATAGAATCTGTGCCTCCAGATGAACATGTTTGGCAGAAAATTGTTAGCAGGATCGATCCTCAGGTAATACCTATAACAAGCAAGCCAAATAAATCTAAATCATCAATATTACAAGCTTGGTCACTCATCGCTACGGCTGCATGTATAGTGTTAGCTTTAATTATTTGGCAACCTCAGGAAATAACGAAAGTTAAATCAGAACAAATAGCCCTTTTTAAAAATGAGGCTGAACAACCCCTTTGGTTTATTGATGTAAAAGATGAAAACTTATCGATTCGAGCTGCAACAGCACTTGTTCCGCGCACTGATAAAGATTATGAGCTATGGATGATCTTAAAAGGTAAAGATGCGCCGGTTTCTTTAGGTTTACTTCCAAAATCGGGAACACTTGAATTACCAAAACACATAGACTTTGATGCGACAGAAATTTCACTACTCGCTATCAGTTTAGAACCTCTAGGAGGCTCGCCAAATGGCTCTCCAACCGAGGTACTTTTCACTACAGAACTCATTATTTTGTAAATTAAAAGCCGTGTTTAAACACGGCTTTTTACTTTTTTCTAAAAAACTTTAACTTTTTTGCATCCAATAAGATTGCCAGTACGTTACTAGCAATGACTTATTTTACAACTAAGGAAAAAGTCATGAACAAAGTAATACCATCTCTAATCACTATTGCAGTATGTAGTACCTTATTCACTTCTATTTCTGAAGCATCTAGCCACCGAGAAGCCCCTAATATTACGCGCTTTCCAACGTTAGATTCGACTGACTTTTATGCTTTTAATAGTTACGAAGAAGGTCGAGGTGACTACGTAACCTTTATTGCCAATTATATTCCTTTGCAAGATGCCTATGGCGGACCAAACTACTTTGCGATGGATCCAGACGCGACTTATAGCATCCATATTGATAACGATGGTGATGCTGTTGAAGATATGACATTCGCATTTAATTTTAAAAGTATGTTACCGAACAACAATATGGGAGTTGCTCTTACCGTCGGCCCCGAAGGTAATCAAAGAACAGTCGCAGTTCCTCTAAAAAATGTTGGTGGCGTTTCAGCAGGCAATAATGCTGCCGTTAATTTCAGTGAGTCATATACTGTGAGTGTAATTTCTGGCTCACAACGTTCCGGCACAAAAAGCATGCTGACAAACACCACCAATAGCAGCAACGATTTTTATAAACCTCTCGATTACATTGGTAATAAGACATTCTCTTCAATGGCTTCATACCAAGAGTACGCAAATCAATTTGTTTATAGTGTCGCACTGCCTGGATGTGATGGCATGGGCAAAGTGTTTGTAGGTCAAAGAAAAGACCCATTTGTTGTGAATCTAGGCAAAACATTTGATTTAGTTAATTACGTCCCTGTTGAAGGTGATAGTGCGCCAGGTGCAGGCGATGGTGGTGGATTCCCAGGCGGGATTACACAAACAGCTGATAATGATGACTTAGCTATGAAGAATGTCACTGCAATTGCTGTAGAAGTACCAAAAGCCTGTGTAATAGGTGAAGGGAATGGCACAATTGGTAGCTGGACAACTGCAAGTTTGCCCCAAGCACGCATTTTAAATCCTAATGCCGCATTTGCAAAAACTTCGGTAAATGGCGGTGCTTTAACGCAGGTTTCGCGTCTTGGTAACCCATTAGTGAACGAATTAGTAATTGGCCTTAAAGATAAAGACACATTTTCTACTTCAGCACCTGCCGATGATGGTCAATTTGCCGACTATGTTACCCACCCTTCTTTACCTGAATTATTAAATATTCTCTTTAAAGACGCTGTTAATACGACGTTGGGCACAGATATTGAAACATTGGCACCGACTAACTTCCCACGAAATGATTTAGTCACCGCATTTTTAACGGGTTTCCCTGGTGTAAATCAACTTGCTACAGTAACGCCATCTGAAATGCTGCGCTTAAACACAGCAATTGCCGCAACACCTCAAAATGAACAATCAGCATTTGGTGTCGCAGGTGATGATTTAGCTGGCTTTCCGAATGGCCGTCGCCCTGGTGATGATGTAGTTGATATCGCATTACGTGTTGTAATGGGCCGTTTATGTTATCCGATCCCTGTTAATGGCACAGACACTGATCTTGGTTTATGTACATCAGATGATGCAAGTGTTGGTAATGTACCTTTCACAGATGGTGCGCCTCTTGATGCAAGCATGATGGATAGCAGTTTCCCATACCTTGCTACCCCAATTGCTGGTTCTAAATAAACAGGAGAGTCATTATGTGTAAATTACAACTCTCAAGTATCACACTCATTGTATTGTCTAGCTTACTAGTCGCTTGTAACGATAGTGATAGTAAGAAAAATATGGATACTGAAGTCGTTAATTCAGCACCTAGCGCAGAAGATGCAATGGTAACCACTCAGACTGAAACCGTTATTAACGACATGCTCGAAGGCTCAGACCCTGATGGCGATACGTTAACGTTTAGTTTAGTGAGTGAGCCAAGTTTAGGTACTGTAAATGTAAATACGGATGGTAGCTATATTTATACGCCAAACCTAGAGACTGTCGGTTCTGATAGTTTTCAATTTGCAGTCAGTGATGGTGTGAATAGTCAGGTAACAGCAACAGTAAGTATCACGATAGAGACCTTACAAGTTGACTTTGCAACGCTTGGTCGGGCCGCATTTATTCAAGATGTAAATGATGAACCTCTTCGATTGAATGGTCGAGAATTTATTAATACAGGTTCTGAGGCAAATTTTGATGATCTATTAAACGGGAATTAGTTTTTAGCTTGGCCACGGATGGCTATTTCTGGAGCAATCATGAAATATCTTTTATACATAGCTTTCGTTTTTAGCACTTACACTCATGCGGATCCTTATATACCAAATGATAAAGATGTTATAGCCTTATCAAGCAAACCGAAAGAAACTGAATTCACTAAAGAACAACTAACCGCCTTATTTAATAAAAGCCAATTTGTTGGTCAAACAGAAACAAATCAAGGTATGTTAAAAAGCTATTTAGAAAAACAAATTACTCTAACCGAAGATCCCGATATACATTATTTTTATGCTCGCTTACTACAAAGAGAACATGAGTTTGAAGCAGCAATTAATATTCTTTCAGAAGTTATCTCACGCAAACCTGATCATACGAATGCTATTTTATTAAAAGCAAATTTACTGATGGTTAAAGGTCGATTTGAACAAGCACTTGCACAGTGTTTATCATTATTTGGTTTAGTTGGACTGGAAACTATTTCTACCTGCTCTCTCGATGTTAAGAGTCAAACAGGTGAACTTGAGCAAAGTTATCAAGCTTTACAAACCATTGTAAAAGAATCGTCAATGACTAGAAACACGCGTCATGTGCTCGCCGAGATGGCCTATAGGTTAGGCTATCCAGAACAAACGATAACTTACCTCAGTAACCTTGACCTAAAAACAGCCCCTGTCAGTTTAGTTGTTCTATGGGCTGACGCTCAGATGGCAAAGAAAAACCACCAGCTAGTATTATCAACGTTAGCACGTTTAACTGCTGAAAATACTAATTTGGAAGACGCTATATTATTACGCCTAGCGCAAGCTGAAAAAATTGAGAACCAATCAGATAAATGGCAAGAAAAAATGAGAAAGCGAGTGATACTAAGAGAGCGGCGTCAAGACACCTATCATGCCAGTGATTTAGCTTTGTATTACTTAACATTAGATAAAAATAATGTAAAAGCTAAATACTGGGCAGAAATGAACTGGCAACAAGCTAAATTAGACAGTGATAAAAAACTATTAGCACTCACTAACACTAGCAATTAAGGAATTATCATGAAAATCTTAGCAGCGGCTCTTTTATTTTTAATAGCATGTAGCTTTAAAACAAACGCCCATCAATTAAGTACAGCGTATCTTAACTTAACAAAAACCGAAAACGAGCAGTTAGTGTTAAAAGGGCAATGGCAAGTTGCTGTTATTGACTTAGAACATGTTATACCTTTTGACATTAACACAAATGATGTAATTACATGGCAAGAGATCAAGAGCCAAAAAGAGAGTATTTTAAAATACTTAGCTAAACATTTGGTTGTGAATCAGAATGACATAGGCTGTAAGCTGCATAATGAGGGGGATTTAAAAATCGACTCACATTTTAATGAATCATATATTGTCGTGCCTGTTCAAATAACATGCCCTACAACACAAGCATTCACCATAAACTACAGTGCGTTGTTTGAAGTTGATGCTAATCACAAGGCAATTGCTGACATTGCAAACTTTAGTAGAGTGTTCACGTTAAGTGAAAATAATCAATCATTTGATACCAATTTACCTAATTAGTACGTCGATTGATAGGTATGAAAACCCTATGCTACTAAGGCAAAATTTCGTTTTGTAAATCGATTTATTGCCATGAAATTTAGTTCGTAACTATCTAAAGCTTTAGTAAGCGCTAGTAGATGCGCTTTATTCAAAAGGTAGTAACAAGGTTTTCATTGTTGGGCGAAGTGCTTTAAGTAATTCATTAATATCTAGATCTGGGTTCAGCATTTTGCGTAGTAAAAGCCCCCCCATCACAGAAAACATCACTTCAATACGAGCATTCACTTCTTCAAGTGCCGTTCCTTGTAACGGCCCTCTTTCACCCACTAATAATTCGCGCATTGAATCACGGGCGTGGCTATCTGACTCACGCAGTAAGTTAGCGACTTTTTCATTACGTGCTGCCTCGGCAAGCATTTCTAAATCAAGCGCACCTTGATTTAAATCGGTATGGCGTTCAACGCCTCGGTCAAGACCATCTAGCAGAACAGTGACACGATCGCCGGGTTTATCAGCAAACTCCTTAAAGATTGAGAACATTTCTTCCATATCACGTTCAACAATCGATTCTATAATTGCTTCTTTACTGGCGAAGTAATTATAGATATGGCCAGCACTCATACCCGCAGTCTTCGAGATTTCCGCCATTCCCGCGCCATGATAGCCTTTACGTCGAAAACAATCTGCCGCGGCACAAAGCACTTGATTACGTCTTGCCTCGGCAAGCGCAGGGTCATTGTGTCTTTTTGTTTTTTGCGTCATGGTTTCTCCAAGCTTTACTGACTATGGTTAACTTTAATTTAAATAAGGTTTACAGGATCTTAATCTTAGAGGAGAGTCAAAACAACTAAGATCCTGCAAAACCTTAAATAAATTATGCTTTTGCTGATTTATTGCACAGTATTTTGTGCATTCCAGCCGCCGCCCAGTGCTTTATACAAATTAATTTGGCTCGCCAAATACGCTTGCTTACCCAAAATTAACTGTTGTCCTGCACTGTACCAATTTCGTTGTGCATCCAATACTTGCAAGTAGCTGTCTGCGCCTTTTTGAAAACGCGCATCCGATAAAGTAAAAGATAGCTCATTACTTTGGTACAAATCATTCAGGGCATCTAGCTGGTGCATATAACCTTCACGGTCAGCAAGGGCATCAGAGACTTCTTTAAATGCCTGTTGAATGGTTTGCTCGTAACTGGTTATTGCCATTTCTTGCTGTGCTTTTGCAACATCGAGATTAGCTTGATTGCGACCCATATTAAAAATAGGCAAGTTTACTGAAGGTACAAAACTCCAAGTACCTGAACCTGAATCAAAAAGATTACTCAAGTCAGCAGAAGCTGTACCCGCATTCGCGGTTAAACTGATGCTTGGATAGAATGCCGCTTTTGCCACACCAATATTTGCATTGGCTGCCAATAAATCATGCTCTGCAGCTTTGATATCAGGTCGCTGAGTAAGAAGCTCTGACGGTAACCCTACTGGCACATCCGGTAAACTCAGTACATCATCAATATTTTGTGATGGTAATAAATCCGCAGTCACGGTTTTACCCACTAAAAAGTCGAGGGCATTTTTATCGCGCTTTAATAAACGCTGATAGTTTGCGATATCAACTTTCGCGGTTGCTACTGTGCTTTCAAGTTGCGATAGCGTTAACTGAGAGGCAGCACCTAGAGCAAATGTTTTACGGGTTAGCTCTAAAGACTCCTGCTGAGACTTTAAAGTCTCGTTTGCTAAAGCCAATAGCTCTTTGTCAGTCGCATAGTTAAGCCATGCATTCACTAATTCAGAAATCAAACTAATGCGTACACTGGTTAAACTGTATTCTGCAGAATACAGGTTTTGCAAAGCTTGCTCTGATTGGTTGCGGACTTTGCCCCAAAGATCAATCTCATAAGCGGTTAGGCCTACAGTTGCTGAATAGTTTTCAGAGATAGTAGCTTGACCAGTACCAGATAAATCTGCTGGAAGACGCTGACGAGTACCCGATGCATTGAGATCAATGCTTGGGTAAAGTGCAGAATCTTCAATCTGATACATTGCTCTAACCTGCTGCACATTCAGTGCAGCAGTTTTAATATCTTTGTTGTTTTCAAGCGTTAGCGCAATCAACTGTTGAAGTTGCGCATTACTGAAAAATGACTGCCAATTGAGCGCATTTATATCGCCCGCTGTACCTTGGATATCATAGTTTTGAGCAACAGGTAATTCACGTTGCTCCATATCTGGCGCCATATTACAGGCAGATAACATAAGTGCAGCAACAGACACTGAGATAAGTTTAGCTTTCATTATGCCTGCTCCTCATTAGTTGATTTTGTTTTGCCTGGGAATACTCGGCGCACCAGTACAAAGAACAGCGGCACAAAGATTACCACAATGGTCGATGACGCAAGCGTACCGCCAATAACAGCAATACCGAGTGCGTTTTGTGCACCTGAGCCTGCACTTGATGCAATTGCCAGTGGTAGTACACCACACACAAATGCCATTGATGTCATAAAGATTGGACGTAAACGAAGGCGAATAGCTGCTACCGCGGCATCGACAAGTTTCATACCTTCATCCATTTTATGAATAGCAAACTCTACAATTAAGATGGCATTTTTTGATGCCAAACCTATGGTGGTTAATAGACCCACTTGTAGATAAATATCGTTTGATAAATTAAATACAAATGACGCAATCGACGCACCAAATACACCAAGCGGTACAATGAGCATAACCGCTGCAGGAACTGACCAGCTCTCATATAACGCCGCTAAACATAGGAATACAACCAATAATGAAAGTGCATAAAGTAATGGCGCTTGTCCACCACTTAAACGTTCTTCATATGAAATACCTGTCCATTCGAACGATACACCCGGTGGTAACTTCTTAACCATTTTCTCAACTTCAGCCATCGCTTGACCCGTACTGTAACCCGGTGCAGCAGCACCTTGGATTTCCATCGCTGAGAAGCCGTTATAACGCTCAAGACGCGGTGAGCCATAAGTCCAATAAGAATGAGCAAAGGCAGTAAATGGCACCATGTCACCATTATTGTTACGTACATACCACTCATCTAGGTCTTCTGGCACCATGCGTGATTCTGGCGTACCTTGTAAGTACACTTTTTTCACACGACCACGGTCAATAAAGTCATTTACATAGCTACTACCCCAAGCCGTTGATAACGTATTATTGATATCTGCTTGCGTTAGGCCTAATGCTTCGGCTTTTGCTAAATCAATATCAAGCTCAAGCTCTGGCTTATCTTCTTGGCCATTCGGGCGCACACCTGATAACACCGGGTTTTGTGCAGCCATACCTAAAAACATGTTGCGTGCTTCAAGTAGTTTTTCGTGACCTAGACCAACCCTATCTTGTAAGAACAAGGTGAAACCGTTTGCAGTACCAAGCTCAACAACCGCTGGAGGTGGGAAAGCAAATACGAACGCTTCTTTAATCGTTGAGAAGTACCCCATGGCTTTACCTGCAACCGCACCGACGGTTAGATCAGGACGCTGACGCTCATCCCAGTGTTTTAAACCCACAAAGCCGATTGCCGCGTTTTGACCAGAACCTGCAAAGCTAAAGCCTGTTACCGTAAAGATAGATTTAACCGCTTCTGATTGTTCTTCTAAGAAGTGATGTTCCATCTTTTCAACAACTTTTAACGTTTGCTCTGTTGTCGCACCGGCAGGTAAGCTGACTTGGTTAAACAAAATACCTTGGTCTTCATCTGGTAAGAATGCCGATGGTAATTGTGAGAAAATAAACACCATGCCACCCACGATTAAACCATAAATAAGTAAGTAGCGTTTACTGTGCTTGATCATGCGAGACACAAAACCTTGTGTACCCGAGTTCGTTCTGTCAAAACCACGATTAAAGCCAAGGAAGAAACGACCAAATAAAGATTTATCGTTATGTACATGACTTGGTTTTAGCATTGTCGCACACAAAGCGGGCGTTAAAATCAATGCAACCAACACTGATAAACTCATCGCAGTTACCAAAGTAATTGAGAACTGGCGATAAATAACCCCTGTTGAGCCTGGGAAGAACGCCATAGGCACGAATACTGCCGAGAGCACCATCGCAATACCAACAAGGGCACCTTTGATTTCATCCATTGATTTACGTGTAGCCTCAAGAGGAGATAAGTTCTCTTCTGTCATTACACGTTCAACGTTTTCAACGACGACGATTGCATCATCTACCAGTAGACCGATTGCAAGTACCATCGCAAACATGGTTAGGGTATTAATTGAGAAGCCAAACACTTGCAAGATAGCAAACGTACCAAGCAATACAACAGGTACTGCAATAGTCGGAATAAGTGTTGCTCTGAAGTTCTGTAAGAATAAGTACATGACCAAGAACACCAGCACAACAGCTTCGATTAGAGTGCTTACTACTTTCTCAATTGAAAGTGATACGAATGGCGTCGTATCGTAAGGAACAACCGTTGTTAAACTTTCAGGGAAGAAAGGCTCAAGTTCAGCAAGAGCGGCTTTTACGCCATCTGCTGTATCAAGTGCATTAGCACCACTGGCAAGCTTAACACCTAAACCTGATGCCGGTTTGCCGTTAAAACGCGCAACAACACCGTAGTTTTCACCACCTAATTCAACATCAGCAACGTCACTTAAACGAACAACTGAACCATCAGCATTGGTTTTTACAAAAATATTTCTAAATTGCTCAGGCGTTTGTAAGCGGCTTTGTGCAGTCACCGTTGCATTTAATTGCTGGCCACTCACCGCTGGCAATGCACCTAGTTGACCTGCTGAAACCTGCGCATTTTGAGCACTGATTGCAGCACTAATATCAGCAGGAGTTAATGAGTACTTCAGTAATTTAGCTGGGTCTAACCAAATACGCATTGCATATTGAGAACCAAACAGCTGTACTTCACCGACACCGTTTACACGCGAAATAATATCAAGCACGTTTGATGAAACATAATCACCGATATCGATGTTGTTCATACTACCGTCTTCAGATACAAAGCCTACAACCATTAAGAAGTTACGAGCCGATTTTGCAACCGATACACCTTGACGCTGTACTTCTTCTGGTAATAACGGTGTTGCAAGCGACAATTTGTTTTGTACTTGAACCTGTGCGATATCAGGGTCTGTATCTGCACTAAAGGTTAAGGTTAACGTCGCTGAGCCGTTAGACTCAGAGGTTGAAGACATGTAGAGCAAGCCATCTAGCCCTTTCATTTTTTGTTCAATAACCTGTGTAACCGTATCTTCTAGAGTACGGGCCGACGCACCAGGGTATGTGGCTTGAATACTAATTGCAGGTGGTGCAATTGATGGATACTGCGCAACCGGCAAACTTCTAATTGCTAAGATACCTGCCAGCATCACAACGATAGCAAGCACCCATGCAAATATGGGCCGATCAATAAAAAATCGTGACATTAAGTTTCTCCGTTACTGGCTGTTAGCTGCTGATTCTGCAGGCATTGCATTGACTGGTGCACCTGGGCGGATTTTCTGTAAACCTTCAACAATTAACTTATCGCCACTGTTTAGGCCGTCTGTCACTAACCAATTTGAGCCAACAGTACGATCAGTTTTAAGCACACGTGCTTCTACGGTATTGTCTTTACTTACAACCATGGCAGTAGGTTCACCTTTGGTGTTTCTGCTTACGCCACGCTGTGGTGCTAAAATCGCATCACTTTTAACACCTTCAACAATCACTGCACGAACATACATACCAGGCAGCAGTAATTTTTCAGGGTTAGGAAATTCAGCACGTAAGGTTACTGAGCCTGTGCTTGGATCAACAGTCACTTCAGAGAATTGCAATGTACCTTTATGTTGATAAGTACTACCGTCTTCCATCTTTAATTCAACTTTTGAATGTAAAGCGGCATCTTTATCAAGCTCACCCGCAGCAATGGCTTTTTTCAAACGTGTTAGTTCACTGCTTGATTGGGTTAAATCAACATAAATTGGGTCTAATTGAGTAATGGTTGCTAATGCTGTTGCTTGATTAGCACTCACAAGGGCACCGGCAGTAACATCTGATTTACCAATTTGGCCACTAATTGGCGCTAACACTTTGCTGTAGTTTAAATTGATTTCAGCGGTTTTAAGCTGCGCTTGAGCCGTTAGTAAATCAGCTTTTGCACCTTTGTATGCTGCATCAGCTTCGTCGTAATCTTGTTGGCTTACAGCTTTGATACTTAATAGCTCTTTATAGCGTTCTGCTTTTGCCTTGGCATTAGCAATACTGGCTTGAGCTTTAGTAATAGCGGCTTTACTAGTTGCTACTTCAGCTTCAAATGTGGATGGGTCAATCTGATATAAAGCTTGGCCTTTTTCAACCTCAGCACCTTCAACGAACATACGTGATTGAATAATACCGTTAACCTGCGGACGAATTTGCGCAATACGTGAAGCAGCCACACGACCTGGCAATTCTTTAGTTAGCGTAAGTGGTTTGCTTTGCATCTCAATAACGCCAACAGGAACAGCTTGCGCTGCCTGCGTTTGCCCTTGAGCCGATTCTGATTGGCCGCAGCCTGATAATAAAACAGCACCAGCCAAAGCTGACACTGCAAAAAATGGAATGCGAGAGCGCTGCATGTGTAGTTCCTTAGTTTAGAGTGAACGATCATTCTAAACCAAAAAAGGCACAGATCAACCATCTTTAAAGAACTTTACATTAAATAAAATGCTTGCTTTAACGCATGAATTTTGTGCAATACATAAATTGCGCATTGAATTATTACGAACGTAACTGAGAAAGTTGTTTTAAAACTATTAGTTATGCGAATTGAAGTTATATCAATTCGCAGATTATTCGCCTAAACACATGCCCATTGCGCGGGCACTTGTTATTAAAGGATGTTCTAGAGGGATGACACGATATTCAGAAGTTGCTTCTTTTAAACTAATTGGTTTAATTTCACCGTCTTTACTGACAGGAATAAAACCAAACTGGCCTCTCTTAACAAGTTCGAATGCTTGCACCCCAAACTCTGCTGCAAGCACCCTATCAAACGCATTAGGTGTGCCACCACGTTGAATATGCCCTAATACGGTTACTCTTACATCAAGGTCAAGCGCTACACGTATTTGTGAAGCAAGCTGCTCAGCAATACCACCTAGTACAGGGTTTTCGTAACCGAGTTCATTTGATTGTTTACTAACAACACCACCAGCAACAGGTTTAGCTCCTTCTGAAATGACAATATTGGCAAATCCGTGGCCTTTATCAAAACGTGATGTTAGTTTGGCTTTAATCGCTTCAATATCGTAAGGAATTTCTGGAATAAGTGCGACTTCTGCGCCAGCTGCAATGGCTGAATGCAAACAAATCCAGCCTGCATCGCGCCCCATTACTTCTGTTACAATCACCCGATTATGACTTTGCGCTGTTGGTATTAATCGATCAATGGCTGCGGTAGCTGTGTCGACAGCAGTCTGAAAACCAATTGTGTAATCAGTGCCATATAAATCATTATCAATGGTTTTTGGTACGCCTACGATATTTAAGCCATGCTCAAATAAATGCTGAGATACCCTATGCGAACCATCACCACCAATATTTATAACGGCATCAAACCCAAGTTGCTTAATAATACTGATTAACTCATCAGAGCGGTCAATAAACACTTGTTCGCCTGCTATTTCAGCAGGAAAAGCGGTTGGATTCCCTTTATTAACAGTTTCGAGAATTGTTCCACCACGAACATGAATACCCGCCACCACTTCACTAGTTAAGTGTATAATATCATTTGGCTTTTCAAGCACACCACAGTAAGCTCTTCGGCTACCATACACCTGCCAATTGCCATCATGTTCGGCTGCTTTAACCACCGCTCTGATCACCCCATTAAGCCCAGGGCAATCACCCCCACTTGTTAATAGCAGTAATTTTTTCATTGTGTTATCAACTTCGTTCACTGATTAATTACAGATTAGCTTATATGTTGAACTTTCGCGTATGACTTACATCAACTAAAGTTCGGTTTCTTATGAGTAGAAAAAAGCGCAACAAAAAGCACTAGTAATACATACTTAGGCAGACTAGTCAGTAAAGTGGTTTTATCAATATTTGCAGAAAAGCTGTTAACAGCAAAATATAAATGCAGCGCTAAAAATGGTGTCAGCAATATAAAGTATGAATACGCTTTATCTCTAAGGTACAGGGACTTACTAATGAGTAAAAATACTAAAAGTAACGCTAACAAAGGAAGGCCTAAAGTAACGATATCAACCATTGATAAAGCAAAGTTAGGTGACAAGTCATAAAGGGCTGAAAGTACTTCGGTTGGAATCGCAATCGCCGAGCCATAACCTATGACTGGTATAGATAAATAGGCAAATAAACAGCCAAAAATAAATAAAAGTAGTACGTTATATTTCATAACCCCATTCCATGGTTTGTTCATTATTAGTCTTACGCTAACTAATAATGAACAAATAATCCACTACTTTTTCAGTACCTTACACCCTTAAAATGTCTTAACTTTAAAGGCTAGGTTTTCTACCGCACAGCCTGTACTACTGGTGTTTACACGGTAATAATGAGTATTGTCAGTGGCATTTAAATCCAATAAAAACTCATCATGCTGAGCGACTGCTTGTTGCTCTTGTGTTAAGCACATAGCTTGTACAAGCGAACGTAATTTAGCATCTGAAAATATAGTGCCAAAACGCTGCATCGGCAGTGGCGGAATTTTAATACTAGGGAGTGCATTATCAACAGTTCGTTTAGCTAGAGTAAAACCATCCTTTGTTACATCAATAACTGCACCAGCAGGCCAATAACTGATTGCTCCGTTATTTTTAGCGTTAGATTTAACATGCACGACACCGCTTTTACCAATCACCGTCATTAGTGCAGTTTCACCAGCTCGAATTGATACAAGGGCGGTGGTCTCATCAATGCCAAAACCATGCTGTTGCCCGGTATCTGCCAGTAATCTTGCCAAACGCATTGTTCTGTTGCGCTCGCTAAAGTGTGTATCAAGAACACCATAAGTAAAGCTGCCAAGCCCACCTTGTTTTTCATAGGTAAGACTATCAGCCGAAAGCTTATCACCGCATTCATTTTCACAGCGCTCACTTGGCGGTGATACCGCAAACGAGCCTTCTCTCATTGCCGCTAAACTTGTACCATTTGAAATCATCGGCACTGTGCCATAGGCATTTTTACCACCACTTTGCACCGCTGTACCTGCGCTTGTGCCAACAAGTAATGGTCTTTGTAAAATTGCCTGAGTCCAAGGATATTGCTTACCGTTATCATCAAACAGTACTTTTCTGGTTAAACTCTGATCGCCACCGTTAAACATAATACCCGTCGCGTTTTTAATCAGCTTAACTAAATGATCGACCCCTTTATCACAAAGCGCTTTTTCGGCCTTAGTTCTATCAGGGTAAATAGTCTCACGATTAAAAACGCCCATAGACTCTATACGTAAAGATTCCAAACTCTCACATTGCTTACTAGTAATCGCAATTGCTAAGGCGGGTGTTAGAGGTAACCAGCTTGATTCAACACCAGTAAAGTTTAATAACCCTTCATAAAAGTCAGCTGATTCATATGGATCTCTGCTTGATGCAGTAACCGCTAAAATTGTTGGTGATTCGGTGGTTGTTTTTAATGAAGCAGCAACAAAGTCTAAAATATCATTGGCTGCACGTTCGTTATTATCGCTTGTACTTACCAACTCTTTTTGGCGGGTCGAATCTGTATTTGATACAGCCACTTCAAGTGAGTCTATGACAAAGTTGTATTCTGAATCAGTAAGCTCGTTTAGTAACTTGTTATCTAAATCGCGCCAAGCCCATAAAATATCACTTTTGGTGATCACACCTGACTTTTGACGTGCAATCTGTGCTAATACCTTAAGCGTTTGCTGACGATTTTTTTTGTTCTTGGTTGGCCAATTTGTCTTTATTGCAGATAAAGCATCATTATTTAATCGATATTGATTATTCTGTTTACCACTAATCTGTTTATTCGAAAGACAATTTTTAGGGCTCATACTTGAGCAGGTGGTCAAAGATCCGCCAATTAAAACCAACGTTTGCTGTTGATCATTTGCATAGACTTTGCTGCCAAATGATGCGAAAAACAAACTAAATACCAAAGAAAAAGCTGAAGTTTGATATTTAGTCTTTTGCTCCTTAAGGATGTTCATATTGTTACACTCTTGTAAAAAAATATTAGAAAATTGCTTGCGCAGCTTTTTGTTGCTTGCTATAAAAAAAAGGAACATTTAAAAACGCGAGTAAGCTAGCACTGTATCGCTAGCTTTGTCAAAAGACCTTACGGATTGGAATTATGTTGAAAAACGCATTATCGCTGTGCACATATTTCTACTCTCCACACTACCTTTCGGAGTGGTTTGACGAGTAGCCACACCTCACTTCCTGTGAGGGGCTAGTTGTGTCTATAACCCACTGCCCTGTCTAAAAAATTATAACAATTATTCAAAACGTCACGGTTTTGCCGTGTGTTTTTTAAGACAAAGGTAAATCAATATGTTTCGTCAGTTATCAATTGCTGTAGCAATCAGTGCTGTGCTGTGCCCAGTACAAACTGTGTATGCTCAAAACGACCAACAATCAGAAAAAATTGAACGAGTAGAAGTAACAGGATCACGAATTAAAGGGGTTGATTTAGAAGGAACCATCCCGCTTACAGTGCTTGACCAAGATGCAATCAAGCGCTCAGGAGCGAACACTATTCATGAATTATTAAAAGATTTATCGGTTTTTAAAGGCGGTTCCGGTACCTTTTCAACATCTGAAAGTGGTGGTACATCAACCTCAACGCCAGCGGGTCAATCCGCTGCAAGCTTAAGAGGTATGGGTCCCTCAGCCACATTAACACTCATTAATGGCCGCCGTGTTGCACCAAGCTCGTTCGCAGCAGGCACTGAAAACTTTGTTGATGTAAATTCAATTCCGCTTGCTGCAATCGAGCGCATTGATATTTTAGCCACTGGCGCATCAGCAATTTATGGAGCTGATGCAGTAGCCGGTGTTATTAACTATATTCTCAAAGATGACTATCAAGGAGCTGAAGTAAACACTTCTTACACCAATAGCTTTGACAGTCATGACGAAGCTAAGAAGCAACTTAACTTAGTCTACGGAACCAATATCGGTGAAAGTAACTTAACGGTATTTGCTGATATTTACGACCGCAATGCCTTTAAAGCGACCGACAGAAGTTATACCGCAACGCCTAATCTAGTAAATGGTTACTCATATTTACAGAAACTTGAGAACTCACCAAACATTTATTACTTCAGCAGCCGAGATGGCAATGAACTACCAGCTCCAAACTGTAAAACAGAGCTTGTCACGACTGAGCATGGTGAGCAAATTTGTGCTTACTATGCAAACCAAGATGATTACCTAGAAACCCCATTTGAAAGCCTATCAACTGGCTTCATGTTCAACAGCACCTTAGGTGATTTAGATTGGCATACCGATTTCTTCTATAGCCAAACTAAATCAAAAGCCTATTCATCACCTGCACCAATCAATCAAATAAACGACGATGATGGTCCGTTTATCATAGAAGATGCGCTATTCATTTATGATAACGCTGATGGCAGTAACGACTTAATGGACCAGCTTTATATTGATCCATTTACCACTCAAGCGGGTCGAGATGTGTATGGCTTTGCATTTGATGCACGTTTTAATTCACCACGAACTGTTGAAGTTGAAACTAAAAACTTTCGCTTAGTCAGTAGCCTAGCCGGTTACATTGGTGACTGGAGTTGGGAGTCAGGTGTAACATTTTCTCGTTCTAAGTCAGAGCAAGAAGCGATTGATGGTATTTACAACCGCTACCAATTTCATGCTGCAATCACTGGTGAATTATGCTCCGACGGTTCATTAGCTACATTTGATGGAACTCAGCTCAATTGTGCGCAAGGTCAGTTGATGCCATTCTACAACCCTTTTTTACAAGGTGATGCTAATAATGATGCGGTGCTTGAGCTTGCAAAAGCAAACCCTAGTAGAAGTGGTGAAAGTACAGTCTACGGATGGGATTTAAACTTTAATGGCGACTTATTTACATTTAATGAGTTACCCATTTATGCTGCATTTGGTATTGAGGCTCGCCGAGAAGAGTTAAAAGATATTCCGTCTTTAGACTCTCAAGCGCGTGCTGAAAATGGTTATTTAGTTGATGTTTTTGGTTTTGGCTCGAGCTTATCAGAAGCAGACCGTACGCAGTACGCTGCATTTGTAGAGTTGAATATGCCAGTTACTGAGCAGCTAGAACTGCAAGTTGCTGGTCGTTACGATCATTACGATGACTTTGGTGGAACGTTTAACCCTAAAGTGGGTTTAAGCTACCGCCCTTCAGATTCTCTAATTATTAGGAGCTCTTGGTCAACGTCGTTTAGAGCACCTTCATTAACTCAAGCTGGCGTAAAATTACGTACCACACAATCAAGCTTTGATTGCGGCGCAAATCAGGCTGTTGCAGATTTATACTGTATGGGTGATGGTACTGAAGTCAGTGTTAACAGCCTAGAACTTGGTAATCAAGCACTCAAAGCCGAGGAGTCTGAAGCGCTCAGCATTGGCTTTGCATGGAGTCCATCTGTAAATACCAATCTAACCGTCGATTATTGGCATTTTGATCATGAACAAGTCATCGATACCAATATGACTGCCGTGCTTGATAGAGCAATTACGGACGCGTCTCTTCGTCACTGTGGCTTAGTACCACAAGGACAACAAGGTATTTCGTACGAGCAGCAGCTGTGTGAAGTAACCGATAATGCAGGCCTTAATATCGAAAGTGATGGCGCTAATCTTTCAGAGATCCTAACAAACTATATTAGTGAATTTAATCCGCGAGAAGATGAGTTATTCCTGCCGCTATTTAGAGACCATGTTATTCCTCTTGAAAATACCGGCACGCAAACCTTAGCGGGTATCGACTTTAAATTTGATCATCGTTTTCGCTTAGCTGAAGGTGATTTAACGTTTGCCCTTGATGGTACACACTATTTAGAGTTTGAGAGAAATAAACCCGGTTCAGATGCAATCGAAAAGCTAATCGGCACTTATCGCTACCCTGAAAATGTTGGCAGATTCTCTATCGATTGGGATGCCGAGAGTTATTACATAAATCTAGGTGCCAATTATACCAGTAGCTATGAGGATGATATTGAAGGGCTTCGTGGCCGTGAAATAGACGAGCTAGAAGAACTTGGCGAGCTTAATGATGAGTTAAAGCGTGATGTTGATGACTGGCTAGTATGGGATTTATCAGCCGGGTATTTTATCAATGATGCATTATCAATCCGTGCTCGTATCGATAATATCTTTAATAAAGAACCACCTAAACTATATGGTTCAAGTCGAGGTTTTGATTCTATAAACCATAATGCTTATGGCAGTCGCTATACGTTAAGTTTGAGCTATCGCTTTTAGCAAGGTATGGGCGGCTTAATCGTCGCCCACACTTTTGAGCTTACGTTATCTTAAACTGACGACTCTCAGTATTAATCTTTCTTAGCAAGGGCTACAATACCTTGCTTATCTTATAAACGTCGAATGACATTTAAGTGACTTTATGAAAAACAAACAGTTTGCGATGCCAGATGCGAGCATCATTTTGTTGTGCGTCGCAGTTATCGCCTATTTTGCCAGCCTATTTATAACCCCCGGTGTATTTAATGCCGAAAAAGATAGCCATAGTGTTGAATTATCACAATATCAAACAGCCTCAGATCATACCCCGCCAGCATTATTTGCAGAAGGTGGTGAAATTGGCCTAGCTAATGTCTTATTTGAAGGATTAGTGTCAGGTGATAAGTATGGCGCAGCGATTGGTGTGATGGCGTTTATTTTAATCACTGGCGGTGCGTTTGGGATTATCTTAAAAACCGGTGCGGTAAATAACGGCATCATGGCACTGATCAATAAAACACAACATATTGAGTGGGTATTCATTCCTCTCTTGTTCGTGCTTTTCTCTTTAGGTGGTGCGGTTTTCGGCATGGGTGAGGAAGCCATTGCCTTTTGTATTGTGTTATTCCCGATTATGAAACAACTTGGCTATGACGCAAAAGTAACGGTATTAACAACCTATGTTGCTACACAAATTGGCTTTGCCACCTCATGGATGAACCCGTTTAGCATTGCCATAGCTCAGTCTATAGCTGAAATTCCCGTTTTTTCTGGCGCAGGGTTCAGAATGGTTGCTTGGCTTGTTTTTACTTCATTTGGCCTTGTATTCACTATTCGCTATGCCAACTCTATCAGAGCCACTAAGCAACAATCTAACCAACACCAAGACAGTGCAATAAATTTAGATAACGCAGATAAACTAATCTTACTTACTTTTATTGCTGGCATTGTTTGGGTTATTTGGGGCGTGATGGCTAGGCAGTATTATATTCCTGAATTAGCAGCGCAATTCTTTTGCCTAGGGATTGCTTGTGCTGTAATCGCCAGCCTATTTAAAAAACAAACTGCCAATGAAAGCGCAAACGCATTTAAAGAAGGTGCTCAAGAACTGCTACCTGCAGCGCTTTTAGTGGCACTTGCAAAAGGCGTTATTATAATACTTGGCGGTAGTGACTTAACCTCGCCTTCAACTCTAAATACCTTGCTGTACTACAGTGCCACCAGCATTTCAGTTGTACCCGACTATATTGCGGCTTGGGGCATGCTATTATTTCAAAGTGTATTTAACTTCTTTGTTTCGTCAGGCTCTGGACAAGCAGCCATAACGATGCCGCTAATGTCACCGCTCGGTGATTTATTAAATATATCACGTCAAATTGTGGTGTTAGCATTTCAGTTGGGTGATGGTTTAACCAATATTTTTATTCCGACTTCTGCTAGTCTCATTGGCTGTTTAGGTATTGTTAAATTAGATTGGAGTGAATGGGCACGTTTTATTTGGCGCTTCACTTTAGCTTTGTTTGGCCTTGCTAGCTGCTTTATTTTTCTCGCACACTTTATTAACTATCAGTAAAAGATTTAATTATGTTAACACTTATAAAAGGCGCAGACGTTTTCGCCCCCTCACCTTTAGGCACTCAAGATGTTCTTATTGCTGGCGGAAAAATAGTTGATATACAGCCTGAAATCACCATCGATACTTATCAGAGGATTACCACAGTCGATGGCACTCATTGTATTTTAGTCCCAGGGTTTGTAGATTCACTCGTTCATATAACTGGCGGAGGCGGCGAAGCTGGCTTTGCAAGCAGAACTCCAGAAATGAACCTGACTGATGCAACATTGCATGGCACAACAACCGTTATTGCAGCCCTTGGCACTGACTCAAGTAGCCGAACTCATAGTAACCTGATTGCTAAAGCAAAAGAGCTGAAAGAGCTTGGGCTCAACGTGTTTTGTCATTCGGGCTCATATCATTTACCTGCGAAAACACTGACTGGCTCAGTCACCAGCGATTTAATGTACATTGATGAGTTTATTGGTGTGGGTGAAGTTGCTATATCTGATCATCGTAGTAGCCAACCCACGGTGCAACAGCTGGCAGAGCTTGCCGCTGAGGCAAAAGTGGCAGGCATGTTAAGTGGTAAAAAAGGCACAGTCAGCATTCATGTTGGCCCTGTTGATACACATTTATCGTTATTACATGAGGTTGATAAGCTAACCGATATTTCACTGGCACAATTTTACCCAACTCACATGAATCGAAATATCGACTTACTTAATGCTGGGGTAGAGTTTTGTAAAGCTGGTGGCACTATCGATTTTACAACAAGTACAACCGAGTATGACCTTGCTCATGGTGAATACTCTGCCGCACACGCACTCGCTTATTGCCTAGAGAATAAGGTCGACCCTACAAAGCTCACTATGAGCTCTGATGGCCATGCAAGTCTCCCTATTTTTGACAAAAGCTATAATCTGCTTGGCCTTGAAGTAGGTAAAGAGTCTACATTGCATGGTTCGTTTGTAGAAGCAGTGCAAAAATATAATGTTTCGATTGAACACGCTTTAATGGCGATTACATCAAACCCTGCACAGATACTGGGTATCAATAAAGGTGTCATTAAACAAAATGCAGATGCCGATCTTGTACTACTTAATAAAACAACGCTTGCGCCAACAGAATGCTGGTCAAAGGGTGTTCATATGGTAAGCAAAGGTAACGCCCTTGTGAAAGGCGCCTTTGAGTAAGGCCGCATCGGCGGCCTAAACAGTATCCGAAATGCGAGTAACGAGTAGTTGCTCGACTTTCACTCCTTCAACATCGACAACTTCAAACTTATAGCCACCAAAATTGATAAACTCAGCGCGTTTAGGCAGGCGTTTCATGGTGTAGATCAAAAACCCTGCGACTGTTTCGTAATGAGATTGCTCAGGGAACTCTTCAATTTCAAGTACCTTAGCAAGCTCAACCACAGGTGTTAAACCATCGACCAGCCAAGATGAATTATCACGTTGAATAATTAACTCTTCGCCTTGATGGCTAATTAAATCCCCCATAAAGCCTTTCATTAAATCTTTGACAGTGACAATACCTACCATGAGTGCATACTCGTTAACCACAACGGCAAATGGTTCAGCCGCTTTTTTGAATGTGTTTAAAGCTTCAGACAAACTCAATGTTTCTGGAAGATAAAAAATATCTTGGCTTATCAATTCATTATCAATTTCGGCGCTTTGCCCTTTAAGCACTTTGCGCAAAATATCTTTTGATTCAACTGAACCTATTAATTTATCTAAATTACCATCACAGACTAAAAAGTGGTTATGTGGATGTTCGATAATTTTGGTCGCCACTTCTTGAGCATCAGCTTTAACATCAAAATAGACAATTTGATCACGAGGAGTCATTACACTCGATAAAAAACGCGCTTCTAAATCGAATACATTGCCAATTAACTCATATTCTTGTTGCTGTAAGCTACCGTACTCTGCCCCTGCATCCATCATCGCCACAATGTCTTCTGTCGTAACAATGTCTTCTCGTTCAGCGGGTACTTTAAACGCGCGCAAAATCAGGTTGGTAATTCCATTAAAGAAAACGACAAAGGGTGTTAGCGCAAAAGTTACCCAGCGCATTATTGAAACCACATTAACTGCAACGGCTTCCGGCATAATCATCGCTAACCGTTTAGGTAATAAGTCAGCAAATAGAATAAACAAAGAGGTAATACTCAAAAACGAAATCAAAAAGCTGATTTGGCTTAGTAAAGGTCCTTGGTAAATCATACCTAAGATTTGTTCGATATAAGGCGATAATGCTTGCTCACCAACAATACCACCCAAAATGGCAATTGCATTTAGGGCAATTTGTATCATGGCAAAGAAAGCACCAGGTTGCTCTTGCAACGCCAGCACCGCTTGGGCTTTAGAACTCCCCTCGTCCACCATTACTCGTAATTTAATCTTGCGTGATGCTGCTATTGCAATTTCGCTCATAGCAAACAACGCACTGATCAGAATTAAAATAATAATAATGAGTAAGTCACTCATTGTAACTCCTAACATTTAAACGCATTCAGGGTGTTGAATGCAAACAACTTTTTGCTCGTTTTGCTAGCTAGAGTTTGGCGAGAATGGACAAAAAGCAGCTGATTATAGCCGCTTTATTACAATCAACAAGTGCTATTTTTAATCGTAATCAGCAAAGGCTTTACTTAACTTCTCAAGCCATGCAGTGTTCATATTTTTATTACAAGCAAAATATAAGTCAGGATTAACAACAGGAATACTAAACACTGGTTTTAGTGAGTTGAGTGTAGAGTCTTTTTGTAATTCAAAATTAAATTGTTGATCACTTAAAACGACTAAATCTATGCTCGTTCGACGACTTTTTAACACATCATAAATATTGTCAAAACTATCAAGTAATATCAGCTGATTTGTTTCATCAAAGCCATGTTCTTTTAAGAAAATATGAGAGTAATTATCTTTTAGCACCGCAATACGGTATTGCTTAGCTTGTTGTAAATGACTAATTGAAATTTGCTGAAAATTAAACGAATAAAATGAAGCAGAGAAACGTCCAAGTTTTGACAACCAGATAAAATCACGCTCCCTAGCAGGTAATCTAGCTATTGAGAATATACATGTATTTTCATCTCTAAGAGCCGCATTGTAAGAAACAGACCAAGGGTTCACAGAAATTTCATAGTTGATGTTACTTTGCTTGAGCGATGTTAGTACTTTATCAACTACAGTCCCCACTAACTCACCATTCTCATCTTGATACTGTAACTGCGGTAAATTTTCAGTGACCACTGTAATTGCAGAGAATACAGGTAGAGACACTAGTAAACAAAGTAAGATAAAGAGCTTATGCATAATCGCTATACCGGAAATTATAATTATTTTTTATACAAATATAGCGCGAGGTGATGAAATTTGAAATGTAAAATAGAAATAAACAATTAGCGGAAACTAAGTTTCCGCTAATATTGCAAAATGAATTACTTATTCATTGCACCAATCAAAAATGCAGAGATTTTAGCACCTTCTCTGAGTGTCGTTTCAGAACTTGTTTGGCCGATTAGTGAGCTGTCGGTGAATGGCGCGATTTCCATCATATCAGCACCTGTAATTGGGAACTCGTCAGCCAATGCAACAAGAATGTCTAATGCATGCTGAGGTGTTAAGCCACCGGCTTCTGGTGTTCCTGTCGCTGAAGCAAAGCTTTCATCAAGCGCATCAATATCAAAGCTCACATAAAGCTCATCAACATTATCTGCTTTGAGCTGTGCAATCACTTCATCAGCAACTGCTTTAGAGCCACGTTCGATAATTTCGTGGGCCCAATGTTGTTTAACACCAAACGTGTCTTCCCAATGTTGCTTAGGCTTACCACTAGAGCGGATACCAAATTGAATTAGGTTACGTGGCGCTGGTAAGTACTCAAGAATATGTGTACACCAAGAACCAAAGCATAAATCAATACCAAGACGCTCTACTAATAAATCTGTATGAGCATCAAAGTGAATGATTGCAGTGCGTTTGCCAGCATCACGTTTTGCTTTTAAGTAAGCTTTAGTTAGCGGGTAGCTAATTGAGTGGTCGCCACCGATACCAAAAATACCCTTATCAGGGTAGTTCGCATAAAAGCCGTCACAGACATCTTCAGTGATAGACAAAGGTGATACATGGTATTCACTGTTTTCATCAGCATATAACGCTTTTTGGCAGTTTGTGATGGTCGCATCGTTAAGGTATTTATCATGCAGTAAATGTGGGATCACACGCACATCACCTAAATCAAAAGCGCGTGCTTGCGGTTGTTGATCAATCAAGGTAGAGCGTAAAAAAAGAGGTCCCCAGTTAGCACCACGTAATATACCACCGCCGCAGTCAGAGCTAATACCTAAAATAACGGCTTTGTGCTCAGACTCTGCCAATGTTTCAAGTGACTCTTTCCAAAGCACATCAACATTGTCTGTTTGACCGTATAATTTAGTACGCAACGCATCTTTACGCTCTTTTGCTGTATTTACTGTAAATACACCATCGCCAGGAGGACAAAGACACTGACTTAGTTTTTCGTGGAATGCTTTTTGTGTGTTACTCATCTCTACTCCGCTGATTATTATCTGCATATTCATGCGTAATTAAAAAACTTGCGCAATCAGGTTTGTGTATAGTTAAGATTTTTAAGACTCAACAATGAATTGCTCAACCAAACCTATAACTTACTGATATTAAATGATTATATTTTCAATGCAGATGAATTTAAACTGCTCTAGTCAAATTAGAGCGCTGTATTTTGGCAGGTATAACATGCGCGAAAAGAAAGTCAAATTTTGCGGCAACCGAGTCGATTGCCGCTATAGATTTATATTCAAACGAAGTGAATACTCATTATTCGTAGCCTCTTGGCTTCTTGGTTTTGATAACAGCAATGTATGCATGCCAACTGGCGTAGCTTAATAAAGGCATAATCACAATAAACCCAGCAGTGCCTGTAATAAAACCAACAAACACTAAACAGAGTATTATCCCAGCCCAAACAACCATGGCAGCAAAATTGGTTTTAACCGCGTTCATCGAAGAAATTACCGCAGTCATGATATCAACTCGGCGCTCCATCATAATTTGCGGGGTAAACGCAGAGATAGCAAATACAGTGACAAGTAAAATACCACCGACAATACTACCGAGCGTTAAAAACGCCGATAATTGCTCAAAACTCGGGTTAACAACATTCGGATATAGGGCGTGGATGAGCGCAGCTAAACGCATCCAAACAATCATAATCACCATTAGTAACACCGCAAAGCCCCATTCACCTGCTGGGTTTCTAAACATAGATTTAAGGCTATGCATTAGAGTAGGTTTATGGCCTTTTTCAAGCTCCCACGCCACATCATAAAGGCCAGCAGCAAAGGCAGGGCCTATTAATGCAAAGCCAACCACAGCAGGCAAAATAACTAAGTGCGTATCAAACTGATATACAAAATACATAATTGTCGCTGGTATCAAGGTAAATACTAATCCGTAGACAAGACTCAGTATTGGCGCATTAGCGATGTCCTTAAATGCAAGTGCTAACCAATGAAACGGTGCAGATGCAGATATTTGAGAGCTCTCTAAACAACGAGCAAATTCGTGATTTTTGTTCATAGAAGATGATGCTGGCATAATGTATCCTCATTAAAGGTGACATCTTTAGGTTTAGGTTAACTGTGCAATTCTTGCAACATTGTTAAGTTAATCGGACATCTGTCCTGTACTTTAAACACATATGATTAAAGTATTACGCTTTAGACAAAAATAAGGTTTAATAATGGAAAAGGTATTTCACTTAGGGATCACACGTGACGACTTAAAAGGGGCAACTCTTGCTATCGTACCTGGCGATCCTGACCGCTCAGCACGCATTTCTACGCTTCTTGATAACCCTGAATGCTTAGCGAAGACTCGTGAATTTCATGTTTACCGTGGTGAGCTAAACGGCCACAGTGTTGTCGTTTGTTCAACCGGTATTGGCGGCCCATCTACTTCAATTGCTGTTGAAGAGCTTGCCCAACTTGGTATTGATACCTTTTTGCGAATTGGCACGACCGGTGCTATTCAGCCGCACATCAATGAAGGCGACATTTTAATTAGCCAAGCATCTGTTCGATTAGATGGCGCAAGCCAGCATTTTGCACCACTAAGCTACCCTGCTGTGTCTGACTTTTTTGCTACACAAGCAATGGTCAATGCATGTGATAAATTAGGAATTAATTTCCACATTGGTATTACTGCATCAAGTGACACATTCTACCCAGGTCAAGAGCGTTACGATACTTATTCAGGTTATGTTCCGCGCTCATTCCAAGGCAGCTGTGAAGAGTGGCAAAAACTAGGTGTGATGAACTACGAGATGGAATCAGCAACACTATTTACTATGTGTGCTGCCCTTGGCTTACGCGCAGCATGTGTTGCAGGTGTTTTAGTAAATCGTACTAAACAAGAGATTCCGAATGTTGACCACGGCGAGATTGAGAAAAAATCAGTCGCCGTCGTCATTGAAGCTGCAAAACTATTGCTTAATTAAGCGTTACTTAATTTCGCAATATAGTGCTCAAATGCTGGTGGGTTTGCAAAGCTTGCCAGCACAGATTTAGCCACCTCATATTGATTTTCTGCCCCTTGTGTTTCTAACAAGGTTATCGACTTAACTGTTTTATCATCAAAGCTTAAACCCGCAAGATAAAACTGACTCAATGCACTTTGTAATGGCGAAAGGCTTGGACTATAGGCAGCATTTTCGGCATAGCTTCCGTAAAAATCCCCTTCGGTAAATGTACTTAATTTAACAGCACTAAAATTACCTGTGTATGGCACATATGCATTGAGTGCTAATTGAATAAGTTTTGCGTCATCAATGGTAAGGTCGGCAAATTGTTTATCACTTTGCTTATGCGAAAATAAACACGCATCATTACCTAAATCTTTCGGGCCAAATGAATAAGGTAATAACTCATGAAGGTTAAAGTCACGCTCTGGCAATAAAATCTCAAGTGAGTCTGCAGTACTCAATTCATTCATAAATTGACGGCAATAGCCACAAGGAGCGTCACTGATTGCAATTCTTTGTACTGCTTGCGCGCCATTAAGCCATGCATTATTAATCGCTGATTGCTCAGCATGAACGACTAAACTCAAGGCTTGATGAGAAAACTCAACATTAGCGCCAAAATAGAAATTTGTTTCGCCTTGCTCATTTAACCCAACTGCAATAGCGCCCACGTAGAATTTAGAAATAGGCGCCACAGAAAATAAACTTGCAACGGGTACACAGGCTTTTAGTAACTCAATTTGGCTAACTTGAAACTGCTGACAAAGAGAAGAAATATCAGATTGAGATAAGATGCCACGTTGCTGTTTAAGCTGGGCAAAAAGAGAATTTTTTTGTTGTTCATTGAAGCTAAACGGCTCTGAATTTTGAGCTAGTTTGCTTGCATCTATCCTAGTTGCTGTCATAACAAATTATAATTATTAATTGGCTAAACAGTTTAAAAGGTTACGTAATGAATTGCTAGGTTTTGGCGGTAAACATCAAGGTAAATCGCACAATAAAAGCTAAAAATTAGCGGTATTTGTAAGCCCAGATATACACAACAAAATAGCGATGACTAGCTCGACCAATTATTGACGAACCAGCCAATTTTTTGCTTTGTTAAAACATTCAAAGTTTTCAGCTTGTAAGTTATAGCGCTTTGCTTTTTGCATAAATAAGTCGTGCATAAAACCATCAAAACTTACGACAATTGCTACAACAGCTTCTTTCAAAGAGTTTGCCACTGCCGGCATAATTGTGAATAAATCAGCAGGTGCGAAATTGTGCGTCAACTCAGACACGTCAACGAGTATTTTATCTGACCCATATAATACTGAGTATTGTTGGGCGATTTGGTAAAAGTTAATCACATCCTGTGCGCTTGCCGTCCCTCTTAACGTCATCATAACTAACGACGTAGATGCATCATAGGTAATGCAAGTAGACACGTTTGACATAAAAATACTCTTAAACTGCGTGAGTGGTTAGGGGTTAACTCTAGCTCTCAGAGTTGAAAGCCAGCATATTTTATTTATAACCCTAACCTAGTCAATAGCTAGCAATTAAATAGGTATGACCAGCATTAAATATAAGAATTTATAACTAGAAAAATACATTTTTGGCGTTACCTTAAATTAACCTTTAATGCTTTTTTTAAACATGCACGAGAATTCTGCCTTTAATTTAAGCCTTTTCAGATGCCCTTAAAATGAGTGAAAACTTACAATGAACATCATCTTAAAGCAGTAGAGTAAACACGTATTGTCAGATGATACATGTTTGCTTGGATAGGAATAAATCATGAGATTCATGGTTCCAATTATCGCAGGCATGTTTTTGTCAGTTCCTTTGCAAGCAACCGCAATTACAGCAACAGAATTTGAAAAACTACGCAACCAAGTCAGAAACACTTACGCAAACTCAAGACAGCTAGGTTTAGAAGAAGTAAATAAAATACTAGCCAATTCTGAGTTGAATCTTGAACAGAAGATCATTATGACTAACTATAAAGCGTGGGTTTTATCTGGTAATAATAAACTAGATGAAGCGATGATTACGCTTGTAGAGTTCGAGAGTATGGTTGCCAAATCGAAAGATAAGAGTCTGATGTATGGCTACTATAATATTTCGGGAAATATCTATTCCCATTTAGGGTTATATCAAGAAGCACTTAATCATTACAAACAAGCGCTCCCTTTTGCAAAGATGAGGAATAATAACCTTGTAATGCAAACTGAAAACAACATCGCTGTTATCTACTTAAAATTACACCTATATAACAATGCAGCAGAAATATTTAAAAAATTTAGAGAGTACAGCAAAACAAATAACCATACCTTTAATGAGTCGTTTACGAGTAATCTTCTTGCTAAGGCTTTGCTTGGTTTAAAAAAATATGACCAAGCATTAGAACTACTTAGTAACATATATAACTTTCAGAAAAGCAACGACTTTCTTTCACACCAAATAGTTAATCTAACCACTCAGGGAAAAATTTATAACTCTCAAGCACAATATAAAAAAGCAGAAATAATATTGAAAAAAGCACTCAATTTACTAAATGAGAATAATCTTCAAAGCGATAAGCTTGCTGTAATATTAGAACTTGCTAAAACATACAAAGCCCAAAATAAACCTGCATTGGCTCTAGCACAAATTCAGTCAATTGATTTAAAAAATAAAAAAATCTCTGACTATCAATTATTGCTAGCTACACTAGAGCTATCAGCCTCTTTGCATTTACAACAAAAAAACTACCATGCAGCAATTGATGCATACAAACAGCTCTATGAAACTCAAGAAAAAATTCTAAGAAGACAAACCAGTACTAATCTTGCCAAAGCGTTAGCAGAATTAGATATAACGACTAAAGAAGCAGAAATAGAACTTTTAACTAAATCAAATCAAGTTCAGGCTTCAAAAAATAAAGCAAATAAAGTGATCTTTATGGCGATTGCTATTGCCTTATGCTCAATTTTAATCGTATTAACGTTGATGACAGTGAGGACGAAGCAACAAAAGAATGCCCTGTCTAAAACATTAACAAAACTTCATAACACACAAGCACAACTTATTGAAATCGAAAAAATAGCATCGTTAACCGCATTAGTATCTGGTATGGCGCATCAATTAAATACGCCCATTGGCACCATTGTAACCGCTAGCTCTTTAATTGATGATCAACTTACACTTATTTGCCAAAAGTTTAAATCTCAAGAGCTATCTAGCAAGCACCTTCATAGCTTTTTAAACGATACAAACGATGCAAAAGATTTAATACAGGCTAGCATCGCTCGACTTGCCAGTATTGTCGAAGAATTTAAGGCACTCAATGTGTCTATTGATTTAGATAAACCGCTAGTCCAGTTTAACCTAAAAGAAGAAATATCACGCAGAGTTCTGCCTTTCTCAAGTTATTTAGGAAAGTGTATTAAATTCGATATTCAGGGCGATAATGTTGTAATAACTTCTTACCCTGCAATTATTGGTGACATATTAAAAACCTTAATCATTAATTCCTGCGAACATGGTTTTGCAATAAAGCTACACGGCTTAATTGAGATCGAGATTAAAGGTTTTCCTAAGCATGTCGAAATTATTTATCAAGACAACGGGGTCGGTATTAAGGAAGCTATCTTGCATGATATCTTTACTCCTTTTTATACCACTAATATGGGCGATAAACACCTAGGACTTGGGTTAAATGTTGTTTTTAATGCAGTTAAATTTAATTTGAAAGGAGAAATATGCGCCGAGCCTTATGAACACGGCGCACGATTTGTTATTAGCCTGCCAATCGATGCTCGATTGGTTGATGATACTAGCTATTAACCGGTATTACGCATACCTGCGGCAATACCTGTCATAGTGATCATCAAGGCATTATCAATATCGCCTTCAGAGCCCACGTCAGCTTCGCGTGAACGACGCAGTAACTCAACTTGTAATAAGTTAAGTGGATCTGTGTACGGGTTACGCAGCGCGATTGACTCTTTGATCCAAGGTTGGTCTGCAAGTAAGCTCTTTTGTGGGCTCAGCGATTGCACAAGCTCAATAGCCTCACTCAATTCTTGACGAAGCTTCACGCCTAATGGCTTATATTGCTCAGTTACTAATGCATCATCGTAGTGCGCACTTAACCATGAATCGGCTTTACTAAATACCATTTCTAGCATCTCTAAACGAGCACGGAAGAATGGCCATTTTAAGCTCATTTCGTGAAGTGTCTCGATGCCATACTTATCTAAAGCAGCTTTAAGGCCAGTTAATGCACCTAACCAAGCTGGCAGCATTAAACGGTTTTGGCTCCATGCAAAGATCCATGGAATAGCACGAAGACTTTCTACCCCACCGTTCGGGTTGCGCTTCGCAGGGCGAGAACCAAGTGGTAATTTAGATAGCTCTTGCTCTGGCGTTGCCATTCTAAAGTAAGGTACAAAGTTTTCATCATGGCGCACAACTTGGCGGTAATGCTCACACGAATCAGCACTAATAAGTTCCATAACATCACGCCATTCGCTCTTCGGCTCTGGCGGTGGTAGCAAGTTACTCTCGAGAACTGCACCAGCATAAATATTTAAGCTTTGCAGGGCAACAGCAGGCAAACCAAACTTAAAGCGGATCATTTCACCTTGCTCTGTTACACGTAGGCCACCTTTTAATGAACCTGGAGGCTGTGAGCGAAGTGCTTGTGCAGCTGGCGCGCCACCACGACCAACAGTACCACCACGGCCGTGGAATAAAATAAGCTCAATACCGCGATTTTCGGCTAATTGAACAAGTTTATCCATAGCTTCATATTGTGCCCAACCAGCAGCCATCATGCCTGCATCTTTTGCTGAGTCTGAGTAGCCGATCATGACATTTTGTTGGTTTTGAATATGACCACGGTACCAAGTGTTATCAAGTAAACATTCGATAACCTCTTTACCATTATTTAAGTCGTCTAACGTTTCAAATAATGGCGCAACCGGTAAGTTAAACTTACAACCACTTTCTTTGAGCAATAACTGTACTGCCAGTACATCAGATGCAGTTCGTGCCATCGAAATAATATACAAGCCAAATGTTTGAGCATCTTGCGCTGCAATTACATCAAATGTATCTAGCACCTCTTGTACTTCTGGGCTTGGTTGCCAATGCTTTGGAATTAGCGGGCGGCGAGAGTTTAGCTCAGCAAGTAAGAACGCTTGTTTGTCTTCTTCTTGCCATTGATGGTAATCACCTAACCCTAAATAACGTGTTAGTTCAGAGAAAACATCACCATGACGCGATGAATCCTGACGGACATCGAGTTTAGCAAGACGCAGACCAAAGCTGTTAATACGGCGCAGAACATCAAGCAGCAAGCCATCGGCAACCACTTTCATGTTGGTCTTAATAAGCGAGCGATAGCACACTTCGATTGGGTGTTTAATTTGCGCGATATCGGTAATTAAATCTTCAGAATCAGTGCGCTTATTCTTAATTTTAGCGCCCAAATGGGTCACCGTTTCGGCAATTTGATTCTTTAATTTTTTAAGTACCGCACGATAAGGTTCAAAGTCTTGACCTGCAAGCTCAATAAGCTCATCGCTTGCATCCGACATTGATAGCTCATTGCTTAGCGTTTCGATATCACGCGAATACAAATCGAGTGCCATCCAGCGGCCATGATCAAGTACTTGCTGTGTGACTTCAGCGGTGACGAACGGGTTACCATCACGGTCACCGCCCATCCAAGAAGTAAATTCTATTGGGCTGAAATCAATAGGCAGCTCAAGATCAAGCTCTGATTTTACGTCCTCGCCAAACTCCCGTAAGAAACGCGGAACAGCGTGCCATAAGCTATTTTCAATAACCGCAAAACCCCATTTAGCTTCGTCAATTGGCGTTGGGCGTGAGCGACGAATGTCGTCGGTATGCCACGCTTGGCTAATAAGTTGGGCAATGCGGTTTAATAAATCTGCACGTTCACTTGGTAAGTTGTCTTTACGCTCTAAAGAGGCAAGGCAATCACTTAATTCAACGTGTTTATTGATCATTGTACGGCGTGTCACCTCAGTTGGGTGAGCCGTCAGTACTAAATTGATGTGGAGTTTTGAGAGTGTTTGTGCCAAGTGATTCGGATCAACTTGACCTTGCTTTGAAGCTGTTGCTAACGCTTTTAATGTTTGAGTGAGAGGGTTTAGTTGGCAAAAGCCAACATCATTAAAGCGCGATACGGTATGAAATTGTTCAGCAACATTAGCAAGATTCAAAAAATGATTAAATGAGCGTGCAACCGGTAATAGTTCTTCATCTGTGAGAGCGTGTAGTACTTCGATAAGCGCCTGTCTGTCGGCTTCGTTACCACTACGTGACGATTTAGATAAAGCGCGAATCTCTTCTACCTTATCTAAAATGGCTTGTCCTTGTGCATCTTTAATGGTTTGACCCAGCATTTGTCCAAGCATACTAACATTACCGCGAAGTGCAGCGTATTGTTCACTCATTCTCATACTCCTTTCTTTAACTAAGTTGAAAGTACTTACTGCACAGTATTTAGCCAAGCACGAGCGCAGCTAAATACTGATCCCTTTTATTAATATCATTGTCAGCGTTAATTTAATAGATCGAATTTTCTAACATACTCGTAAAAAAGAATAACCAATCTATAAACATAAAAGTGTAATAAATACGCAGCTAAGTCAGCTGCAAAGCGTTAAAGCTAGCTCAATTGGTAAAATGGACTTACCAATTTAAAAGGTAAAATCCCCGTAAATTAAGGCATCCTTAATGTTTGCATGGTCAAATCTTTACCCGCCTTTTTTTATATGTTTGTAGGGTTAGCTCAAGACAAACAGAGCTACTATCATTTTATTAGTTGGTGATAGTTTGAGCGAAATTTTTTTCAAATATTTTTATAACAGGTCAAAAATGCAACTCTATATTTTGTGTGGTGCACGCAGTGAAATTGCAAATGCCTATTTCACTACTCTTCATAAACAAATCAACACGGGTCATATCGTCACCATCAGTCGAGATGAATTTAAGGCAAGTTTCAATGAGTCATCAAGCAATGAGATAAGTCACCAGCATTTTATTACTGATTATTCAGAGCAAAGCTTAAGTGGCATTGCTAAAGAACTTGCCGGTGGCCACTATGATTTAGCCCAGTTGATGATATTTAACGGCCTATTGCATGATCCAAATAATGCGCCTGAACGTAAACTTGAGCAAATATCTGAGCAGCACTTTATAAATAGCATGACAACTAATGCTCTACTGCCAATTCGCTGTGTGACTTTATTCTCAATACTTTTAAAGCCACAAGCTTCAACTGTGGTGTGTGCTCTTAGTGCACGTGTTGGTAGCATTAGTGATAACAAGTTAGGCGGTTGGTATAGCTATCGGGCATCGAAGGCGGCATTAAATATGTTATTTAAATCTGCAGCGATTGAACTTAGCAGACGCTATAAAAAGTGCCACTGCGTGTTATTTCACCCAGGTACCACTGATACGCCTTTATCAAAACCCTTTCAGGCAAATGTACCCAAAGGAAAGTTATTTACCCCTGAGTTTGTAGCCGAGCAGCTGTATTCATTGATAAGTGATGCTGACTATTTACAACAATCAGAAAACCCTGCCTACTTTGACTGGCAAGGAAAACCCATAGACTGGTAACAGGAAATTTATGCATTTTACAAAACAAGCCATTGCTGATTTAGAAAACCGCTACCGCGCTCATTTAATTAATAGTTTGTCGGGATTTAAAAGTGCCAACTTAGTTGGCACACAAGATAGTAACGGCCAAACTAACTTAGCGATTGTAAGTTCAGTATTTCATCTTGGCGCACATCCCCCTTTGGTCGGCATGATCATTAGGCCTCATTCAGTGCCTCGCCATACCCTAGAGAACTTACTAGCCACTAAACAGTACACGATTAACCATGTGAACAAAGACATTTATAACAAAGCACATCAAACATCGGCACGCTACGATAAAGACGAGTCTGAATTTGATGCAACAGGGCTTACTACTGAATACCTAAATGACTTTACAGCGCCTTTTGTTAAAGAAAGTAAGCTTAAATATGCGCTTGAGCTGAAAGAACACCACCACCTTGCCATCAATGGCACTGAGCTGATCATAGGTGAAATAACCGATATCTACTTAGATGAGGCTTGCTTGCAAGAAGATGGCTTTGTTGATATTGAAGCCATTGATACAGTCGCAGTAAGCGGGCTTGATAGTTACCATGTAACTGAACGTTTAGCCCGCTTAGCGTATGCTAAAAAGTAACCTTTAATTTAGCACTAGATTATAAATGGCTTAGGCGCATGGGTTAACACCTCAAAACCAGATTCGGTGACAACTATGTCATCTTCAAGGCGTACACCACCATAGCCTGGTATATAAATGCCAGGCTCAATGGTGATCACATTACCAACTTCAAGGTTGTAGTCTGTCAATGTGTTGATGAATGGCACTTCATGTAAAAACAGCCCTAAACCATGGCCAAGCCCTTTACCGGCGTATTCGCCAAAGCCCGCCTCAGTAATCACCTTGTTTGATATAGCATTTAAATCTAAACAGTTAATACCCGGTTTAACCATTTCAAATGCCGCATTTTGTGCATCAAGAACAGTATTATAAATACGGGTTTGTTTTTCTGACGCTTCGCCAATGATGTAACTGCGGGTCATATCAGAGCGATAGCCATTTACAACCGCACCAAAATCAAGGGTTACAAAGTCACCTTGCTTTAAAACCTGATCTGACGGGTTACCATGCGGCAAGGCTGAGCGCTCTGCAAACAGCATGATAGTGGCAAACGACATTCCTTCTGAACCAAGCTTTTGCATTCTAAATTCAAGCTCTAGGGCAAGGTCACGCTCGGTTACACCCGGTTTAAAATAAGGCAGCGTTTGTGCTAATGCTTCATCAGCGATGGCCGCAGCAGCTTTAATTTGTGCAACTTCCCAGCTATCTTTAACGCGCCTTAGTTTTTCAATTAAGCCGTTTACCGCTGTTAATGTGTGGCCGCTTAGCTCATCTGCCACACCTTGCCAAATGGCTACCGTGACATAACTTGCATCAAATGCGACATGGCTGTTTGGGTTAAGGTGCCTGTTAATACAATGACCAAGGGTTTCGTTGTCTCTGTCTCGACAAATAACTTCAAATCCTGTTGTTTCAGCAATTGCACGTTGGTGGTATCGGTAATCAGTGATCAACACACACGCATCTTGAGTAATTAATGCATAAGCAGCATTACCGCTAAAACCACTTAAGTAACGAATATTTTCATGACCAAGTACTAACATGGCGCTGTAACCTTGTTGCTCTAGCAAGGCTTTAAATTCAGCTTGTCTTTTTAAGTAATTAACTTGCATTGTCGCTCCTTATTTTTTGCGCATGCTAACAGTTATGTCCATAAATACGAATATTATGCGATTAGTCGCAGTGAGTTTGCATCAACTGTTTACTCAAGCCACAATGCAGAAAAAACCAAGGAGTACACAATGACAACATATGGTATTGGCACACAAACGCCAGAGCAGGCGCTTGACTCTTTGTCAGATATGACAACAGATTTAACCCCTATTCAAAATGACGAATTTCATGCGCGTATCGCAAAAGCACAAGCGTATATGCAAGCAAACAATATTGATGCAATTTATTTAAATGCAGGCACTAACCTAGCCTATTTTACAGGGATGCGTTGGTACGCAAGTGAGCGTTTAGTTGGCGCTATTTTACCTGCAAAAGGTGATGTGCAATACATAGCGCCGTTTTTTGAAATCGGCAGCTTAAACGATTTTATGGTGATTGATGGCCCAATTCGTGGTTGGCAAGAACACGAAAACCCTTATCAACTATGTGTAGATGTTCTTACAGAAATGGGCATTAGCAAAACAGGCACCCTTGGTATTGATGAAAGCGCACAGTTTTTCATCTACGACGGCATTAATAAAGCTAACGGCAATTACAACATTGTTAACGCACAGTGCGTGACAGCTCACTGCCGCATGCATAAATCAGCAAGCGAACTTGCCTTAATGCAACGTGCTATGGACATGACTTTAGAAGTACATAAAGCAACGGCAAGTATGCTTTATGAAGGTATCACCACAACTGAGGTTGAAGCCTTTATTAAAAAAGCGCACCAAAAAGTCGGTGCGCCGGGTAACTATTTTTGTATTGTGTTATTTGGTGTTGCGTCGTCTTTCCCGCATGGCGTTAAAAACCCGCAAACCCTTAAAAAAGGTGATGTGGTACTGATTGATACTGGCTGTAAAGTACATGATTACCTCTCTGACATTACCCGTACTTATGTATTTGGTGAAGCAACCGATCGCCAACGTACGTTTTGGCAACACGAGAAAAATGCCCAACTTGCTGCTTTTGCTGCCGCAAAAAATGGTGAGCCATGTGGCAAAGTAGACGATGCTGCAAGGAAGTATCTTGCCGAAAATGGCATGGGGCCAGAATATCAAACACCAGGCTGCCCACACAGAACCGGCCATGGTATTGGTTTAGACATTCATGAATGGCCATACCTCGTGGGTGGTAACCCTACCCCACTCGCAACAGGTATGTGTTTTAGTAATGAACCTATGATTGTCGTACCTGATGAGTTTGGTATTCGCTTAGAAGATCACTTTTATATGACAGACGAAGGTCCGCGTTGGTTTACCGAGCCTGCTCATAGCATCGATGACCCATTTGGGTTAGCTAAATAAAATTCAAATAAACTTTATAAGGCCAGTTTTCTGGCCTTTTTTGTATCTGAATTATTACAATCATTAACAGTGTGGACATTTTAGAGACAACCTATCCGCTTTTATCATGTTATGATTTCAAGAATTTAACCTAACATAATTACGGAGAATAAATGGGTTTACGTTTTAAAGTTCCACATACCCTGATACTGCTGCTGGGCATGATGGTTGTTGCGCTTATTGCTACTTGGTTAGTACCACAAGGTTTTTTCACTACTACATTAAGTGAATCAGGCCGAGAAATGGTTGTTGCGGGCACCTATCAAACGGTTGCTGAGCGCCATTACTTAACTCCATGGGATTTATTACAAGCCATACCTCGCGCTTTTGCTGCTGCTCAAGATGTTATTTTCTTTGTGTTAATTGTGGGCGGTGTATTAGCTGTTGCACGTGCCACAGGCACTGTTGATGCGCTCATTGGTAGGCTTTTAGAGCGACACGGTAAAAAACCGCAACGATTAATCTTTATGGTGGTGTTTTGCTTTGCCTTAGCATCAAGCAGTATTGGTACCGCCGGCGAATATATTCCTTTTGTTATTATTCTCGTCGCGCTTTGTAAAGCAATGCGCCTAGATGCAATGACCGCCGTAGGGATGATAGTTGCAGGTTATGGTATTGGTTATGGTGTTTCGGCATTTAACCCATTTACGGTATTAATCGCACAGCAAATTGCTGGTATTCCTGTTTACTCTGGCCTGTGGTTACGTTTAGCTATATTTATTCCATTTGTGCTCATTGGTTTTCATCATGTTTGGCAATACACCAAAAAGGTAGCGCACGATCCGTCTAAATCAATGATGATTGGCGTGCCTTGCCCACTCGAAAATCAAACAGCAACAAGTTACCCAGCACTTGCCCTGCGCCATAAACTAGTTTTAGGTAGCTTTATTATTACCCTAGCAATTGCAGTATGGGGCATCGCAACGAAGGGCTGGTACTTATACGAGCTAGGTGGTGTTTTTATTGCTTGGGGTGTGGTTGTAGCCATTTTAGGCAAACTATCTGCTGATGAAGCAGCAAACAAATTTATAGAAGGCGTATCTGATCTTGTTACCACCGCAGTGTTAATTGGTGTTGCACGTGGTATTGCGCTTATTTTAGAAGACGGCCAAATCCTGCATAGCCTTGTCCATGGCATGTCGTTACCGCTTTCTTATGTATCTGCTGAAATATCTGCAATTGGCATGCTGGTTATTCAAACCCTACTCAATACCTTTATTCCTTCTGGTTCAGGGCAAGCTTATGTCACCATGCCACTCATGGCCCCACTCGGTGATTTAGTCGGTGTACCAAGACAAGTTGCCGTACTTGCTTATCAATTTGGTGATGGCTTTTCAAATATGATCATTCCGACCAATGCTGTACTTATGGGCATTTTAGGCATGGCTGGTGTGCCTTACGGCCATTGGTTTAGATTCTGTTTACCACTACTAATTAAACTAATGGTCGCAGCATCGGTTGTATTAGTATTAGCTGTAATGTTTGGCTATGGCTTAGATGTGCAGCCCATACTAAATTAAGTTAGTTGAGTGAGCTAATTGGCTCCTAAATTAATGATGCACGCTAACACCTATGTGTTAGCGTGGCTCTTAGCATTACTTGCCACAAATAATTGTCAGATGAAAAGCTAATTATAAAAACTTCTGTACGAAAGCTTTTAACTCGTCTTTCTCAGCTTCACTAGCAAATGAATTTGCCGTAATGATCAAGATTGTGGATTAAGAATATACGTTATGAGTTCTTTAAATAGTTTGTGATGTACGTAGTGAAGTTTTTTGAGCAGAAAGTAAGGGTTTTACAGATTTAGCCTCTTCTTGATAACGGTTTCTCGTATCCCATAAATCTTCGGAGTGCTGGATATTAAGCCAAAACTCTGGGGTATTCCCTAACGCAGCAGCTAGCTTAATTGCAAGTGGCGCCGTTAAGCTACCGCCATTAATAAAGTTACTAACTGTATTTCTATGCACACCCATTGCTTCAGCTAAAATTTTTGATGTAATGTCCATAGGCTCTAAAAACTCTAGCTTCAGCATTTCACCTACACTCACTGGACGACGCTTTGTAATACGCATAACTCTTACCTCAATACTTATGAGGGTCTAAATAGGTGTTTTCTGCTACACCATCAACCCACTTAAAAATCAATCGATACTGTTTGTTCACTCGTATTGAACACCAATCTTTCAAGTTACCTTTAAGATGTTCAAACCGGTTACCCGGTGGGACTCTTAAGTCAGATTCAGCCTTTGCTGCATCTAATATTTCTAGCTTACGATATAAAGCATTCTCGATAACCTTAGGGATTAATCGATGCGCTTATCCTCTTCATAGAATGCTTCGAGCCACTCATCCTTAAAATCTAAAGCCATATCCTTGCACTGTCCTATTGTGCATCAGTACAGAAATTGCAGCGCACAGTCATAATGTGCACAACATATACGTTTAAAAATCACTCTGGACACTTTTGTCGTGTATAAACTTATTCGTAGAAAACCATTTTTGGATATAAATGGGTTGGTGCTGAAGGACAGTTTTGTGTCAAAATCAGAAAATAAGCCATACCTTGATTATGCCCCAAAACGTGTTAAGGCGAATTACTCAAAAGAGCGAACTTCGGCCGTTCACAATTGTATTTCTATTTCGTTAAAGTTTATTATTGCATAGTCAGAAAACGATCCTACCGTTCATTATTATCCTAGGACAAAAGCTAGAACCACTGCATTTTAGTAGTATTGGCAATTAGTTAAGAAGTTTGTTAAAAATAGTCTAATAAGAAAAACGAGCTACGCTGTGGTAGAAAAACGCGCGATTAGCTCGCTATAAACATGTTAAATGCATGTGCTAAACCTCTGTGTCCTGTCGCAGGTAATGGTATTTATGGCTACAAAAAGGATTAGGCTTTGCTCTTATTGACGATTGAGTTGCTGTTGGTGGTAATGACTTACATAGTTTCTAGCAGTTGGTTAACTGCTGGAATTGCACTAATAATAACTCTTCTCGGCCATGTGGGTTTCAATGATCAAAATCCATTTAGTAAGGCCTTAAATACGTTTTACGTGGCTTGTACAGCTAGCTTGATTTATCTATTTGGAATATATGCAAATATTTTGGCGAAAACTATTCCTGACGGTCATTTTGCGGGAATGAAAGATTCGTTATTGGAAATTGGTCTAATTTTCACTGCTGGGGCAACTCCGCCATTTAGTATTACTGGCGATGGGTCAAATGATCTAGCAATATTTATTTTTGGCTTTGCGATTATTGAAACTTTGTTGCAACTTATTAATTTGTATTTAAAACACAGGCATCATTAGTAGGAATTGAGAAATTCACATTTAACAAGCGCATGTTGTCGGAGTGGTTTTCCGCTGCGCTCCAAACCATCCGCAAATGCGGGCGTTATATTTTTAGGAGAGTTTCGCTTCATGGATGAGTTCAACAGATATTTATCAGAAGCTATAAGAGTACGACGAATAATTCAGGTATATAGCGAAATATTCGACTGTAGAGAATCTATTGATATTCTATCTTCTAAATCAATTGAGTTTGGTGCTATTTTAAAACGCTCAGTGCATGATGAGATCTTAATTTCACTAGCTAGGCTATTTGACACAGATGCTTATGAAAGTAAGAAGGATCGACATGAATATCTTTCCCAGCGTAACTTGATATTGAAATACGAAGATTCGCTAGACGAAATGCTTCAAAACCTCCGAAACAAAACATCACAACTATGGAATGAAGTTAGCGTCAAAAAATACAGAGATTTTAAACTTACTCACAATGATAAAGTTCTTCTCTGTGGTCAAAGAGAAACCATTAATCATAATGTTACCTTTGACTCTGCTAAAGAATTAGTAGAAACATCTATTAACTTAGTTTTAGGTTTAATGGCTAAAAATGGTATCACCAGTGTAAGTAGCAATTTAAACTATAAATATGAAAATGTAGGCTCAAAATTTATAGAGTCGATTAAATAAAAATATAACAAGGCGCTCAAGCAAGGAATTTTAAAGTTTGGCTCGGCTCGTACCTCGCCAATTTTAGCCAAACTCTAAAATCCGCTTAGCTTGGCGTTAGTTGCCTTCCCGATATCCATTATTTATGAGGTAGTAAATGGAACAAGTTTAACATCAACGTCTTGGAAAACAGCAGTTGCAGATCCAATAGAGATTCGCCTAAAAGACACTGTTAGGCTAGTGTTCATTCCAACTGTTGTTGATAATCAAAAAGATAAAGATGCTTGTGTTAAGGGGCACTTTGTATATCAAAAGAAAAAGAAACAGGATGGTTGGGAAGATGTTCGAGAAATTAATCTTTCTCAATTAAAACCTGCTGAGGGTGTAAAACTTGAGCTTAAATCCGCGGAGTTGTTACTTCTTCTTAGGAAACTAGCTGATCTATATCGAATTCACCGTAAAGACGGTATTCAACGAGGCTCCAATCAATATATTAAATTGAGTGGCGCACTGGAGGGGCTCAGCAATGCAACCGATGAAGATTTAAGGCAGTTCATTGAGTTAAGCTCTGATAATGCGATTGGTACATTTAAACGTATTGCAAAGTGGTTATCCTCAATAGAGCATTCAGATAAAGTAGTCGAAAGTTTAGAGTCATTGTCCGCTGATAACGTAAAGCAACTGAATGTTGTAGCTGGGCTTACGGTTTTAAAGAAAGCTTTAGAAATTTGGAACAGTAATCAGTTTTCAACTGATGAAGAGTTTTGGCAAAGAGAGCTAACTAGTAATTCTTTTGTGTTGTCTCAGATATTTTCGTTCCCAGTGGTAGTAGTTAAAGAAAAGGCATATATCGGTGGTAAAACCTTTACTAATCAGGGAGGGAATATCGTTGATTTTCTCTATAAAAATCAAATGACGAGCAACCCAGCATTGATTGAAATTAAGACACCTTCAACTCAACTGATATCCAGCCTTTACCGCCAAACGTACAATATGTCTAAAGAGTTAACGGGCTCTACTAGTCAGGTTCTAAACTATGCTAACTCTATTATTCAGGACTACTACTCAGTTGTAGGGCATGAAACTAGTATATTTGGAGCATATAAACCGACTTGTGTGGTCATTATCGGGAATACTAGTGAATTAGACTCTCCTGAAAAGCGTAAAGCTTTCGAGTTGTACCGAAACAACTTGAAAGACGTCCAAATTGTTACGTTTGACGAACTTTATGGCAAAGTAAGTAGCTTCGTCAGGCTACTTGAAAACGGCAACTAACAAAGCATTTAAGAGTGATTCGCAACGCTTGGCAGTTTTGCTGCGCTCAAGTATAGCCAAGCGCTGCTCACACCTTAATGTGGCGTTACTGATTAAATACTCTAACGTGTTTTTGTCCAATAGTGAGTTAAAGCCAAAGACTTCAACTCACTATTGGTAAATATTTAAGACTAACAACATGTCTTACACTATTTAGGCAGGTTTTGGCTTTACGTTCTGTATAGCACTTTGATTACATGCCAACCAAAGCGCGTTTTCACTAAATGTGGCTCTAAGATTTCGCCGCTGAATGCTACTTTGTCAAACTGTGGCACCATTTGCCCACGTCTAAATTCCCCCAAGTCGCCGCCCTTTTTACCCGACGGACAGGTTGAATATTTTTTAGCTAACGTCTGAAACTTCGCACCTTTTTTAAGTTGCTTGATGATGTCTTCAGCTTGTTCTTTATGTTTAACAAGAATGTGCAGTGCGTGCGCTGTATTTGCCATGGAAAATCTCGAAAATTAAAACGCGCGTATTTTATCACGGCAATCAACACTGAGCCACTGCGGCTATTAATGTTTACTTGTTGCCTGCACAAACCCTGTCACCAAACAAAATTGTGCAATGTAATACGTTATCATTATTGCGATATCTGCATGCGCTATTTCTGAATAAAAACGGTTAAGGCTAAGTATAGAGTCTGATATAACAAACACGGCCCCACCTAACACTAAAAAGCCGTTCGATTTATCCGTCATCCAAGTAAGGCTTGCCATTATGGTGAGTACCAACATGTAGAAAAGCACAGGGATGAGCAGGTCATTTAAGTTTGGATAAAATAAGCAAAAAACGATGATGGCCAAAAATAGATAAAGAAATACAACGTCTAGTCGCCAGTTTTTAATTGGCAACATGGTAATGATATAAAAAGCGTGGCTAACAAAAAATGCCGCTAAACCGCCTATAAACAGTTGCCCCGTATCAAGGGCTAGCAACACATCACCTAGTGCTGAAAAACTAAGAGCGAATAATAAAGTAATAAAAGTGCGATTTTGTAACTGACTACGCCCTTTTAACACCATCACAATCAACAGGCCGATTGGTAATGTTTTAAATAGCGCCATAATAGGCTGAGTTAATGATGGTATAAAGAGCAGTAAAGCAATGTAAACCGAGCTTAGGGTTAGAAAGAGAATGTTCATATTCTTATTATTGTTATTTGTTCCCAATAACGAGAATAGCAAGCTTTGCTTTAAATGTTTATAAAAAATGCTGCTTTTGTTCTTCGGTCAGTAACTTACACTGTGTTTGCTTACCAAAAAACCGATAACGATTACGACCAAGCCAATCATATATACGATCGCGAAAACCTTTTGGCAGCAGCTTGAACACGTTAGCTAAAGAGAATGGAAAACCTAATTGTGTTGCGATAAATAACACAGCGTCACTTTGTTTATATAGCTGGTTTTTATCAATCACTAACATTGAGGAAAGTGGATCTTTAACTTTGTGAGCCATTAATAAACGCTCACCTTTATCGCTTTGCATGGGGCATAACTTAAAGGTGATTTGCTTATCGTAGCGAAGTATGAACCGCACACAAAAATGGCACAGATTGCACTGACCATCAAACAGTATGACTGGGCAGTGAGTTTGCAAGATTAACCGCTTACCTGCACAACTTGTTTTCCGGTAAAACCACCAGCAAGTTGTTTATTTAAAGCTGCTGAAACAGCCTCTGCGGTAAAATCAACGGCATGAATTTGTGGCAGTTTGATCTCGCCACGGGCTGCATTATCGAGTAATAAGTTACCCATAAAGCTCAGCTTTTGCTGCGCACATAAGCTATTTGCAAGCCACGCTCCTCCTAACGATACAATGCCGATATTTGGTGCGCGCCTAAACATAAGTTCTTGTTCAAACTTAGGTAATTCATTTAAACAGGTAATATGGCCACAAAAGCGCATTAGCTCAACGTTACGAATGGTGGTATCGCCACCAATACAATCAAGCACCGCGTCAAAGCCTTGCGGGCCTAATTCACGGCGAATTTTATCTTCAAGTTTAGGGTCATTGTAATCAAACACCACATCAGCACCTAATTGCTTAAGTAACTTATGATTGTGTTTGCTGGCAGTGGTAAATACAGTTGCACCACGTTGCTTAGCAAATTGAATAGCAAATTGACCAACGCCGCCTGCCCCTGCGTCAATAAACAGTGAATCCCCTTCGCTTAGTTGCAACTTATCAAGGGCAATTAATGCCGTCATACCTGAACAAGGTAAGGTTGCAGCATCTGCCGGTGATACGTTATCTGGCACAACCGAAACCGCATAGTTTGGTACCGTTGTGTATTCAGATAACACACCTTGGTCGCCAAGGCTGGCGTGCCATACAACACGTGCGCCAACACCTGGGAATACACCTTTACTTGCCTGAACAACCACGCCAACAGCATCATGACCTAGTACATGAGGGTAATGCCATTTACAAAAACCTTGTTTTGCAAAGTTGGCATCACCATGATTTAAGCCCACATATTCAACTTTAACCAAAAGCTCATTGCCTTCAGGGCTCGGTACTGGCACAGAAAGCTCAGATAACGCTATGGCGTCATTCGGCTCAATCAGTGCAAGCGCGCGCATTGTTGACGGAAGTTCTGTAGTTTGTTGAATATGTGACATTGAATACTCTGGGTTAAAGGTTGTTTAGTTCAAAGCTCCAACGACCATTAAATGCTTGATAAGCACTTACTTTGGCCTGTAATGAAGCAATTGTTGAATCAACAGCGTTCTCTTGCGCTATTAAAACATCCTGTCTCGCATCTAACAACTCTAAGTAAGGAATTTGTCCTTCTTGATACATTGCTTGTGCTTGACCAAATGCTTTATTGGCATAATTAAAACGTTGATCAGCATAACTTAACTGTTGTTGCTGTTTGACTAGTCTTTGTAAAGTAAGTTCACTATCGCTAATGGCTTTTAATACTTTACTTTGATAGTCACTGTAAGCGGCTTCACTTAAAAACTGCTGTGCATCACGCTGAGCTAATAATGCAGGATAGCTGAGTAATGACCATTCAACTTTTGGTGTGACTTGCCATTGTTGCACAGTATCTTCTAAGCCATTGCTGGTTAAGCTCACCACACCTGCAAACCCGGCCAAACTAATATCTGGCAGTAATGCTTTTGAGGCGGCAACACTTAGCGAATAAGCCTGACTAAACTGATATAAAGCACTGGTGATATCTGGTCTCAGTGCCATTGCTTCACTGGCTTTATTAAACGACACACTAAATTCGTGACTGAGTAACTCAGGCTCTTCTATCAAAGTTATGTCACTGGCAAGTCGCCCTGTTAGCACCGCAAGGGTTGCGAGGTCGCGATATTGCAAGTAACTAAGCTCAGGAATAAGCGCTTGTTGCTGCTTTAACTGGGCAAGAGTACGGTTAAGATCAAGTTCATTCGCAACCCCCTCCTCTACTCGCGCTTTGAGCACATCAATACTTTGCTCGAGCGCCTCGATTTGCATTTCAATGATAGCTTGCTTTTGCACATTACCTTGATAGCTGACATAGCCTTGCACCACGGCTGAAACCACTTCAACCTGTAATGCTCTTAACTGCTCGGCTTGGTTTAGTGCACCTGCATTAGCAGCATCGACTAACGCTGTAATACGACCAAACAAATCAAGCTGCCAATTAACATTAACCCCAGCGTTTGATTGGCGCGTAATTGCGCCATCTAAGCTGCTGCGCTCTGCGCCTACGCTTAGGCTGCCCTGCGGATAATAATCCGCGCGGGCTGCACCTAAACGGGCAATGGCTGCATCAAGTTGAAGTTGACTGGTTTTTAGGTCGTGATTCATTGCTAATGCATCAGTCACTAAATTGTTTAACTGAGGCGAATCTAAACGACGCCACCAGTTATTTTCGCTCGCACCTTCGTTTTGTTCACCAATTTGTGTATCGCTAACAAATTGTGTCAGGCTCACTTGCTGCTCTTGCATATCGACGCTTTGTGCGCAGCCTGCCAGTGCTCCAGCTAACAGCATCGCACTGACTAGTTTGCTGTGTTTAAAGATTACATGAAGAGGCTTATGCATCATGTTGCTCCTTCTGCGATTTTTTAGTGACTAACATATAAAACACCGGGGTGAACAATAAGCCAAACACAGTTACACCAATCATGCCTGAGAACACTGCGTTACCCATGGCATGACGCATCTCTGCACCTGCACCTGTGGCTAAAACAAGAGGTACAACGCCTGCCGTAAAGGCAATTGATGTCATTAAAATTGGGCGAAGTCGTAAGCGACACGCTTTAATAATGGCTTCAAGGTGAGACAACCCCGTTTTATGCTGATCTCGTGCAAACTCTACCATCAAGATGGCATTTTTACTTGCCAGTGCAACCAGTACGATTAATGCGATTTGCGTGAAAATGTTGTTGTCATCACCAACAAACCACACACCTAACAGTGCCGAGAAAATCGTCATAGGCACAATCAGAATAATAGCCAGTGGTAATCTTAAGCTCTCGTATTGCGCTGCAAGTACCATAAAAACAAGCAATACAACAAGTGGGAAAACATACACCATGGTATTACCCGCTAATATTTGCTGATAAGTTACTTCTGTCCACTCAAACTCAATACCATTTGGTAATGTATCGGCAAGGATTGCTTCAATCGCATGTTGCGCTTGATCAGAGCTATAACCTGGTGCTGGGCTACCATTTAATTCAGCTGTAGGGTAACCATTGTAGTGCATTACACGATCTGGGCCTGTTGTTGGTGTGACAGTTAATACAGAGCCTAATGGCACCATTTCACCCATGCGGTTACGTACTTTAAGATTCAAGATTTGCTCAGGATCTTGGCGGTAATCAGCATCAGCTTGCGCATTAACCTGATAAGTACGACCAAACAAGTTAAAGTCATTCACGTACACGGAACCTAAGTACACTTGTAGGGCATTGAATACTTCATCAAGTGGAATACCTTGGATCAGCGCTTGCTCACGGTCAATGTCGATATCCATTTGCGGTACTTGAATTCTAAAGCTTGAATAAAGCCCCATTAACGCTGGGTCTTGCTGCGCTTTCGCAATGGTTGCTTGTAAGCTGTTAAAGAGTGCTTCAAAGCCTTTGTTTGCACGGTCTTCAATTTGCAGTTTAAAGCCGCCCGTTGTACCTAAACCTTGAATTGGCGGTGGCGGGAATACCGCAACAAACGCTTCATCAATACTAGCAAACTTTTGATTTAACTGAGCCGCAATCGCCATTGCCGACATGCTCGGATCTTGACGCTCCTCAAAAGGGGCAAGCGGTGTAAATACAATGCCGCTATTAGGGCTATTAGTGAAACCATTCACCGATAAACCAGGAAACGATACTGTGTTTGCAACACCCGGTACTTGTAATGCAATTTTTTCCATTTCTTGCACGACTTCTTGAGTTCTGTCTAAACTTGCCGCATCGGGTAACTGTGCAACAGCCACTAAATATTGCTTATCTTGCTGTGGGATAAAACCACCTGGTACTGCGTCAAACAATTTTACTGTGCCACCAACAAGTGCAACATAAGCAACTAATACAATCACACTCATACGAATTAGCTTTTGTACCAGCTTTTCGTAGCCATTGGCGCCTTTATCAAATAAGCGGTTAAAAGGTTTAAATAACCAGTTACCAAATACACGGTTTAATAGTTTAGTTAAACGATCTGGTTTTGCATCATGACCTTTTAATAGTAACGCCGATAACGCAGGCGATAGTGTTAACGAGTTAAACGCAGAGATAACCGTCGAAATAGTAATGGTTAAAGCAAATTGCTTATAAAATTGACCAGATAAACCCGTAATAAATGCCGTTGGAATAAATACCGCACACAATACAAGTGCAATGGCGATAATTGGCCCTGTTACTTCTGTCATTGCAACACGGGTTGCTTCAAGTGGTGATAAACCCTGCTCGATATTACGCTCTACGTTCTCAACCACAACAATGGCATCATCAACAACAATACCAATGGCAAGAACCAAACCAAATAGCGATAAGGTATTAATCGAAACCCCCAACCATTGCATAACCGCAAACGTACCAATCAAAGATACCGGTACTGCAATCAGTGGGATTACTGATGCACGCCAAGTTTGTAAGAACACCACAACAACGATTACAACTAATGCAATTGCTTCTAGTAGCGTTTTAATAACAGCATCAATTGAACCGCGTACGAATACAGTTGGGTCATAAACAATGTCGTATTCAACACCTGCCGGAAAGTCTTTTGATAATACTTTCATGGTTTCACGCACTTGATCAGAAAGCTCAATCGCATTTGAACCTGGGCGCTGGAAAATCGGCATTGCAAGTGCAGGTTGACCATCTAACATCGCTCTTAATGCATAGGTGTTTTGGCCTAATTCAAGGCGTGCTACATCACTTAGGCGTGTAAGCTGACCTTGCTCACCTACTTTGATGATCACATTTTCAAATTCTTCTTGTGAGCTTAAGCGCCCTTTTACATTCATCAGAATTTGAAATTGATTACTTTTCGAGGTAGGTTGCGCACCTAAACTACCCGCAGCAACCTGTTGGTTCTGAGCGCGTAATGCATTTACTACGTCCATTGCTGTTAAATCGCGAGCAGAGAGTGCATCAGGGTTAAGCCAAACACGCATTGAATATTGACCCCCACCAAACATTTGCACATCACCCACACCGCCTAAGCGCGCAATTTGGTCTTTGATATACAAATCAGCATAGTTCGCTAAGTAAGTCGTATCATGCGTTTTTTCAGGCGAATACAAATGCACCACCATGGTTAAATCAGGTGATGATTTTTCGGCTACAACACCTAAACGCTGAACTTCTTGCGGTAATCGTGGTAGTGCACTATTGACACGATTTTGCACTTGAACTTGTGCACGGTCTAAATCAGTACCTAATGCAAAAGTAACTGTTAAAGTCATGCGGCCATCACTGGTTGCTTGTGAAAACATATACAACATGTTTTCTGTACCATTGATTTCTTGCTCAAGTGGCGTTGCCACTGTTTCGGCAATCACCGTTGGGTTAGCACCCGGGTAATTTGCTGTAACTACAACCGTTGGCGGTACAACTTCAGGGTACTCACTCACTGGCAATTGAAATAACGAAATTGCCCCTGCAATGAGAAATATAAGCGACAGCATCGCTGCGAAGATGGGTCGCTGGATAAAAAAGTGTGAAAATTTCATTTTGACCTACTGTTTAGCAACCAAATCTGAGTGATTATTTGAAAGAGTAAATGCAATTCCGTCGCTATTGATTGTGACTGTGTTTGGTGAAATTGGCATACCAGGGCCAACACGCGCCGGGCCATTCACAGCAATCACATCGTTTTCGTTTAGTCCTGATGTAATCGCACGTAAACTGCCGTAACGCTCACCCACCGTTACTAGTTTGTATTCAAGAACATTGCCTTCACCCACAGTGAGTACAAAGCGATTCTTTAAATCAGTCCCAATTGCACGCTCAGGCACAATGACTTTTTCACTTACTTTATTGGCAGCAAGCTTAATACGTGCAAATGAGCCCGCACGTAATTGTTGTTCATCGTTTTCGAACACCGCACGTACACGAAGAGTGCCGGTAGTTTCATTAATTTGGTTATCAATGAAGTTGATTTTGCCATTGTAGTTAAAGCTGGTTTGACCCACTTTTTGCATCACAACCGCTTGTTCACTTTGCGCTGTCACATCAGTAAAAGACTGATTCCATGTACGCTCATCAATATCAAAATAAGCATACATTTGCTGGTTTGAAACAATGCTTGTTAACACGCTTTGACCAGCAAGCACGTTATTACCTTTGGTAATATTCGCACGCGATACAACGCCATCAATGGGTGAACGCACTTGAGTAAATTCTAAATCAAGCTCTGCGGCCGTAAGTTCAGCCTGTAGCGCTAGCAATTGCGCTTCGCGTTGTCTTAGCGTTGATTTACGAGACTCCGCTTGCTCCGTTGAAATTGCTTTACGCTCAGTTAAGCGCTCTGCACGTTTTGCTTCACTTTTAGCCTGCTCTAATGCGGCCTTGGCGCTCTCTATCTGCGCTTTTAAGCTATCTACTACTGCTGCAAAAGGGCGTGCATCAAGGGTGAAAAGCAAGTCACCTTCTTTAACACTGTCACCTTCTTTAAAGTTAATTTTATCGATCACACCTGAAACACGCGGCATAAGTGCAACCTCTTGCGGTGCCTCTAAACGCGTTGTGTAGGTGTGCCAATTTTGTACTGGCTTTACAAGTACTTGCGCTACATCGATAGGTTGTAATTGTTGCTGTTGCGCTGATTGGCTAGCTTCGCTACCACATCCTGCCAACGTTAAGCTCGCAATGGTCACAGCCACTGCAAGAATAGATTTGTTCATAACGACTCTCCTGTATTTAGATAGGAGACAATGTTACGCAACTAATTAGTGGATAAAAATGATAGATTTTTAAATTCATTAATGCCAGAATTGCACCAATAGAATTTAAGGAACTGCTATGGATACCACCAGCCGCTTATTAATGTTGCTTGAAGTAATTGAACGAGGCTCATTTGCCAAAGCCGCCGAATCTAGAAATATAGATCGCTCAGTTATTTCAAAACAAATTAGCCGCCTCGAAGATGAATTAGGTGTTCGTTTACTAAATCGTACTACACGTTCTTTTTCGTTGACTGCCGCTGGTGCTGAAATGGTAAAAAAAGCAGCTGAACTGAGAGATTTGTTATCAGATACCGTAAGACTTGCAGAGAATTACCACCAAGAACCCCGTGGTACGTTAAAAATTACCTCATCAAGTATTATCGGTAAGCGCTATATTCAACCAGTCATTAACGACTTTCAAAAACGCTTTCCGCAAGTTGAGGTGGAACTTCGTTTAGACGACAGGCTGATTGATTTAGTATCAGAAGGCTATGATTTAGCTTTTCGTGTTGGCGAACCAAAAGACTCGTCATTTATTGCCCGTAAAATTGCCCGCAACCGTATGTTGCTGTTGGCTTCACCGGAATTTATTGAAACTTACGGTATGCCAAAACAGGTTGAAGATTTAAAAGAGCTACCTGCCGCTAGCTATTCAAGCCCAAGTAAACGCATCAGCGGAATTCGTTATCGTAATGCCGATGGCGATATTATTGAGCAAAATATTAAAAGCGTCTTTCGTGCGAACGATGCAGAAGTACTTTTAATGAAAGCTATTTCAGGCAATGCGTATGTTTTGGCGCCGGCATTTATTCTTGACGATGAAGTTAAGCGAGGCGATCTCGTACCCATTTTAACCGATATGGAATTACTCGATTACAGCGCGGTGTATGCTGTTTACCCACACAGAGACTTACCAGTAAGAACGCGTTTATTCTTTGATGCTATGCGTGAATACATAGGCAAAGATATTCCTATTTGGGAGGCAAACATCCCTGATTTCGACACCATGTACAAAAGCTAAATTTATAAACGCTAACTCGCTTTATTATGCTCAATTGACTCTTGGCTCAACTCATAAGCTGTTACAACTTTATTTCGTCCTTGCTGCTTTGCTTGGTATAGCGCATCGTCAGCACGTTTAATAAAGTTTTTCAGGGTTTGATTTGGCATGTAGCAAGCAACACCAATACTAATGGTCAGATTAATTACTTGCTCATCAATATTGTGGATAGTGGTTGATAAGTGCTCGCGCAGCATATCTGCGAATTCATAAGCACTTCTTGGGTCACTACTGGGTAAGAAGATAGCAAACTCCTCACCGCCAATACGAAATACATAGCCTTTACTAATGCGTTGCCTAAAGAAACTGGTTACTTCAATCAAAATGCGATCGCCAACATCATGGCCATACTGATCATTAATATTCTTAAAATAATCAAGGTCGAGCATTAAGATAAACAAGCCATTTTTGTTTTTTAATTCAACTTCAAAATAATGAGTCATCGCTAAGCGGTTACCCGCGCCTGTCAAAGGGTCGAGCAAGGCTAAGTTTTCAAGTCGCTGTCCATATTCAGCACGACTATTTTCAAAGGTGTGAGATACTGCCCAAATACAGATATATGCAAATGAAAAATTGAGTAAAAAATTAATGCTGTTCAGAGGCTCTAGACTTGTTTTACTAAATAAAATCAGTGCTTGTAATAGTGCAACCATCAAAGACAACACTTGGCCATATTGCTTACCAAGTAGTAGATAGAACAATACAGGCAATGAACATGTCCAGATAAAAAGTAAACTCTTAATACTGCTTAAGTAAGTACCTAATGTAATGAGTAAACTTAAAAACAAACACAGAGTAAGTGATTGCCAAAGCTGAGCATTACGTTTTCGGGTATAGAAAAAGATATAAAAACAAAACGAAGCAAAAACGACTTCTAACGCACCTAGAACAACAAAGTCATTTATAAATAGATTAAAAACCGCGAACACGCCCGCTAAAACACCTAGACAAAAGCCCATCCATTTAAGAACGTTATTACGTAAAGCTTGAGTGCCTCTTAGCGCACCAATATCCATTCAGTTTCTCGTTATTATTATAGTGATTAGATTTTAACTCCAAATTAAAAAATTAGGAACAAATTATTAAGCGAACCCTCATTAAACTACGTTTATTAACATAAAACCCTGAAAAACTGATACTTTCTAACTTTTATTTTAAAAACATAAGCTGCTAGCTGCCATCGATTTCATATCACGTCCAAACACATCTAGCCAATTAATCATCAATCAAGTCACTTACCTCTTCGATTAACTCATCAAACTCATCGCGAACGTTACGACGCTGTTTATCGGTTAATGTAGGTTTTAGTTCCACTAATAAATTAACGTAGTTATCGAGATTTTTATCATCGGCTGAAATTAACTCATCGCTCATAAAAGCTAAGCGATTATTAATGATGACTGCCAACTGGCTATCAAAGTCTGTTGGTTTTTGCTTTTGCATAAATAACGTTTTTAATGCATCTAAACGCCTTTGTTTGTACTGCATCCACATTAAAAATGTACTGACTCGAGAATTTGATGAACTCTCTATGAGTGTTTTTTGCTGCGCTGTGAGTTTGGTACCGAACCACTCTTTATAATTTTCAAGGTTTTCTTCTAAATGTTCTTTTTTATGTTGCTCAGGTGATTTTTCTTCGTGCTCTTTGTACTCGTCGTTAATGTTTTCTTGCAGTGCAGCAACAAACTCTACGCGCTGCTTATAAGAAAGTGAATTCGCTAAAGCGATAAGTTCAGGCTCAATTTTATTAATCAATGTTTGCCAGTGCTGCTTCGCTTGTACAAAGTGTGCTTTAAGCTCGTTATGGTCAACTTGCTTATCTAACATGGTCTTTAAATTTTCAAGGTCGCGTTTATATAAGGGGAGTTGTGTTTCTCGATGCCAATCTCGGCTGGTTTTAACAATATGCTCAAATTTATCAGCTTGGTCACTGTTCAGGTCAACATAATCATCAATCCAAAACCCTGATAACCAACCTAAATTATTGTAAGTGAAGCTCGGAGAACACCCTGTTGCTGTAAACAATAAACTAAATACTATTAGATACTTTGATAGCTTTTTCATTGTAGTTTTTTCAAATCCTATTTCAAAACAAAGTAAACTTACCACTAAGAACAAAAATTCAGCAACCAAATTAAATGAAATTAATTATCATTTAATTATTGACGAGCAGGTAAACCTAAGTAATAATCGTTATCAACAACTTGGTTCGCTAGACTATTCTCACAGCAACATCATACTGTTAAAGGTTTTGATGCTGTTTTACCAAGTTAGTTCAAGATGTAACTCTTGATTGTCATCTGTTTCCTCGACCCAAACATAGACATAAAACGTTACACTTTACTTGCTACATTGCTCATATCGGTGACGGTAGATATGACACGAAAAAGCCCGCTAAGGGCTTTTTTTATTTCTTTAATTTTTCTGGAAAATCTGTATCTTAAGCCTACTTGTTAATTGCAAAGCTTGCCGCTGTCTATAAATTGGGCATTTGCAGCTGTTGGGGCTAAACTAAAAGTGATGTTTTGCTCTGAGGCTGTTTGGCAAGGCATTTTATCAATAGCTGAATGCTTTGTTATTGATACCTAACACACATTTGGAGGCAGACTATGATCAAGCCTAATTTTAAATCACTATTGCTCGCTAGCACGTTAATCTTGTCACCTTTAGCAAATGCCAGTCTTGAAGATGCCCAATTAGCGGCAAATGAAGGACGTTTTGAAGAAGCGCTTCATGAATTTAATTACCTTGCAGACAGAGGTTATGCCCCTGCAATGTATGAGCTTGCTAAAATGTACGAAGGTGGCTTTGGTGTGCAACGAGACTATCGTAAAGCAGCAGAGTTGTACGAAAAAGCAGTAAAGAAAGTGCATGCTGATTCAATGTTCGCATTGGGTGTACTTTATCAAGAAGGTAAAGGTGTCAAACTTGATAAAGAAAAAGCCATTTCATTGTATGAAATGGCGTCACAAAAAAACCATCCAGCGGCACAGTTTAATTTAGGGGTTATGTATGCCAATGGCGAAGGGGTAATTCAAGATTACCGTACCGCGCTTAGTTGGTACCAAAAGGCGGCTGCAAATAACTTTACTCTTGCGCAATTCAACATGGCTTTAATGTATTACGAAGGGTTAGGAGTTCCTAAGAATCTCGAAAAATCATACATTTGGAATACCATTGCTGAATACAACGGCAACATGGATGCAAGTCATAGCCGTAAGCTTGATGAGCGAAGTATGATGCCTGCAGAAATTGAAGCTGCTAAAGAAAAAGCAGATGCCATTTATGCAAAAATACAGGCTGGTTTATACGCACCTGACGGGCGTCTATAAATAAACTTCGTACTTGCGCTTAAGGGCGCAAGTACAGCCATTTTAATAGTTTGATCAGCAACTTATTTTGTTTTAGCAATAAACTAGTGCGAGGGTTAAACTTACCGGATACCAAGGTATTTCTTGCATGGCTAAAGGTTTTAAAACCTTCAATGCCATGATAGTGCCCCATCCCTGACTCACCAATACCACCAAACGGTAGCTGATCTGCTGTTACCTGCATCAATACATCATTAATTGCTAATGTACCGCTTCTGATTGATGTGCTTAATTTACTGATTTTCTCTTTATCTTGCCCCAAAATATACAAAGCAAGAGGTATTGAGTCACCATTGATCGTATCAATCACCTGCTGCAATGACTCATAACCGATAATGGGCAGTAAGGGGCCAAAGATCTCGTCTTGCATGACGCGCATATCATCATTCACTTGCGTTAAAATGTGCAAGCCCATACGGTGTTTTAGTTCATCAACTTGATGACCTTCTATCGGCTCAAATACTTGCGCGCCTTTGTCTTTTGCGTCAACTAAATAAGCAGCTAATCGCTGGTATTGACTCTCGGAGATAATTGAAGTCAGATTTTTACCTTCAACACCTTGTTTGAAATGTTTTCGGTAAATATCACAAAGCTGCATTACCAACTGATGTTCAAGGCGCTTTGGAACAAATACGTAATCAGGAGCAACACAAATTTGCCCTGCATTGTTCAATTTACCAAATAAAATTGTTTTCGCTGCTTCTTTGATATTTGCATCATCAAGAACAATTACTGGCGACTTACCACCTAGCTCTAACGTCACTGGGGTAAGGTTTTTACTAGCACTTTGCATTACTTTACGGCCGACAGCGGTTGAACCAGTAAACAGCATATGAGCAAAAGGAAGTTGGCAAAATTTTGCAGCAAGTTCTGCTTCGCCTTCAATCACGATACAATGCTCTTTCAATTCATCAGCCAAAATCGTTTTTATAACTGCGTTAGTGTGAGGTGTATATTCGCTTAACTTTAGCATTACGCGATTGCCTGCGGCTAATGCGGTTATGGCAGGAACTAACGCAAGTTGAATTGGATAATTCCATGGGGCAATGATGCCTACAACCCCTTTCGGCTGATAACTGATATGTGCAGACGAAGGCCATAAACTAAGTCCAACACCACGAGATTCATTTTTTGCCCACTTTGGTAAACGCTTAATCACATCACTGATTGTTTTAACTGTTGGGAAAATATCGCCTAGTACAGTATCGAAGGCTGTACGGTATCCAAAATCTTTACTTGAAGCATTCACTAAAGCCTGCTCGTTCTCAATAAGCGCAACTTTGACGCGTTTTAGAAGCTTTATTCTAATATCTATTGGTAAGTAAGGTTCAGCTAAAAATGCATCGTTCAGCTGATAATATTGTTCTTGTAATTGTGAATCTAGATCGACCAAAACGAGTACTCATCAAAAAGGTTTAAACAACTATAACGATGAATAAAATCGAGAGCAAATAAAAACAGCGCCCATAAAGAGCGCTGTGAGTGGTTGGTAAGAGTTGAAACTATTGTTCTGTATTCATTAATTTTTACATTTAAAAAGCAAATACACTCGCTGCTACAGTCATTGTTACTAAGGTGATCATGGCAATAGCTATTAAGTTAAGTGCGAACCCAGAACGGATCATATCGCGCATTTGAATTTGCCCTGATCCAAACACAATCGCGTTTGGTGGTGTCGCGACTGGCATCATAAACGCACAGCTACATGCAATTGCAGCAGGAATGACCCACACAAGCGGTGTACCAAATACTGACTCAGCAACTGGGCCTAATAGTGGTAAGAAACCTGCAGCTGTGGCTGTGTTACTGGTTATTTCTGTTAAGAATGTAATAAGAGCCGTTACCGCTAAAACACTTAAAACTAACGGAATAGCGCTTGCGCCCTCGATCATATGGGCAATATATTCAGCAAGGCCAGACGACTTGATTTGTGCAGCTAGTGTTAAACCGCCACCGAATAGTAGCAATACGCCCCATGGCACTTTAGCTGCACTTTCCCAATCAAGGATTCGCTCACCATCGCCTTTATTTGCTGGTAACACAAATAACATCAATGCTGCAGCAATCGCTATGCCGGTATCAGAAATTTTAAGGCCAGAGAAATCAGCAATCATAGGTCTAAAAATCCAGCATACTGCAGCTAAAGCAAATACAACAGCTACGCCTTTTTCAGCGCGCTGCATAGCTCCTAACTCTTGTAACTGTGACAAGAATAAAGATTTAGTGTCTTTGCTTGCACTTTTTGCACATTGTGTATCTACTTTATAGGCAAACTTAGTTAACCACACCCAGCATAAAATAAGCATAACTGTCGCAAGCGGTACACCTACTTTCATCCACTCAGCAAAGCCAATATCAATCTTGTAGCTATCTGATAGGTATGCAGCCATTAATGCGTTTGGTGGCGTACCGATTAAGGTTGCGATACCACCGATGCTAGCACCATAGGCAATTGATAATAACAATGCTTTACCAAATTGGTCATTATCTGGGTTAGACTGTTTAACCAACATAGTAATCGACATTGCAATCGGTAACATCATCACAGCAGTCGCTGTATTTGACATCCACATTGATAGAAATGCCGTTACTAACATCATGGCTAAAATTTGTAGGCTTGGCTTAGTACCAGCACGAAGCATGGTATTAAGTGCAATACGCTTGTGTAAACCCCAACGCTCCATCGCGATTGAGATCAAAAAGCCGCCTAAGAATAAAAAGATCAAAGGGTGTGCATAAGGTGACGCGACCCCTTTGATTGCTGCAATGCCAGCAAGAGGTGATATAACCAGTGGCAATAAAGACGTAGCAGGAATTGGCACAACTTCGCTTACCCACCAAGAAGCCATCCAAAATGCAAGGCCTGCAGTACGTAATGCAGATACACTCATACCCGCTGGTGGATCAATTAAGCAAGTTAATAACATCACTAATGGGCCTAGCAGTAACATCACTGTGCTCATTAATGGGCGTGGCTGTGAGCCATCTTTTGTTTGATTTACTAATGACATACCGACTCCTTAGAACTTGTATTTAAGGCCAAGTGCAACGCTGTTATCTGATTCAAGTTCTAAATCTAAATCAGTATAGAATAAGTAAGCAGTGGTTTGTTTATCGAACACATAGTCAACACCTGCTGTCCATTGTTTACCTTCTTCAGCATGGCGAATCTTTGAGTCGTCTTTAACGTATTGCAGTTTAGGTACCCATTTATCGATTGCATAGCTTGCGCTAAGTGCATAGCCATTGCCTTCTTTCGTACCGTCGGTAGATTCACTGCGCTGGAATAAACCCGCTAACTGTAGGTTTTCAAGTTTCCATGCGGCAACAACACGACTTGCTGTTAACTTGTTCAGCGCATCAACATGGCTGATAGCGACATAGTAGTCTTTAGATTTTAATGCACGGTCACCATAAATAACCGTTGCCGCAAAACCATCTTCATCGTTGCTGCTGTCATCTTTTGGAGCATAAGTTAGTGCAAGTGATGCGCCACCGTATGTTTTTGAGCTGTAGGTAATGGTATCGCCGATACGGTCTTGACCAGGGATCAGCTGTGCAATATCTGCTTGGGTTTCGTTAAAACCGTCTACTTTACCTTCTGAGTATTTAAAACGCGTGTCGTTACGACCGACAACCACTTCACCAAAATCGCCTGCAAGGCCTAAGTAAGTATTACGAGCTGAAAATGGCTCACTGGTATCATCATGTTCAAAGCCTTTTACTTGTACTTCGTATTTGAATACTGCTTTAAGTGACTCTGTTAATTTGTGACTACCTTTAATACCAATGCGCGAAAAAGGTGCTTCGATTTGCGTACCTTCATCAACATAGCGCATAACGCCTGTATCTGTGTTTGCTATTTGAACTTCTGCTTTACCGTATACCGCGTAATCTGCTGCCATTGCTGAGCCAGCTGTGCTCGCTAAAATCACAGCCGCTGCTACGCGTGTTTTTGTATGAGTGAATATTGTTGTCATTATGCGCCCCTTATTAGGTTCAAATTGTTGTTCCTAACTAGTAAGGCAAGTTGGTTGCCAACTTAGTTAATTTTAAAAAAGCTTTTAAATAACAGTCGATTAACTTTTTTGGCGTAAAAGAGGCTGGCTTTTATGGGTGGGTTTCCACACATTTTTAAAAATGTGCTGTCACTTGTTCCACCCATTGTGAAGAGTTTAATGTGAGAGGTTTGTTTAGTCTTTGAACATTTCGCGATTAATACCGTATTTGGTCATCTTGTCGTAAAGGGTTTTACGGGCAATTTGTAATGTGACCATGGTGTCTTTTATGCTGCCGTTGTTTCGCTCTAGCGCTTCTTCGATGAGTGACTGCTCATAAAAGCTAATCTTCTCAGCAAGACTTAGATCTTGAGCAAGTTCATTTTGATTATTTGTGTCGCTGTAAGAAGCAAACGCAAGATCAGAACCTAGCAATACCGCACGTTCAGCCTGATTTCTAAGCTCTCGCACATTTCCCGGCCAATCATACGCAAGGAGTCGTTGTTTAGCTTCACTACTCAATGGCGCAGGCGGCTTATGAAAACGTGTCGCCGCTATCGAGCTGAAGTGTTTAAAAAGCAGTGGAATATCAGCTTTTCTGTCACGTAATGCCGGAATACTCACTTTTACTAAATTTAGGCGGTAATATAAATCGGCTCTAAACTCCCCTGCTTCGACTAGTGTCATTAAGTCAACTTTGGTAGCAGCAACTATACGTACATCTAAATCAATGGCGTGGTTGTCACCTACAGGGGTTACTTTGCGCTCTTCAAGCACCCTCAACAACTTTACTTGTAAACTCGCAGGCGTAGACTCTATTTCATCTAAAAAGACAGTGCCGCCTTTGGCAAATTCAAACTTACCTTGGCGAGATTGTGTCGCCCCTGTGTATGCACCACTGGCTGCACCAAAAAGCTCACTTTCAATAAGTTGCTCAGGTATTGCGCCGCAGTTTATAGCAACAAAATTAGCCGCTGAACGATTACTTTGATCGTGTAAATAGCGAGCAACTAACTCTTTCCCCGTGCCTGTTTCACCTTCTATTAGCACATCTGCTGGCGTATCGATTACCGCATTAAGTAAATGCATCATTTGTTGCATTTGTTCGGTTTCACCCAAAATACGCACACCGGGCGCAGACGTTTTTTCAACAGCAATTTTTAAGGCGCGGTTTTCCATTACTAACGCACGTTTTTCTGAAGCACGAGCAATACAATCTAATAACTGCTCAGTTAGCGGCTTTTCAAATAGATCATAAGCACCAAGCTGCATGGCTTTAACGGCCACAGATACATCAGCAAAGCCGGTAAGAAAAATAACCGGTAGCTCGCTATCAAAGGCTTTAACTTGCTCTAAAAATGCCAAGCCATCCATTTTTGGCATGTTTATGTCGCTTAGTACAATACCTTCGAAGCGACGACTTAATTTTGAAAGTGCCGCTGTAGGCTCACTAAAACACTGAACTTGATAACCTTCAATCTCAAGGAGCTGCTTCAATGAATCACGGATCACCGCTTCGTCATCGATAACGATTACCTGATCACAGGTCGCTGCAACTTCACTCATGATGTTTCCTTGTTAGTTTGTAAAGTTATAATAAATTGTGCTCCGCCCTTAGGGCGGTTATGGGCCGTTAGGCGGCCATTAAATGAGTCGATTATTTGCCTTGAAATAGACAAGCCCAGGCCTAAACCATTGCTGGTTTTAGTGCTATAAAATGGCTCAAAGATATTACCTAATGCATGTTGATCAATACCCGGGCCAGTATCGAGAATTGATAGCTTTACTCGGTCGTCAAACAGTTCAAGCTCAAAGCTCAGTTCGCGTTTGTCAGATTCACTCATTGCTTGGCTGGCATTAGTGATCACGTTAACCAAGACTTGCTCAAACTTAACGCTGTCGACCCATACTGTTATGTTTGCATCAATATCTGCGGCTTTAACTTCGATATCATCTTGCTTTAACTGTGCGCTTGCAATCATTAAGGCATTTTTTAACATACTCGCTAAGCTTTGCTGTCTCAGTTGAGTTTGTGCCGGTTTACTAAAATGCTTTAGCTGTGCAACAATTTTGTGTACACGCTCTATTAACGACTGCACCAAAACTAAATTTTCGCTGGCTTGCTCAATATTTCCTTTGATAAGTAACCTTTTTGCACTCACTAAGTAGGTATTCATGGCACTTAATGGCTGATTGATTTCATGGTTAATGCCTGCACTTAACTGACCAATAGTCGCAAGTTTAGCTGTTTGGATCAGCGCTTTTTGAGCCTTTTCGAGAGCCTGTGTGCGCTCTATAACCTCTTGCTCAAGACTGTGCCTAGAAAACAAAAGCTTTTTATAACCAGCAAAACGTACCATTGCCGTATGAATAAGTACTACAGCAATAGCATAAAACACACTAAACCAAAGAAGCCTAGGGATTTGTGCAAGCTCGACATTCGTCACATCCACCAACACACTCGCTTTGGCGTTAATGATATCAATGCTTTCAACAGCACTAATAAAGCGCGATTGCTTACCGTTTAATAAAACTTTTTGCAGTATGGTTTGTTCATTTAGAGGCTTATGGGTATAGGGCAGTAAAGTGGGTTTATGTGACAGATATCGGCGCGATTTAACTAATGCAGCCATTTGTTCATTATCAAGGGGCTTAAGTGACTTTAAACGCCAATCAGCTACATCAGACATAACAATAACGTTGTCTTCAAGAGCAATGTAGAAATGTGAAGTGTCTGATGCATTAAGTAGCTGGCGGTCTTGTTCAAATTTTTTGGCATTAACTTTTAGTGCCACTACCGCAACCACCTCGCCTTGATAAAATAACGGCTCAGAAAAATAAAAGCCTCGCTCACTAGAGCGCATACCCAAAGCAAAATAAGCAACTTTTTCGCCTTGTTTGGCTAAATAAAAATACGGCCGAAAAGCAAAATTACTTCCTAAGAAAGTATAGTCAACTTGCCAGTTACTACTTGCTAAAACAGTGCCTGACAAATCCATTACGTAAACATCTGAAGCCCCACTCGCTCGTTGAATATCTTCAAGATAATCATTGACCGCATCTCCACCAGCACCTTTTTCGACAATAAATGATTTTACCAAATCATTGGCACTTACTAAGCTAGGAATGGTTTTAAATCGTGCTAATTCACTGGCGATATAATGGCTTAGCTGAGTAGCTTGTGTTTGACTTTGATGCTGAGCTTGTTCGTAATCATGGCTTCTACCGAGATAAAAAACTAATATTAACAGCATTATTAGCAATACACCTGCTGCAATAAATTTTTTACTTAATGACGACATTCAAACCTTACGAACAGGACTACTAGAAATTGAATTGGTAGTGTAACGATAATTCCTCAGTTGTACCAGCGACTGCGCCATTGTCAATGCGAGGATCAAATGCGTTGTATTTTTTTCCTAACAAATTTTCTGCTTTTAGCATTAGTTGACTGTTGTTGTTTAACTGCCATTTTAAACTGCCACCCAATAAGCTGTAAGCAGATTGTTTAAAGTGAGCACCTGTATCTGAGCTTACTTCAACTGTATCGCGCCACAATAAGTTTAAGCTCACCTGCCATGAATCAGATAAGTTATAACTACTGATTATGCTTGCAAAGCGCTTAAAGCTCGCATTGATTGGATCTTCAAAGTATTGCGTATAAGTGCCTGTAATCGAAAAATCTTTACTTGATTGCCAAGTGCTATCAAGCTCGATACCACTGTTTTGGGTGTTGAATGAGTTTGTAAAGGTAAACAATGCATCATCTGATAATGTTGGCTCAATATTTATAAAGTCATTAAGTTCATTATAAAAAAGCACTGTATTAGCTTGTAACTCTGAGGTTTTATAATGCCAAACAAGTTCCGTGGTTTTTATCGACTCAGAGCGAAGCGATGGGTTACCTATTGTCACATCATCATTTGAAAAAAGCTCATTGGTAACCGGTGTTCTAAACGATTCACCATATTGCAGCTTAACAGTATGCTCTGAATTTATTTTATAGACACCCGCAAGACGTGGAGAAAGTTTACTGTCGATGTCCTTCACATCGTCATAGCGTGCGCCAATAAATAAAGTAAGTGTATCTGAGTATGGTATTTTTAACTGTCCATAAGCACTCAAGGTTTCGAATGTAAACTTAAGTGAGGAAAACTCAGGAAATTCCATCACTGATACGATCCCTTGCTGTTCAAAGGCAGGGTCGATAATTATTTGCTCTGAATCGAAATCATAATAAGACGTGCGAACTCCTGCTTCAGTTTGCTTAGCTTCTGAGTATTCAATTCCCGCAGCAAGCTGCCATTGGTTATCGAATTGATAACTTAGCTCAGTTTCGAATTTACTGTCAGTTGTTTGCCACGCAGGGCCAACGAGAAAGTCTGGAATATCGTCAAATGTAGCGATTAACCCTGCACTTGAAATATTATGCTTTGTGAATGAGTAACTAGAATCTAGCTTTAACTTATCGTTATTGATCCAGTTGTATTTAATTCCCACAAAGGTGTTATCACTGTTATGTTGGTTTTGCTTAGAATATCCAGCGAGGTTTAAAAATTCATCAAGAGAGGTTTCGTTGTAACGAGCACGTAATTGCAGCTTTTTGTAATCAACACCTGCTTCTAGGTAAAGCGCCTCAAGAGGATCTTTTACTCCTTGCGGGTAGCTTTCGCCGTCTTTTTGATCATACGAAAAACTCGCAAAGAGTGATGTATCATCACTTAAAGAGGTATTGAACTGCCCTGTTGCCCCGTAGCGACCATTATTGCCAAGCACAAGTTGCAGTGTATTTCGCTCTTTAGAGGTAACAATATTCATCACCCCTAAAAACGCATTACTGCCATACAGAGCCGAGCCTGGACCGCGAATAAACTCTATTTTTTCAATAACTTCCACAGGTATGTAAGGCAAATAAACAGAAGCCTTACCAAATGATGATTCATTAACTCGCTCACCATTTATCATCACCAAAACATTACCGCTATCTAGATAAACGCCCCGAGCATGATCTTTAGGCACCGCCCCTACCCAATCACCTCGAGTTGATTGCATACCAGGCACAAAATTCATCACTTCGTAGGCGTTATCAACCCCTAATGCTTGAATTTGCTTACGACTAAAAACACTTATTGTAGAAGGGACTGATGACAAAGTTTCGTTGGTTTTACTTGCTATATCGACTTGAACATTAAGTAAGTCTTCAAAACTTAAAGAGAATAAGTCTTGCTCTTCAGCCGCGTTTGCAACCACTGGCGAGGTTGAGGCAACTGCAATAGTAAAAAGTGCTGAACATCTGAAAAGATCCACGGTAAGCGATACCTGTACTTATAGCCCGTGTTGCAAAAGCAACACCATATTTACACTATTAATACAAAAGATTGGTAAGCTTGCAATGTTTTTATAATTTTAGTTTATAAAGTTTTCTTAAATAGCGACAAAAAAACCCATTTTCAACTGTAAATGGGTTTCTAAAAACGTCTGTTTTAATGAGCCAAGCTTAATTAAGCTGTTTCAACATTTCCAGTACGCTTTGCTTTGATGTACTTATATAATCCAATAAGTGACGCCGCTATCCAGAAAATCTCAATAACAAAACTAGCAAGGTTAAAGTTATAACAAAGACTGATCAGTAACAGAATTGCGCCCGTTAAGTTCATCATGTTATACACAAGGCCGGTTGGCGATGCTTTATTCAGTTGTAGTAAAAAGAAAGCACCAACCACTAAGAATGTGCCTGTCATGCCAATTATATCAAATAAAAGTGCTATCACGTGCGTGAGTCCATTTTGTTCATATGTTTATACCCATACAACTGGCCCAATCCATGGGGAGGGTTGTTTTCATTCATTGAAACAGCAAACCGGTCAATAGTATCAGAGCATGAGTAAGAAACGAGGATAAATGTCCGTATTTTAATTCTATTTATGTGTCACCTTACCACCGATTATTTTTAAAGCTGGAGTACCACGGATCATGCTCTGGCGGGCAAATGGGCGTTGGCAGTCAGGGCAAATACCGGTGTCATTGGTAAAATCTTGGCTAATCCGTTCAACAAAACATTTAACCAACGCGCCTTTTCCACCTTTACGGTATTTAAATAACTGCGTTTTACATTGTGAACAAAAAATATCGACCGTTTTAGTTGGCCCTTTTTTATTTGGTTTTGCCATTAATCCATTTATTATTTCAAAAAGTGCATGCTATCACGCTATGACCAGAGACCCAAAACCAAGCCAATTAATGAAAATTGTAAAATAGCATAACCTGAATTTACCAAAAACAGTTTTAACGGCCGCTGCTCGAATATGTAGCCTATGCCTATAGCAAGGCTTACCCAACATAAACCAATTATAAAACCTGTACCAACAGCCACCCCAACAGCAACATTGGGCCCAACAAATAATGAAAAGCTAAATGAGATCAAACAGCATAATATTAAACTGCTACCAAAAACTTTAAATGGATTAATTTGTTGCAAATCTAACTCAGTTAGACCACAGCTCTCCATCCAAATACGCTTAAATAACCAAGGTGAATACCAGACAATTCCCAATAAGAATGAAGCAAGACCTGCAAAAAAAATTGCGAAAAAGTTAAGTTGATAAAAATGCATACACCAGACTCATACAACGATTAGGTTTAACATGACTTTAGTTAAGGATCAGCGATGCAGCAAATTTAAAACACGTAATTTTGTACCTATTTAGAATTCAATCCTGTACTGATTTACGCCTTCTAATTATTTTACTTACGTTAATAATCACTTTACTGCTTAACTGGTTTTTTCTGTAATTTACGCTGTAATGTTCTTCTGTGCATATTCAGTTGGCGCGCAGTTTCGGAAATATTACCATCGTTACTGTGCAAAACATGTTGGATATGCTCCCACTCAAGGCGCTCTGGCGACATAATTTTGTTTGGCTTTGATTCTTCAAGTGATAGGTTTACCTCGGCGTCTCCCAAGATTGTTTTTAAAAGTGAATTAAAATCGACAGGTTTTGGTAAATAGTCGTCAGCACCTAATCGTATGGCTTCGACTGCACTGGCAATACTGGCAAACCCAGTGAGTAACACAATACGAGCTGAAGGAAATTGTTCTCTTAAGGGTTTAATTAGCGCAAGGCCGTTATCATCCCCGAGTTTTAAATCCACCAGAAAATGGCTCGCCTCAAAAGTGGTTATATGCTGTAAAGCTTGCTCAGCGTTATGAGCAAGTGAACATGTGAAGCCTTGTTTTGTAAAACGCCTTGCCAGTGTGCTGGCAAGATTTTCATCGTCTTCAATAATTAAAAGTTTCATACAATTTTTAAACTAACCATCGCAATTGCACCTTGCTGTGGGTGATTGCTTAGTGTTAATGAGCCATTTAAGCGCTCTAAAGTCACATTCGAAAGCATAACTGCCATCCCCATACCATTGTTACTTGGCATGAGTTGGCCACCTAATGATGCCATTTGTTGTTCGCTAAAACCTTGACCGAAATCACGTAACGACAATGAAACTGTTTGCTGATCTATGTGCCACTTAGCTTCTACGCAGTATTGCTGATTATGGTTATTCGCCGATACGGCGTTTTGCAGCAAGTTTAAAATAGCCGGTAACAGCATGGCATCACTTAAAATCGAACAATCAGGGGCGTTATTTAGCCACTGTAAGTTTTGCTCTGGAAAATGCAGTGTCATCGCATCTTGAATGGTGCTTTGTAGTGTTTCAGCGCTGATCACTTGCCGTGTTTGACCGGTCCTTAAGGCATTTGAAAGCGACCTAAAATGAGCAAGCTGTTCTTTACATTGGGCTAATGGCTTAGCCATTTCTTGTACAATGGGGTCATCAGCTTGTTGTTCTTTCAGTTCTTCAAATAACAGCTGTAAGTTTGCGATAGGCGTTGCAAGTTGGTGCGTTACTTGTGCAGCAGCGCCATCAAGCGTTAATAATTGCTCATGCCTTAATTGTTGCTCACGAGTTCGTGCAATGGTGGCTTCTCTTGCTCTCAATGTACTGTTTAATGTACCAATAACAAAAGCAATAACAATGGCGCTAATAACAAAGTTAATCCACATACCAATAAAATGATGCGTCATCTGCATTTGGTGCATGGTGTGCTCAGGCATATTTATCAGTAAAAAGCTATAAGCGGCGATTGCCAGCACTGCGGTATAAGCAAGCCCTTTCGCATTAACAGAGACCGCAGCGATCATTATCGGTAACAGTAATAACGACACAAATGCATTGGTAGCCCCGCCACTTAATGACAGCAAAATCGTTAAAAACAGTAAATCGGCTGTCAGCTGCATCAGTACAGCGGCTGGTCTGGCTTTGGTTACTTTTCTATAAGCGAATATACTTAGCAGCTGAAAGATTGCTTCAACACAAATAACAGCAAGTAAAGGCAGTAAGGGGATTTGGTATTCAAATAGAAAGTACACCGCAATAACAGCAACAAATTGTACGGCGATTGCGGCGCTTCTTAAAATTAGTAGGCGACTAATCGCCGGATCGGTTTGCATAACGGACTCTTTAAAACTTAATCATCGTCCATTGAAATTGTAAAAACAGCACAAGGCGTTCCTTGATGAAACACCATTTGCCATTGTTTACCATTAAAACGCCACAGTGACATACGAATGGAGTAATTAAACTCTGACCGCGCAGAACGTCTAAAGGCTGCTTGATAGCTCAGCTGTGCAATATCATCACTGAGCATTCGACCTTTAAAGTGTTGATTATAAAACTGCGGTACTACCTCAGTTGGCAGACGGGTTAACACTTGGAACTTATTAAAAGACGTACCATCAGCAGCTATTTCAATAAAATCATCATCAAGTAATGCATCAAGCGCTTCAGCAGATTGCCGAACTTCTGGCTCAAGTAGCTGCCGCTCAGCATCAATTAAATGATTAAATAACGTCTCTTTAATTTTACCGCCCATAGTAACCCTTACTGTTTGAGCACTTTACCGCCCTTCATAACAAACTGAACCTGACTAAGTTCACTAATGTTATCAAGTACATTCATATTCACGCTGATAATATCTGCTTGTTTACCAACACTCAAGTCACCGAGGTTATCACTTTGACCTAATAGTTTAGCAGCTTCAACTGTGGCTGATTTAATTGCTTGCTTAGGCGTCATGCCATAATTAACTAATAACTCAAACTCCTTGGCATTATCACCATGTTTAGATACGCCTGAGTCGGTGCCGAAGGCTATTTTCACGTTATTTTTTAATGCTAATTTAAACGACTCTTCCATTTTTGGCGCCACAAATTCAACCTTCTCAGCAATAGCTTTTGGCATATTAGGGTTATTTAGCACTTCTTCTTTTACTGTCGCGCCCGCGAGTAAGGTTGGAACTAAATACGCGTCTTGCTTTTTAAATAATTTAACTGTGTCTTTATCTAAAAAAGAGCCATGTTCGATTGAATCAACACCCGCTCTGAGAGCTGCTTTTATACCTTCTGTGCCATGAGCATGAGCGGTGACTTTTCGGCCTAAATGATGAGCAGTGTTAACAATGGCACTGAGTTCTTCATCAGTAAATTGCTGATTAACCCCGGCCGCTGTATTACTTAAAACACCCCCTGTTGCAGTAATTTTGATCACATCGGCACCACTTTTAATTACATCGCGTACCGCACGAGTACAATCGTCAGCACCATCACACACACCTAATCCCCCACCCTCTGTCGCTTTGGTAATATCACGACGATAGCCATGCATGTCAGCGTGGCCGCCGGTCGGTGTGATCATATCACCTGCTGCAAAAATGCGCGGGCCAACAATGTCGCCACGCTCAACCGCTCGCTTTAATGGGAAGATAACTTGATAACTGCTACCTAGGTCGCGCACAGAGGTAAAACCCGCATTAACCGTGTGTTTTAAGAACTTTAAAGAACGTAGTGCATAATCTGCTTCGTATTCAGTGACCCATTGATGTGGGTTACGCTTTGCATCTCGCTCAAAGGTAACATGAACGTGCATATCAATCAGACCCGGCAAGACCATCTGATTTTTTAAATCAAAAACATCTGCATCACTGAGGCCTAACTGCTGTGTTGTTAAGTAGCCTGCTTTTATTGCAGCAATTTTATTACCTTCAATAACCAGCGTTTGCTGCTCTTTAACACTCTGTTCAGTGCCAACAAGTACCTTTCCTGCATGAATAAGGGTGGTTTGTGCATTAACCACAAACGTAGATAACAAAGATAGTACCGATAATGTGCTTATTTTTAGATTTATTTTTTTCATAATCGCCTCTTTTTTATACTAGGTTTAACTTAAATACTGAGTAAATGCCATTATTTACGACATAGCGCGGCAATGAACTAGTGTTAACAAGTGAATTTTGATATAACTTCGGGAAAATTTAACAAGTCTGACCACATAAAGAGAACACATTATGTCTTATGCCCAAATTACTGGCTGGGGTAAATGTATACCACCAGCAAGCATCAGCAATGATGAAATTAGCAATATTGTTGATACCAATGACGAATGGATCACAACACGTACAGGCATCAAATCTCGCCGTGTCAGCCATGTTTCTACTGCCGATTTAGCGACCGTTGCCGCAAAGCAAGCGCTTGCTTGTGCTGGTGTTGATGGTAAAGACATTGATCTTGTACTTCTTGCGACTTGTACACCATCAACTATGGTGGCAAATACGGCCTCTTTAGTGCAAAAAAACATTGGCGCGGTTGGCGCTGCAGCAATGGACACAAACGCTGCATGTTCAGGCTTTTTATATGCATTACAAGCAGCAACGGCACAAATTCGTGCAGGTATGATCAAAAAAGCAGTCGTTATTGCCGCTGAACGTATGACGTGGTACATCAACTGGGCACGTCGCGACAGTGCTGTATTATTCGGTGATGGTGCTGGTGCCGTGGTATTAGAAGCCTCAGACACACCATCAGGTTTACTTGCCACTAAAACAGGTTGCGACAGTGAAGATCGCGACATTCTGCATATCGAAAACTTCGGTAGCGATTTAAATAAGTACGAGCCAATTGGCCCTTCTAACTTATTATTCGAAGGTCGCGAAATCTTCAAACGTGCTGTTAAAGGGATGAGCGAAGCTTGTGACGACGTTCTGAACCAAGCGCAGTTAGAGCTTGATGACATTGACGTATTAGTTCCTCACCAAGCCAATTTACGTATTATCCAAGCTATTCAGCAACGTTTGAAAGTAGCTGACGAAAAAGTCATGGTGAACATTGCCGATTACGGTAATACGTCTGCTGCAACAATTGCGATTGCCATTTGTGAAGCGGTTGAGCAAGGCCTTATCAAACCTAACTCAAACATTATGTCAGCAGCCTTTGGTGCTGGTTTAACTTGGGCGGCGAGTTACATTAAATGGGGCGAGCGTGTAACACCTATCGCGGTTTCTGATGCAGCTCTACCTGAGTGTGATAAAACAGGTCTTGAACTGGTTGCACCGGCTGTTGCAGCATGTAAAGCGGCACAGTAATACCCCTATCATTTATAGAGAAGCGCGGCTTAGTCCGCGTTTTTTTATGGGCATAAAAGGATTAATTTATGGATCTATTAGGCATACATCATGCTGCAATCATCTGTAGCAACTATGAAAAATCAAAGCATTTTTATAATGAAATATTAAAGCTACCAATCATTCACGAACAATACCGCGCTGAACGTGACTCGTATAAATTAGATTTAGCACTTCCTGATGGCAGCCAAATAGAGCTTTTTTCGTTTCCTGGAGCGCCACCGAGACCAAGCTATCCAGAAGCACAAGGGCTACGCCATTTGGCGTTTAAAGTCGCCGATATTGCAAAATCTAAGCATTATTTAGAACAACAAGGAATTTCGGTTGAAGAAATAAGAGTGGATGAAATCACCGGGAAGCAATTTACGTTTTTTGCCGATCCCGATGATTTACCGTTAGAGCTTTACCAGCTTTAACTTATTGGAAGCGATCTTGTAGGTAGTTGAACACAGCACGAATACCCAGTGCCTCACCGCCTGCAGGACGACCCGGTAATGCACGTAAGTTCCAGGCCATCACATCAAAGTGCACCCATGGCGTACTTGGCTCGACGAACTCTTTTAAGTAAAGTGCCGCGGTGATCGCACCACCAAATGGAGTGGAAGCACAATTAGCAATATCTGCTACGTCACTTTTTAATAATGCTTTGTATTGATCAAATAACGGCAGTTGCCATACAGGATCATGACAGCTTTCGCCTGCATCCATCAGTTTATTAGCCACTTCACGGTTATTTGCGAAAAAGCCAGGTAATTCTGTACCTAGGGCTACACGACAAGCACCAGTTAAGGTTGCAAAATCAACGATAAGATCGGGGTTATCATTTTGCGCTTCAGCAAGTGCATCACACAACACTAAACGGCCCTCAGCGTCCGTGTTATCAATTTCTACTGTGATCCCTTTGCGAGTTTTTATCACATCACCCGGTCTAAATGCATTTCGAGAAACCGCATTTTCAACCGCAGGTACCAGAACACGTAAGCGAATTGGTAAGTTGGCAGCCATAATTAACTGCGCAAGGCCAATAACATGTGCCGCACCGCCCATGTCTTTTTTCATGTTGCGCATACCTGAGCTTGGTTTCAAATCTAAACCGCCAGAATCAAAACACACGCCTTTACCGACTAAGGTAATTTGCGGTGCATCTTTTGCGCCCCAACGTAGATCAAGTAAGCGAGGTTTATTCTCAGACGCACGACCAACCATATGAATCGTTGGGTAGTTTTGCTCTAATAATTCATCACCCACCCACTCGCTAAACTCACCATCAAAGGTATCAGCTAAATCAGCCATTACTTGTGATAAATGCTGCGGCATCATATCCGCAGCAGGCGTATTCACTAAATCACGCACTAAATTAATAGCACTTGCATACTGAGATAAACGCTTTACTAACGATTCGTCTTTAATGGCAAGGGTAGCGCGTGGCGAAGGTTTTTCTTTATATTCACTAAACTCGTAACCACCTAACACAAAGCCCAGTGTTACTTGCTCTACAAACTTTTCATCACCTTGTATTTGGTAACAACCTGCAGGCAATTTTGTTGATAAGTCACCTGCTAACCAAAAGTCTTGTAAATCATTTACCAGACAATAAACATGCTCAAGTGAGCCGGTTTCATTATTAGCAACTAAGGCCATGCCTTTGTTTTTAAAATCACAATTTGTTAGCCAATTTTGTAAGGCTTGCGGCTGCTCGGTTAACCACGTTGATAGGTCAGCTTTAGCAATAAATGACAGGGGAATTCCCGAAGAAGAATGGCGAATTAATGAACTCATTAAACGACTCGATATAAAGAAAAGGTATTTAAGCATACCAATATCTTGATACAAAAGGTATAGGCAAAATCAGATAAAAAACCTAATCAGTCTTTGTTTTGTTTCTCTTTTTCTTCTTTTGCTACTTGTTGATCCAGCTCTTTAATTGACTTATTAATATTGAATGAACTAGGTAGCACATCGACACCAACCCATTGCCCCAGCTTTACAACCAAAGGAATAGTAATAGGCGCAAAGGGTAAAACTGCAAACACACCTAAACCAAGCCCTTTTAAGATATCTAAAAACTGCTCATTAGCAGTATGTAACTCTTCTTTAGTAGCTTGGCCTTGGGTGTATCGTCTATAGATATGAAGCATTTCTTTTGTTTCTTGCTTTTCTTGGGCAAGTGCGATTTTGAGTGCTACCATAGCGCGCTTAAAACGTAATGTTTGACGCTTTTTGGTAATTTTAGCCACTCGAAATGGGGCTCGATGAATAACTTTATATAATCGCATATAGTTATTTTCACACAGCATGCGACGTTCACAAAGCATAATTTACTTATATTAGATTTTACTTTATCCTTAATACTCTATTCGTAACTATTTTTCAGTATTAAAAATGAACCAACCTAAACAACAAGCTGAGCCAAAACCCAAAAAACCAGCTTCAGATGAGTGTTGTGGAGGTGGTAGCTGTTGCCCATGTGTATGGGATGAATACCGAGAGAAACTGCAACAATGGCGGTTAAGCAATAATTCACAACAAGCTTAATAGACCGTTCCAAATCAAAAACCGTTCAAAAACCATCCAAAAAAGCCTTCTATCTAATTATTTTTGCATAATTTATATATTTTCTTACGCTAAAACCCAATATCGAGAATAAATTATCCTCTTTACTTTCAATAAGATAATCCACAAAAGAACGACAAAGAACAAAGAAACACCCGCAAAACAACATAAAATTAACAATTTGCAAAAATTATTTACAGGATGTATAAGAGATTTACACCAAGTTCTAATACTTTATTTGGTGACATAATCATAACTATTCTAACTGGGGAAGTCGGAATGAAATTCAAAAATAATGCGCTACAACAAGCAATTAAATTTGCTTTAGCGACAACAACAGCAGGCCTGTTTGTGTCGGGTTCGGTTGTTGCTGCAGAGCAAGCAGCTGAAGAGACGAAAGTTAACAAAAATGTAGAGAAAATTGCCGTGGTGGGTACTCGTTCAGCACCACGTTCAATCGGTGATTCACCAGTACCCATTGATATCATTGGTGGTGAAGAGCTAGATAAAGGTGGTAACACCGATATGCTTGAGCTTTTAAAAGGCTCCGTTCCTTCTTTTAACGTTCACCAAAACCCAATTAGTGATGCTGCGTCACTTGTTCGCCCAGCTAACTTACGTGGCCTTCCTTCTGACAGTACTTTAGTACTTGTTAATGGTAAACGCCGTCACCGTGCATCTGTTATCGCTTTCTTAGGCGGTGGTATTAATGATGGTGCTCAAGGTGCCGATATCTCTGTTATTCCAAGTATTGCCTTAAAGCAAGTAGAAGTACTTCGTGATGGTGCTGCTGCACAGTATGGTTCTGATGCAATCGCGGGTGTAATGAACTTTGTATTAAAAGATGCCTCTGAAGGCGGCTCATTCGAAATACGTCAAGGTGAATACTACGAAGGCGATGGAGATACAACGCAAATTTCTGGTAACGTGGGTCTACCGTTTACCGATAGTGGTTTTGCTAACTTAAGCTTCCAATATAAAACAGCTGATGCGACTAGCCGCTCAGTACAACGCCCTGATGCAGCCGCACTAGATGCCGCAGGTGTGCCTGAAGTATCTTCGTTAGCACAAGTTTGGGGTGCACCAGAAGTTGATGATGATATTACTATCTTTGGTAACATCGGTCTTGAGTTAAGTAATTCATCTGAATTCTACATGTTTGGTAACTACTCTGAGCGTGATGTACGTGGTGGTTTCTACTATCGTAACCCACACACTCGCCCAGGTGTTTACTCAAATGACGGCGGTGAAACACTGCTTGTTGGTGATTTAACTGGCGATATGAGCGGTAACTGTCCTACCGATATCATGATTGATGACAACGTTTTAGATAACCAAAGATACATCGATGAAGTTGCTAACAACCCAGACTGTTTTGCGTTTAACGAAATGCTTCCGGGCGGTTTTACACCTAACTTCGGTGGTAACATCACAGATACTGCATTAACAATTGGTACTAAAGGTGAAATCACATCTGGTTTCCTTGAAGGTGCATACTATGACTTAAGCGGTACAGTTGGTTACAACGAATCACGCTACTTCATCTATGACACAATCAATGCGTCATTAGGTCCAGAAAGCCCGCGCGATTTCAGCCCAGGTAAATACTCACAGTTAGAGAAAAACTTTAATGCTGATTTATCAAAAGGTTTTGACTTTGGTTTAGCTTACGATGTAAACGTTGCCGGTGGTCTAGAATGGCACGAAGAAACATTCACAGTTGTTTCTGGTGACGAAGCGTCTTTCACAGCTGGCCCACTAACAGAACAAGGTTTTGGTATCGGCTCGAACGGTTTCCCTGGTTTCAAACCATCTGATGCTGGCGAATATACACGTCGTAACTATGCTGCATACGTTGATGTTGAAGCACCATTCACAGAAGACTTCTTAATGGGCTTAGCACTACGTTATGAAGATTATGATTCATTTGGTTCAACAACTAACTACAAGTTAACGGGTCAATACCACGTAACTGAAGACTTGAACATTCGTGGTTCAATCAGTACTGGTTTCCGTGCACCAACAGTTGGTCAAGCAAACGTAAGTAACGTTCAAACTAACCTAAGCAGCGGTGTACTTGTTGACTCGGCACTTTTACCACCAACAAACCCAATTGCAGTGCAATTAGGTGGTACAGAGCTACAACCTGAAGAGTCTCAAAGCTACACGTTTGGTGCAGTATGGACACTTGGCGACTTATTCTTCACTATTGACTACTACAACATCCAAGTTGATGATCGTATCAGTCAATCAGATAAAATTGAGTTAAGTCAAGCAGATAAAGACACACTTGAAGCAGCAGGCGTACCAAACGTACAAAACTTAGCGCAAGTAAGCTTCTTCACCAATGACTTTGATACAACAACGCAAGGTATTGATGCAGTAGCTAACTACTCAACTGATTTGTTAGGCGGTAGCTCAACATTCAGCTTAGCTTACAACTGGAACGACACAGAAGTAACTAAGTCGAGCCCTATTACTGGTGAATTTAAAGTAAGCCGTTTAGAAAATGACTTACCAAACCACCGTGCAACACTTAGCTGGGCACAACAATGGGAGAGCTTCTCTGCATTTACACGTGTTAACTACTATGGCGAATACCAAGGTGTTCACGTAGATTACGATGCAACAGCGAAAACAGCTGATGCTGCAGTAACGATTGATGCAGAAGTGACTTACTTCCTAACTGAAGAGCTTAGCTTCTCTGTTGGTGCGACAAACTTATTCGACCAAGAAGCAGAGAAACTTGATTTCTTCGATAGTACTGGCATCCCTAACAATAACTGGGGTGGTAAATACTACGAAACGTCGCCATATGGTATCAACGGCGGCTTCTATTACGTGAAAGCTACCTATACTTTCTAAATAGAACAGCTTTCTAGGTTGAGCAATCAACCTAGAAAGTCGATACCCCGGATTTTTTCTGGATATTTATAGTTAACCAAGGCGAAAGACATTTCGCCTTTTTCGTTTTATAGTAAATAAAAATAACAAATAACCCGCCATTCCTATGCTGTTAGAAAAAGCGAATCAACTACTGAATGAAAACAAGCTTAAAGAGGCCGAATTTCATTTTAAAACCCTTCTCGATTCAGATCCTGAAAATGGCGAAGCGTTATTTGGATTGGGCCGCATTGCACTGCGTTTAGAACGTTATGATGCAGCGGTTTACCTTCTACAAAGAGCCTGTGAACGACTACCGCACATGCTTGAACCACTCCATGCCCTTGCCGATGCTTTTAATGGCGTGCATTCACCGCAAGATGCCTTAACTGTACTCGAATATGCTAAATCAATTGCCAGCCATAACCCTGAGCCACATTACTACCTTGCCCAGCATTATTTAACTTATGGTGAGTTAGACAGAGCGTACAGTATTTTAAAGCATGCACTCGGTATGGGAAATTACCCAGTGACGGCGTACATTTTATTTGAACTAGTGCAGTTTGGGCGCTTTAACAACGAACAAAATTACATAAATGAGCTACACCAGTTTTTAACTTTGACCAATAACCTGCGCTTAAAAATGGTGTGTTATTATGCCCTTGGTAAAAGCTATGATCAGTTAAATGATACAGAACAAGCTTTTAACTACTTCAGCCTTGCTAATAAGCTACAAACAAAACTCACGCAGTTTAAAACCCGTGACTTAGTGCCTTTTTATCAGCGCATCATAGAGCAAAATACAGCTGAGCTAATTGATGCCAGAGACAAAACATTTACAGGCACAATTACCCCCATTTTTATAATTGGCATGCCAAGAAGTGGCTCAACGCTGGTAGAGCAAATGCTGGCAAGCCACAATGACTTTGCCAGCCTTGGCGAAGATGCCAGTATCAGTAATCAGGTTGTTGCATACCTTGAACAACAAACGCAACTCCCCTACCCAGATTGCCTAGCAGAGCTAAACCAAGGGCTAATTAACAATGCCCGCAATATTTATATTGAACGAATAAAACAAGCGCCAGTTGTGCGCCCTTTTATGATCAACAAGCTACCTGCTAACTATCAGTCACTTGGATTGATTTACTTACTCTTTCCTAACGCCAAGTTTATTAATATGCAGCGCGAGTATGATGCAATTGCGTGGTCGGTGTTTAGCAACTATTTTGCTGAAAACGAACCTTATTTTTGTTCACTCCCAGAGTTTAAACAGTACTTTGATTTGTATCAGCAGTTAATGGAGCATTGGCAAAACGTGATGCCAGAAGCGGTTTTTGATTTAAGCTATGAAGCACTTATCAGTGACAGCGAACAAACACTAACAGCCCTGTGTAAGTTCTTAGACATTGAGTACAGCACACAATTTTTAGATTTTTATAAGTCAAAAAAACCGGTGGCAACACTCAGCAAAACGGCTGTAAGACAGCCGTTAACTGATAAAGCATTAGAAAAATACAAACGCTACGAGAGCGCAATGCACACGCTTATGCGTGAGTCTCAAACCAGTTCAACAAGTCAACAAACTGATCAAAACGCGCCTGTGGGTGAGTAAGCATATTAATGTGATCATAATCGACCTTATGGCCAAGCTTACGGCCATAAATGGTCATCCTTTGCTTACCGATGCCCGACTCTTCCATAAATTTTTCAATATCAATCGGCTGGCATAGAGCTTTATCTTTAACACCCGCCACATGCATAATGGGCGGCAGTGCCTTATCAGCTAATGCGTTGGCGTAATCAAAGCCATCGTCAGTATCGACCCAAGGTTTACGCTTAGCCCACTGCATACTTTGATAATGTGACTTACGGGTTTCATCATCACTGCCCCATTTCAGCTTTTTAGCCGGCACAAAGCCATGCTTACGGGCAACTAAGGGCGCCAACCCATACCAAATTAAATTACCTTGAATATACTTGCTTGGGTGATGGTTATACAAAGACCGTTTAGAACCAAAATAGCCACAGGCTTTCACATCATCAATCAACTCAGGAAAACGGGCAAACACACTGTTCATTAACACCCCACCCCATGAGTGCGCCACCCAATAACGAGCGGGCTCGCCTTCAAGCTGTTTAATTTTATCTAGAAATGCGGGGATATCTTCTAAAATAGCCTCGGTTTGACCATACTTTGCATACTTTGAAATCGCAGGTTTACTCTCACCACGACCACGTAAATCTGCCACATAGCAAACATAGCCATGCTCAGCTAAAAATGGCGCCAAGCCTTTATTGCTGTGGGTGTAAAAGATTTTGCCATTTTCAACGGCGCCATGCATAAAAAACACCGCAGGGCCTTTCGCATCAGTCTTACTGATACGGCGTAAATGTAAAGTTTGGCTTTCGGCAAGTTTAATAAACACCGATTCTTGTTTAATCGTCACGTTCGACCTTTTTATTTTTATAGACTCATCGTACCAGTATTAAGGTACGCCAGTCTATTTAGCAAAGCAAGTTTTGGCTTGGCGGTTGCCACTCAAAATGAGAATCTCAGGCACGATGAGATTTTGATTAAATAGTAACACCAATGCAGAGCCATTATTCATTGAAGTTAGAAGTCGACTCTCAGGAGCCTCTAGCTAAATGATTGATGATTCATATGTTACGTAATTAAAATATTCGAGAGAGATGGCCTTTGCTATGAGCGTTCTAAAGGCCATCATTGAGTGCGAGCATACGTTGAGGATAACGCATATTTGGACATAAATATGTTTGGCCGCCAGCTGCATTAGGCGAGTTTCGCATAAAAGTTTCTATGGGCAAACGCCCCAGCTAATCAGCCGGAGAGTTTTAAATATAATAAGCACAGCTAAACCACAAAAAGTTCATATGCTAGAGTGTCTGCGTAAAGCCGTTTGTTATATCACAACCCCATTTTCTGCACTCTATTTTCGCCAGAGCATCATAGGGGCTGAATCCGGTGATAGTTTCGTTAACACCACCCAATCGGTTCCTTTACCAAACGCATCTTTCACATACCAATCCATACGAACAAAAATATCTTGAACGCCGTCTCTATTAAAATCTGCGCGGGCCAACTGAACGTAATAAACATCCATATCGTCTACATCAACATGAATCTGATTGTCATTCTTTTTTTCTATAAACTTAAGATTAGCATCATAGGCTGAAAGTGTGCCGGTTCGACCTTCGAGCGTTTGGCCGCCTACATAGGGGAGCGTAGTTGCCGGAAATTGTTTAATTAGCTCATAGTCAAATGACTCAGGCCAATAGCTTACAGCGTTTTCGGAGCTAAGATAATATCTTTCTACTACTTCACAGTCGATTTTTATTGATTGCCAGTAAATATATTCTGGCGGGCTAACTCGGTCCTCACCAAACAAAGCTAATTCTAGGCAGTTTGTAACGGTTACATTTTCGCCATTCACTGCACTGAATGTCATGTCAAATTCAAAACTGTATAAGCTACCTCGGGTATGTTTTGATGCATCAAACACATCAGGGTTTATCCAGCGCATTTGCTTTACCTGCTCATTTACCGTAGGCGCATGCTGACAAGCTAACAAACAGAGCGCGCACAAAGCTAATATTGAGGATGTTGTAAAATGTTTAAAGTTCATCAATATAATCCTTATGGTTTTTTTGCGCTAGCTTGCGCTTTTAGAAAGAGGTTTTTTACGTAGAGATTTCGCTGAGTCTGAATGCCAATGCGATTGCTTTGCAATGCTGCATCAGCCCATTTCTCTTTCTTTATGTGAGCATTCATATTGATATATTGGCTTTTTAAGCGCGTGATACCAAGATTAAAAGACATATCCAATAGCGCTTGCTGTACCTCAAGCGGCATCGCATCAAAATGTGTTGAAAAACCATTTTTGGTATTGTAATAGCCGACTAACTCTCGATAAAAGGCTGCGATATGTTTCTCTTTTTGGATGACTATATCGTGATCCTTCATCACTAATGTGGTGTAAGGCTTATAGTAACTCGCTAAGTACCTTCCATAATGTTGCTTTTTTATTGTGTCATATTCTGCATCTTTCTCCGCTAAGGAGGCCAATACAAGCACATTATTTGCTCCTTTCTTGTATAAAGGAATAGATGCCATGGCCGATTTATTAGGAATTAGATGTCCTATACCTACAGTTACTAAGCCCCTAGTATCAAGATATAAGTGAGGAACACGACCTTCATATTTCTCGGTGTTTTTAATAACTTCCGTTTTTACTTTTGCGTTTAATGGCATAAGCTATTTCCCTTTTAATATTTTAACTTTCTTTGAATTTATAAAGATTTATCAAACAGTTTTCTGATCTCACATTTTAGTATTTATTCAACACGTAATTTGTGTTGCATTAAAGCTTGTTGGACTAAACCACTACCTGCTCAGTGCGTCAGAGTTGGTGTTGTTTATGCTGTGGCTTACTTATATAAAATAGGCTTTTTGGAGGCTCTCACTTTGCTAACGAATTTAATCAGCTTAGCTAGTGTTATGTACGCTTTCCTTGCTATGTAAGTTTTCCTTGCATTACTCAGCTCTTATTTTGTTCATTACAACTAAATTTGGCTTAATAAGCAATTTTATTTATTACGTGTAAAAAGATCGCTAGCCTGAGCAATTAAGCAGGTTAACTAATTGATTTGAAAAATTCACCTAACTTCTCAATCGACCTGTTTTGGGTAACTTCCGTAGTTCGTTCAAATTAAACTCTAGGAAATTTTGAGTTAGACTCAGCGAGCGATTCGTGCCAATTTTGGAAATTCAGCTTTAAATATAGAGGATGGAAGCTGACACTCGGTAATGCCCGTAATTAATGGCAATGTCATAACTCATTAAAAGTTAATTGCATAATTGCTGATGCCTTAACGACTAATTCGAAGGCTACGTTGTTTTGAAACTGAAATTTCAATTCAATAGCAGCAATATCATTTGCTAACTCAGGAAAACAATATGCCTTAGCTTCTTGAAGTTTCCCTGCTTCTTCAACTAATTTAGAAATTTCCATGAAGGTTTCCTGTAAGTTATAACGCCTCGCTTAACCAGCGCAAAGTAGCAGGCTAAAATTACGATGATTGAGCGCCAGCCAAGCGTTAGACAATCATTATTAATTCGTTTGTTATGTATCATTTTTGGCGATTGAAAAATAATGAGCCTACCATCACAAAGGCAACTAAAAATAGCGTATAAGCTGTTTCTTTGTCAGAAGAGATTACATCCTCCAATGAGTAGATCTTATTTCCATCAAGGATAAACTCATAAGCCATCGCAAAATCATTATTATTTGGCAGAATAGAAACTATGACCGAACGACCAATTAAAGTTTGTTTTTGGTCGTCGCAATCGGTTCTCAATGAAAACTCTTCTAAGACTTTATAAGAAGAACTAATGCCATCACTTTGCAATACAACCGTCGGCGATCCGTCTTTACTGCCTGAGTTACAACTTACTGATTTAATCGTGCCGTTCTTTTGAATTAAGTCAATCCGGGATACTTCATCCTGTTCTAGCTTCAGGATACCTAATCCTGTAATTAATATTGCAAGTAATACCCAAGCACCGTATTTCAATATTTCACCTTAGATATAAACGTTCGATTAACGGGTTAAAATAGTTGGCTAAAATTAGGATTGAAGTGACGCAACCCATTTTTTAGCGTCCCAGCGAGAGTCTTTTGTGGTTTGTCATAATCCGAATTAAAACCCACGTTGCCACCGCTTTGGATAGATACCTTTAAATACGATGTTACTAAGTTCTTGCCTATCGATATACCCTTTCTTGCACTTAATTCCATAGTAAATAAAGGCAGTTAAAGCACAAAATGCGTATAGTGATAAGCAAAGAATTAAGAAGCATACTGTGAACATTACAGATACTGTAACAACATCGTAACTACGTATTGGTATATCTGACTCAATACCAAAGCTCGAGGCAATTATAAAGAATAACGGGTACGCTGCTGAAAGCCCAAGCAAGCAACCAACTTTTGCAGACTGCGAGTAATAATATGGTTTTAGTCTTCCTGACTATTAATCGCTTGAATTAGCACAATGCTTTCCTATGGCGTATAACGCCGCAATATGGGACGTATTAAGCTTGGCTAAAATTTGAGAGGAACGAGCACAAGCCAAGCATTTTGCGTCCTGTTGAGTAACTTGTTAGCTATATTTTTACACAAGTACCTGCCTCTTCAAGTTCTTTGTCTTTCGTTATGAATTTCGACTCTGATAACTCGATAATATCTGATAGGAATACTTCACCTTCATAAGAAACAGCATCAAACATCTCAGGCGAATTTTTTAATTCTGGTATTGAGGCATCAAGAATTACTGTTTTTGTTGTTTCCTCAGTAATTATATTTTCGTTTATTTTCCAAGGGCCTGAATGCGCTACTTTAAGCCATACATCTTCCTCCATGCCCCTTAGTCGGTATATATGAATGTCTGTTGACGTACCGTCCTTTCTGTATTCGACGGTATGAGCAACATCAAAGATTCCATCTGCTTCTTTGCCTATTGTAAATGAATCGCACACCCAGCTTCCAATAGCGAGAGATTGATCTGATGCTCCAAAAGTAGAAAAAGAAAACAAGATTAAAAATAATGAAGAAATTCTCATAACTATCCTTGTATAGTTAACAATTTTATCGTGCGCGACACGCACCTTTCTCCCGATGTCACGCTCATGTATTAATAATTCTATTATTAACAAATAACGAAAAGCATTGCCAAATCGTATTTTTAATTAATCCTAAAGGTATTCAGAAAATGAAAATGCGCTCGTCGCTAATTATCTTGAATATAAGAACGAAATAACTATGCTGTGTATTTTTACAGCAACCGATATTGGTATCACACAAAACATCTCATCTGAGTTTAATTAATCTTGTCATGTGGTGACTTACACAGTTCATGATGCCTGAGGCGGTTACCAAACAACGAAGTGAGTCTATCTGTACCACCTGTTTTTTCATAAAACTCTTGTACTGTTATTTCTTTTTGTTCGTAGCTCATTAGCTGCCAAAAACCGTAAAAGCCTCTAAACCAAAAATAATAGAACACAGCTCCTACGCCTAATAAAAGATATACTGCTTTACCTGCTTTTTGTTTGTATTTTATGGCGCAATAAAAAAACCAGATACAACTTAGTACAGCGACAATGGAAAACCCTAAAAAAGGTGTCACTACAGAGTTGGCATTATCCCAAAGTGAGCTTAGACAGGTTGAGTGCCAATTTAACTGCATAGAAAAAATTAACGTAATTTTAAAAAGGAAGTACAATAAAACGGTTGTAAATACAGCATATAAGATACCACTTTCCTTGCTTTGTTCTTTTTTCAATTATTTTCCTTTATGTTATTAAAAGCCCTGCATGATTATTTTACTGTTGAGTGGTTAGGTTGCTGTTTAAACCAAGTATGATAATTTCAGGTGAAGTATATGTTTACTAATCTCTATTAGTCTTTACACTCAAAACCTTTAGAGTCGACTTTAGCGATGTTGTCTTTATTGCCACACTCTTTAATTGCCATCTCTGTGTGATTGTGCTCATTGTATTGTTTAGCAATTGCGCCAAGGCTTAGCAAAATTACTACAGCTATCACTATTTTTTTAATTTTAGACATAAACATTCCTTTGAAAATAAACTATTTAAATACAACCAGTTGCGCTTGCTATTTTTGATAAAACTTAATCAATAAGCGCCATCGAATTTAAATTGAAGTTATAAATAGAGAATGACTCACCTTCTTCTTTTAACGTGACGGTTATTTGTGCGTCTCCATTCGTGTATGAAGCTGGAATTAAATAAGTAACATAAGTACCAGAACCACCTCCAGTAACAGCTTTAGAGCTAACATTTATAAATTCAAATTCACCTAGTTCTTTTAATTCGCCCAACTTTGAGAATGCACGCATGATTTTAGAAATATCTTCATCTGTGGCATTTTCAATTGATGATGGGGTCATATAGTTTTTGAGAATTTGAGGGTCCCATTTAGAGATATCTGTAATTGCTGAATTTAGGTAAGGAATAGCAGTTTCTTTGTAAGCAGAGGATTTATTCGCAGTCCAAATTGCTAAAAGTACAAATAAGCTAATTAACACTAAAAATGTTATACCAATTCCTTTAAGTATCTTTTTAACCATGATTTTTATTATTTTTCCTTGATTGAATCACTTACGAATTTATCAGCTTTAGGTGTTTTATGGTAGTACCCAATGTGACCCAATTTGAGTAGAAATTTTTAAACACTAATTTTAGTTGCTTGTATCATGGCCAATATACCCGTTCTTTCGCTCTTAACCTCAAGTAGCCCATACTTTAAGCAAAGCAACCTATCAGTTATCAAATAATTTTGCTTACCATGTTTAATAGACTAAATAAAAATAGCCAGAACCACTGGCTATTTTTATAAACACCGCCTATTCGCAGTAGTTATCTACGAAAGTTAAATCATTAATGTGCTCTGGTGCATCCATAACGTAACTAGAGTCAGCCGTTTGAGGATTAACACTGTAAATCTTAGCATTTTCGCCTGCTTTTCTTCCTGAAACATACAATGTTCCATCATCAGCAATCGCTAATCCTGAAGCCCAATTAATGCCGTGTTCACCAATTAAGGTTAACTCCATCGAACCATCATCAATGGTATAGAGTGATTGACCTGTTAATACGTAAAGTACATTATTATCAGCAGAATATGCTACATCACCATGTGAGAAAGAATCTCCTGAATAGCGCATCTTGCCTAGTACTGTTTTTTCTCCAGTTTGCAAGTTGTAGTCATACATATAGGTTTTACTTGTCGCACGTAAAGATTGTCCGTCTGCCGTGACTGCTGAACGATAAATTGGCCAAGATGTAGCATCAGCCTCAGCAACTTGAGCGCCCGTTTCTAAATCTAACGACCAAAGTTTTGACGCTTTCGTGCCCGAATCAAGTTGTTCCATGAAATAAAGTTTGCCATCATAACTTGCAATGTTTGAGGCCGTATTTTGCGCTCCTGCGACAACACTGTAAGTATTTGTCTCTAGGTCAAATTTATAAACATAACCCGTTTCAGAAGAACCAAAATTGTTAATACCAAATATACCAGAATGACAAGCCTGCTTTTGAGTGACAACAACGTTATCAATAAAACCGCCTAGACTATCACTCGCACCTGCGCCGCTAAAACGAATTTCTGAAGAGTTTGAATCTGCTTCTACAGATAATGTAAATGATTGCCAGCCTCTTTGCGTCGCATTTACGTTTAGTACTGTTGTTCCATTCCACTTCACATCGACTTTATTTGTATCATTGTTACCGTTAATACGAGGCGAGTAGTAAAATGAAACTTCATAAGTTTTTCCAGCCTCAGTTGCGACTGTTTGAAAGATACTGTAATTAGAAGTAGAGTCTAGCTCGACATATTGATTACCTTGCTGAGCAGTAATAAGACCTAGACGCGATGTTTGAATTTCAAATCTTGCACCTTCACTTTGCCATCCGTTAACTTCATCTAACAATGTCCATGTTGAGTTTACGACATCCAGTTCAAATGAGCCGTTTGCAATTAAATTGTCAGCAATTGCAATTTGCGAAGCAAAAAGCGAAGACATTGCTAAAATAGATAACTTCATATAATAATTCCCCAAGATTAGTTGTATTCACTGCATTGTGAAAAAACAAACCACCTCAATCATTAAACAACTTATGAGTAGAAAAAGTTAATTGATAAAAAACTAACTTTTCTCTTCAATTGAGCGCTTTGAAATGGACTGTACATAAGAGAGAGCACAAATGATGCCAAAATTTAAAATTTATTTGGTACAATCAGCCTTTGATATGGCTAACAGATAGGTTTTCCTTAATGCATCCGCGAAATCGCCACTTAAATGGCTACGACTTTACTTTGCTATGCAAAGATACTCCTGCCCTAACACCTTATATAACGCAAACGCCAGCGGGCACTGATAGCATTGATTTCACCAATCCGTTAGCGGTTAAAACCCTCAACCAAGCGTTATTAAAAAGCCATTATAAAATCGATTTTTGGGATTTACCCGACAACTACCTTTGCCCGCCAGTTCCTGGCAGAGTGGATTACATTCATCACTTGGCCGATTTATTAGCAAGCGATAACCAAGGTCATATTCCTACGGGTAAGCAAGTAAAAGTGCTTGATGTAGGCACGGGTGCAAATGTGATTTACCCGCTTACGGGTAACCACGAATATGGCTGGCACTTCACAGGCTCAGATATTGATGTATTGTCTGTTAAAATTGCTAAGCAAATTGTGCAATTTAACCGCCTCAAAATAAATGTTAAGCAGCAAAGTAACGCTAATAAAATGTATACGGGCGTAATATCGAATAAAGATGTCTTTCACCTAACTTTATGCAACCCACCGTTTCATGCCAGCGAGCAACAGGCAAATGCAGGTACTGAACGTAAATGGAAAAACTTAAACAAAGCGCCACAAAAAGCGCTTAATTTTGGTGGCCGTCAAAACGAGCTTTGGTGTGAAGGCGGTGAACGAGAATTTATCAGTAAAATGTGTATTGAGAGCCAAGAGTTTGCAGAGCAATGTATTTGGTTTACATCACTTGTTTCAAAGTTTGACACTTTACCGCATATAAAAAAGTTACTCAGCACACTTGATGTGAAAGAAGTAAAAGTTATAAAAATGGCACAAGGCCAAAAAAATAGTCGTTTTATTGCTTGGAGCTATTTTGACCAAGCCGACCGCGAAGCCATTCTTAACGAACTAGTATAAGGATAATAAGATGATCGACTTTCGTTCAGACACAGTTACAAAACCAACAGCAGCCATGCGCGCGGTCATGAATGACGCCCCAGTAGGCGACGACGTTTATGGTGACGACCCAAGCGTTAATCAGCTTGAACAATTTGCTGTTGAGCGTCATGGCTTCGAAAGCGCCCTTTATTGTAGCTCAGGCACGCAAGCAAACTTACTAGCATTGATGGCACATTGTGAACGTGGCGACGAATACATTTGTGGTCAACAAGCGCATAACTACAAATTTGAGGGTGGCGGTGCCGCTGTATTAGGTTCTATTCAGCCGCAACCAATTGAAAATAATGCCGATGGCAGCATAGATTTAAACAAAGTTGTGGCTGCAATTAAAGCTGATGACTTTCACTTTGCTAAAACCAAACTACTTAGCTTAGAAAACACCATTGGTGGCAAAGTTCTCCCGCTAAGTTATCTTAAACAAGCCAGAGAGTGTGTTGATAAACATAACCTTGCTCTGCACTTAGACGGTGCCCGCGTGTATAACGCGGCGGTTAAGTTAGGTGTTGATATTACTGAGATCACCCAGTATTTTGATTCTGTATCTATTTGCTTATCAAAAGGACTCGGTGCGCCGGTTGGCTCCCTATTACTAGGTAGCAAAGTACTGATCGATAAAGCGCGCCGCTGGCGTAAAGTACTTGGTGGTGGTATGCGCCAAGCGGGTATGCTGGCAGCCGCTGGTCAGTATGCACTTGAGCATCACGTAACAAGACTTGCTGAAGATCACGATAACGCGGCGTATTTAGCAGAGCAATTAAACACGTTAGCTGCTTTTGATACATCACCTTTTCAAATCGATACCAACATTGTTTACGCAAACGTTGCCGAACATATCGACTTAAAAGCAGTGGCACATGCGCTAAAAGAACAAAATATGTTATTTTCGCCAGGAAAACCACTGCGATTAGTGACCCATTTAGGCGTCACTAAGCAAGATATTGATAGCTTTATCTCAGCATTAGCGGCCGAGATTTAACGCTTCTTTATAATGTTTTCGGCACACTGATACATACCGGTCGTTGCCGCCAATTTCTACCTGATTACCGTCTGCAATCGCATTGCCATGCTCATCGGTACGCAGTACATGATTAGCTTTACGACCACAATGACATACTGTTTTCAACTCAATTAGTTTGTCAGCCCATGCAAGTAAGTATTGTGAGCCACTAAATAACTCACCTCTAAAATCGTTACGTAAGCCATAACACAGCACTGGAATACCAAGCTCATCAACCACATCCGTTAATTGCATTACTTGGTCTTTTGATAAGAACTGGCATTCATCAACTAAAATACAATGGCGCTTTTGCTCTGCATTTAAAGATTTGATCAGTTCAAATACATCTTTCTCTGCATCAAAAATATGCGCATCAGCCTGTAAACCAATACGTGAAGACACCTTGCCAACACCTGCTCTATCATCAATAGCCGCTGTTAAAATAACCGGTTCCATACCACGTTCGCGGTAGTTAAATGCAGATTGTAAAAGTGTGGTAGATTTGCCTGCATTCATTGCAGAATAATAAAAGTACAGCTGTGCCATGATGTTGCCCAAATTTTAAAGTCGTAATATGCTACCCTAATCGAACGACAACATCATCCTTTACCTTATTCTTTTGTCCCATAATGAGTGTTTTGTTCTGAGCTCATATTTTGCAACATTCTTGCATAAACCCCTGCCAATTTTTTACTAGCGAGCTGCTCCCAAACTAGGTTTGCATCTAGTTTATGCTTATAGAAAAACTCATTTGAAAAAGCCAAATATGCTATTGAGGTATTGATCGGTGGGAACAGTGGAGCAAGTTTAAATTGGTAGTACTGACTAAGATCGACTTTATTCTTAGAAATCTCACAAATCACAAGTGCTGCATCAGCATTTCCCTGAGCAACTCGTTCAATCGCAGTTTGTAGCGTAAATGTGTGCTCAATAAAAAACGCATCTTCACTTGCAGCATCACCAACAAAATGGCCATTAGCAACAGCTAACGAGAATGCTTTTGATTGAAATACCTCACGTGAATTCCACTTTGAATGAAAACGTCGTTTACCGATTAAACATTGGCTCAAAGATGCGAATGAATATTTATCGAGAGGTTTGCCCTGTTTATTAACAGGGAAAACAGCATAGTCACTTTTAAGCGCGTTAAAACCAGAAATAAATGCATCAACAGTGCCGTGCTTTATTGATGATATACATTCTTGCCAAGGCATTTGTTGGTATTGAAATTGAACTTCATCTATTGCGAGATCTAATTCATTTAGAGTATTAATTTGTGCTTGGCTATTAATAATGGGGATTTCGTTTTTAGCATCGATAAACATCGGCGCTTTATTATGATCCGCCACACAAATTTTAATTAGTAAGGGAGACGCCTCTTTCGCATAACAAGTAAAAGTAAAAAACAACCCTGTACACAAAAATACTCTAGTAAAAAACAACATCACTGTCATAATAAGTTACTAATTTAGTTAAGCTTTAAATAGTGTAGAAGGCAATTTAACTTTTTACAAAATTCCTTCGTGTTTCAGTAACCACTCTTTTCTTTCAAGGCCACCCGCATAGCCTGTGAGTTTACCGTTTGCGCCAATAATCCGATGGCACGGTACAATAATGCTAATCGGGTTTTTACCATTTGCAGCGCCCACTGCACGCACCGCTTTTGGGTTATTAATGGCAAGTGCTATCTCTTGGTAACTTTTAGTTTGTCCAAATTCAACATCCATCAGTGCATGCCATACTTGCCTTTGAAAGTGGGTACCTTGGGTATCGAGTGGAACAGCAAAACGCCTACGCTCACCATTAAAGTACTCATTAAGCTCACTTATACATATTAAAATAGGTGTAAGGGTGTGCTCATCAACAGCCTCTGTTTGCATCGTAACCACTGGGTAGAAGCCAACGTAACTGACACCTTTTGCTGTACTTTGAATGGTAATATCGCCAATGGGGCTTGGCATTATAACTTGTTGCATACTCATAATTGTTGCCATAGTTGAAAAGTTAAATATGAACGAAATGGTGCACAGTGCTCACTGTTAAATTCGCTTATTCCAGCGAGGGCTTTTTTAACCCCTAAGTCGCCCGCTAGTAAAATGTCGGGGTGGCTTTGACCGCGTAGCTTGGCGTAATTAACTGTCCACGGACCAATGCCTTTGAGCTCAAGCCAATTATCAAGCTCTTGATTCTCTGGGTTTTGCTGACAATAAGCACTTAAACGCCGTAGTGCATCTTTGCGTGATTGTGGCATTTTAAAAAAGTCGAGTTCAGAATTGGCAACCCAATCAGGGCTTGGAAAATAGTGGTTAGTACTTTGCTGATTAAATTCATTCACAAGCTGAGTTACGAGATTGTGAGCCGCAGTAACACTCACTTGCTGACCAAGAACCGCACGTATGCCCGCTTCATAGTCTGACCAAATTCCCGGCAAACGCAACCCAACACAAAGCGGCATTGCGCCTTTAAGCTCTGCATCTAAATGCTGTTCAATAGTGTGCGTGTCGGCGTCTAAATCAAGCACACGACGAATGTTATGGATCACTTGCTGTAAATAACGGGTGTTATCTATATCAATCGCCACTTTAAAATGGTTTTTATGCTCAACAAAATGCGCAGTGAATTGCCCTTGGCAATATTTGTCTTTAAAAGTACGACCATAGCTCGTTGCACTCAGCCATTCTAGGCCACTAATTAAACGGCGCTGCAAAAAGTCATGCAGTGCTTGCCAGTTATAAGGCGGCCTAAATGCCAGTGTTAAGGTTAGCGTGGCGCTTGGTTTTTTATCTGACTTGCGTAACTTTGAAGGAGCGATATTTAACTGCTTCAAAAAAGCATCATTAAAACGACGAATACTATTAAAGCCAGAAGCAAATGCGATATCTGCCACCGATAAATCTGTTTCTTGTAATAACTGCTTGGCAAAATTGCATTGGTTAAATAATCGATATTGGGTGATCGAGAGTCCAAAGTGTTGGTTAAACAAACGGCGTAAATAACGGCTCGACACCCCTAGCCTGTCTGCTAAAACCTCACAATCGTAGGCCTCACCTTTATCAATCAGTTGTTTTGCGCGTAATGCGGTGGTTTTAGTACCTAGCCAAGCTGGGCTATTCGGTGCACTATCTGGGCGACAGCGAATACAGGGTCGAAAACCATCCTGCGCAGCCAAGTGCGCGTATTGGTAATATTCAACGTTCTTTTCTTGTGCTGTTGGTGCGGGGCAAATGGGTCTGCAATAAATGCCAGTACTTTTTACCGCCACAAAAAACACCCCATCAAAGCGTGGGTCGCGGCTTTGCCTTGCTGTTTGCCATTGTTGGCTAGTCATAATTATTCTCGTTACACGCTAATACCGTTAGCTTAACTGAATATTATTTTTTGACTAGCCAGTTTCGGACCTTAACTAATTAAACAGCTATTTAATTGCGGCTAAATATCGGCGCTCAACTTCCGGCCAATTGATCACTTCGTAAAATGCCGCAATATATTCAGGACGACGATTTTGATACTTCAAGTAATATGCATGCTCCCACACATCAAGCCCTAAAATAGGCGTTTGATTATTCATTAGTGGGCTATCTTGATTGAGGCTACTTTCAACGACCAACTGGTTATTTTCATCAACACATAACCACGCCCAGCCACTGCCAAAGCGGCTTACCGCTGCATTAGTAAATTGCTCTTTAAATGCGTCAAAGCTACCAAACGTATCAACAATTGCTGTATTTAATTCACCACTTGGCGTACCACCGCCATTAGGTGACATAACTTGCCAAAATAATGAGTGATTATGATGGCCACCCACATGCTCTTGTACTGCTTTTTGTAAAGACTCAGGCATTGATGAAATAGTGCGTAGTAATGTTTCAGCATCTTGCTCAGAGTAATGGCTGCCCTCTAGTGCAGCATTCGCTTTATTGATATAGGTTTGATGATGCAAAGTGTGATGTATTTCCATGGTTTTCGCATCAATGTGCGGTTCAAGTGCATCATAGTCATAAGCTAAATCGGGTAATGTAAAAGGCATACTGATTCCTTATCGTTAATGTAATAACTGCGTTTTATGGGGATGGTCAGCTAATAGCTGGTTGATTCGGTTAATGAGTGTCGGAAATGCCGATGCCATGCTCGCAAACTTAACCAGCTCATAATAGGTTTTGTGATGATGGTGCAGCACCAAGATGCGAACCTGCTGCTCTGGGTGATTTAACAGCGCGCTTAATCGTTGATGAGCATGGCATAGCCAGGTGCAGGCTTTATCTGGTTTTTGCATTACCTTAAAGGTGTCGGCAAGATTCAAAGTGGCAACAACAAATGCTGCAATACAATGCTCTAACGAGCGTGTTACCGACTGGTTGATTGGGATACTAGAAAACTGTGCGAGTAGTGTTTCAGCGCAGCTGCTGGCAACCGTGTAATGATCACGCGCAGTAATGAGCTCACCAGATTCAAATGCTAAGTTGCCTTGATAAATTGCACTTTGCCAAGGGGCCAGCGCATCATCAATGGCGTTCGAAGTTAACGGTGTGTGGCCTGTTGTTTGAGTCATAAAAATCACCTGCACTTATACCAATCATTCTATGTGTATTTAAACTACACACAGAAAAGATCAAATGCAAATGATTTTTATTTATATTGTTATTTGTTAATTTTAAGCTATAACAACATTACTTATTGATGCGCAAAGTCGATAAGCTCTTGGCCTGTTAGGCGGTAAATAATCCATTCGTTTTGCGGTTTAGCACCAATGCTGTCGTAAAAATCAATGGCTGGTTTATTCCAATCAAGTACCACCCACTCAAAACGACCACAGTCTTTTTCGAGTGCTTGCTTAGCTAGATATTGCATAATTTGCTTACCAGCACCTTTACCACGGCTATCTGCACTGACGTAAAGATCTTCTAAATACAAACCATTTTTACCAAGCCAGGTTGAGTAATTATAAAAATACACAGCAAAACCAATTGGTGTGTCGCCCTCTAAACAAATAACACTGTGAGCTGTAGCACCTTCACTGAATAACGTTTTTAAAATAGCTTGCTCGTCTGTTTTAACTGCGTCAGGTTCTTTTTCGTAGATAGCAAGTTCGGTAATAAAATGTAGGATTGTTGCAGCATCACTTGCGACTGCCGGACGAATTGTAATTGCGTTACTCACTCTGTATTCCTTTTTTACATCATTATTGTAACGCCCAGTTTATAAGGGCTTTAGCATGGTGTAAACGCCCTTTACAGAAATACACGGCATTAAAAAGGGGCTACTAAAAGTTAGCCCCATATGCTTTATTTACTCATCGACTTATAAAGAACCGGAAGTACAAATAAAGTTAAGAAGGTAGCACTAACCAAGCCGCCAACAATAACCGTGGCAAGGGGCTTTTGTATTTCAGCCCCTATGCCTGTGCTAAGGAGCATTGGAATTAGCCCAAGCATTGAAGTAAGCGCAGTCATGAGTACGGGTCTTAGCCGTGAAACTGCGCCTTCAAATACTGCTTTGTCTTTGCTATCTCCCGCACTAATCCTTTGATTAATGCTTTCGACCATCACCACACCATTCAATACCGCAACACCAAATAGTGTAATAAACCCTACTGAGCTGGGTACAGATAAGTATTGCCCAGAGACATACAATGCAATCACTCCCCCAATCACAGCCAAAGGAACATTGACAAGAATAAGCACCACTTGCGATAGGTTACTAAAAGCAAAATACAGCAATAACGCAATGAGTAATAAGGCTACTGGCACTACTATCATCAGCCGCTGCTGTGCCCGTTGCTGGTTTTCGAACTGCCCACCAATGGCTACACTGTAACCACTTGGTAGCTGTATTTTATCGGCTATGGCAGCGCGTATATCGGCAACTACAGAGCCCATATCTCGCCCCTGCACATTCGTTTGAATAACCACCCGCCTTTGAACATCATCGCGACGAACTTGTGGAGCGCCAGACTCTATTTGTACATCGGCTACATCACCCACCCTTACAATGGCACCCGTGGGGGTTTGCAGTCGAAGATCAGCAATCACATTCGGGTTTTGCCGAAAGCTTTTTGCTATACGCACATAAATATCATAGCGCTCATTGGCATTGATGATTTGCCCTGCAGATTGCCCGCCAATACCGTGCTGAACCACACCCATCAAATCAGCCACCGATAAACCAAAGCGCGATAATGCTAAACGGTTAGGTTTAACTATCAGCTGTGCTTCACCGCCTATTTGCTCCATAGCAACATCTTTAGCACCAGGTATTTGCTGAACTAGCTGCTCAATTTGTTGCCCTTTTTCAGTTAAAACGCCTAGGTCACTGCCGAATAATTTAATGGCCAATTGCGCTTTAACACCGGATAAAAGCTCATCGACTCGGGTTGCTATGGGCTGCGAAAAGTTAAACAAAAGCCCTGGGAACTGCTCAAGCTTGGCTTCCATTAGTTGCTGTAATTCGACCCGCGTTTTCGCGTTTACCCATTGCTCATGAGGTTTTAAGCCTAAATAGATTTCAATGTTATTAACCGGTTCAGGATCTCCCCCCACTTCAGCCCGACCGATCCGGCTCAGCGCATATTCCACCTCACTAAATTCAAGCAGCATGGCTTCAAGCTTTGGTGCAACTAAGATTGCCGTATCGAGACTTGCAGATGGAGCAAGTGTCACACGAAGGTTAATAGTGCCTTCTTCAAGCTCTGGCACAAATTCAGTACCCAACCTTGGAAGCATAATGGCCGCTACAATCAGTAATAACCCTGCTATCGCTAAAACGCTACGTTTAGCCTGCAATGCTTTTTGTAAAGCCCGTTGATAAAGCATATCGATAGGTTTTAACAGAATACTTTGCTTTACTGTCACGCCCTTGGCAAATAAGTACACGCACAGAGCTGGTACCACAACCAAGGCAACGATCACAGCGCTAATAATCGCAAGCATAATACTTACAGCCATTGGCTGAAATAACTTCGCCTCAACGCCTTCAAAGCTAAACAGCGGTAAAAATACCGTTAGTATGATCAAAGAGGCAAAAAAGATAGGCCGTGCGACTTCTTTTGCAGCAATAGCCACCAGCTGCGAAGAAGGCTTATGTTGATTATGTTTAAGCCCTAAGTGCCTAAATACATTCTCAACCATCACAACAGAGCCATCTACCAGCATACCGATTGCAACAGCAATCCCACCTAACGACATTAAGTTTGCCGACAAGCCAAGCCATGCCATTACACTCAGTGCTAAGCCTATCGAGATAGGGATCGACAACAACACCAAAAATGTTGCCCTTAAATCCAACAAAAATAGCGCTAATACAATGATAATAAATACAAAAGCTAAAAGCAGTGCGTCAATAACCGTTTGTACCGCTTGGCTTATAAGCTCTGCTTGGTCGTAAATGGCTTTAAATTCAACCCCTTTTGGCAGTGCTTGATTTATCATCTCGACACGCGCGTTAATGCCATCAATCGTTTGCTTGGTATTAGCGCCCATTCGCTTGAGCACGATACCAGTCACCACTTCACCACGATTGACTATTTCGCCTTGTTCATTGCGTTTAGATAAGGTGACAGCGCCTTGGCGAATTTCACTACCAAGCTCAACATTCGCAACATCAGCCACTTGAACAACCGTCCCATCAATGGTTTTGATAGGTGTTTGTGCAATCTCAGCAAGCCCTTTTTCGCCTGGGGTAAACCAACCTGTACCACGAATAACAAGCTGCTCTTGACCACGGTTCATATACCAGCCACCCACATTACTGTTGTTAGCATCTAGTGCGTTACTAACATCTTGCTGTGTTAAGTCATAAGCAAGGAGCTTATTGGGGTTTATGTTCACTTGATACTGCTTTACCTCACCGCCAAATGACAGAATATCGGTCACACCATCAATAGGTAATATAAGTAATTTAACCACCCAATCATTTAAACTACGCAGTGCCATGCTATCTATTTTGGCACCTGGCTTTGCTTCAAGTAAATACTGATAGACTTGTCCAAGTCCTGATGTATTAGGGCCCATGGTTGGCATACCCACCCCAGCTGGGATCAACTCTTTAGCAGACTGCAAACGTTCAAAAACTAGTTGCCTAGCAAAGTAAATATCGACGCCTTCTTTAAACACCACAGTGACGCCCGATAACCCTGTTTTAGAAATAGAACGCACCTGCTCTACATCGGGCAGCGCATACATAACCGCTTCTATCGGGTATGTGATCAGCTGCTCAACTTCTTCAGCCGCAAGCCCTGGCGCTTCGGTATTCACTGCAACTTGCACATTCGTCACATCAGGAAAGGCGTCTAAATTAAGTTTTGGGATCATAAATGCACTCACTGCAATCGCTGCAAGCAAGGCCAATACAACCAGTAAACGGTTCTTTATCACCGCCTCTATTAATAAATTAAACATGTATCACCTCTAGTGGTTATGCGGATCAAATCCGCCTTTAGCTAGCTGTGATGCAATAAAAAAAGCACCTTGGGTGACAACTTCAAGCCCGGCTTTGATACCTAACACTTCGCGATAATCACCAAAACGTCTGCCAAGGGTTACTTCTTGGGCAGCAAAGCCACCATCGTCATCAACGACAAACAATTGCCAGTCACCATCTGCACTGCGTGTTAATGCGTTTTCAGGTACGGCAAGTACCTCTTGGTCTGTTTCAAAATGAAAATACACATCCGCAAACATGCCTGGGTGCAAACTATGCTGGGTGTTTTTTACCTCGAGCCTAACGGTTCGTGAACGTGTTTGTTCATCAATGGTATGTGCTTCTTGAATAACCCTTGCTTGATAGCGATTGCCGTTAACTTCTAACAGCGCCGTAGAGCCATTACTGATAGTACGGTCTTGATTAGCTGAAAGCTGAGCAGCAACCCAAAGCGCAGATTCATCGGCTATTAGCATTAGCTCAATCCCCGAATCAACTCGCTGACCTTGGGCAAAGTTATCGGTTAAAACAGCTCCCGATGTTTGTGCAAACAAGGTGTATTCACCGAGTTTTTCTGGGCTTATGGTGAGTGTTTGTGCAATAGCTTGTTTTGATAAACCAAAGGCAACTAACCGGCTATAAGCCACTTCATACTCGGCTTTGGCAGTTAAGATTTGTTTTTCGCTGACTGTGCCTGCGGTCATTTTAGTAACGCGTTGCCACTCGGCTTCTGCTAATCTAAATTCTGTTTGCTGGCTAGCCACTTCGCCACTAAATAAAGTGACTAAAGAGTCTCCTTTATTTACATGCTGCCCTAATAAGGCATGGCGTTTTACAACGATAGAATCAACACGCGGTGACACCACATAACTGGCATAGCCATTGGCTTTAATTTCGCCCGGTGCATACAAGGTTTGCTTGTGTTTTTTCAGTACAAGGCGTTCTACTTTGATATTAGCGAGTTGCTGTTGCTGCTCAGTTAAACTGACTTCATTAGCATGCTCAGCTTGCTCATTTTCTTGGTGGTTATGCGCTTGCTCTGTCGCATAAATATTTGTCACTGTCATATAGCATACGCACAGCAATGCGTAACGCATAAAATTTCTTAAATACATAGAGTGTCTCTTACTTAAAATGGGCTAAGCCCAAAAAATCTAAAAAAGGTTTTGGATTAAGTAAGAGCTAAAATAGGTGGGCGATGTAGCGGTGCTAAGTCAGCCGATTTGAAGTTGAAATCACGTGATTCAATTTTAGCGAAATAAACATCAGTAGGTTCAGACAATTGCAGCGAATCAACAAACGCAGGGCTGTGACAAACATGACAATGGCCTTTCTCGGCTGAGTCAGACAACTGTTTGCTAAGCTCGGCATGCTCTGATTGATGTAACTGGTGATCGCCATTGGCTGCGCAATGGGCTTCAAGGTCAATTTCTTCTGATAACAGTACCGAGGTGTGATTAAACGCAGCATTATGATCGGCCACATCAAAGCTATCCAGCAGTGGCTGGAGCAATAATACGCTAATCAAAATAATAAATGCAGCTTTCACATTGAGCCTAAAAATTAGAACTAAAAATTGGTACAACGGCGCTAAATTAACAAATCCACCGGCATTTGAACAGTAAATTATAATCTGTACACGAACAATGCATTACAAACATTTCAATACCACGGCACGCATGGTATAAAAATAAAGCAAATCAATAACTCGGTATTTTTATGGGACACGGACACCACCACCATCATCACGATACAAATAACCAAAGCACCCGCCAACTCATGCTGGCAGTTGCAATCAATGTGTTATTAACTGTCGCTCAGGTGATTGGCGGCCTTGTTTCTGGCAGTTTATCGTTAATTGCTGATGCACTGCATAATTTAAGTGATGCCTCGTCGTTATTCATTGCCCTAATTGCCCGAAAAATTGGTGCCAAACCTGCCAATGATCGTTATCAATACGGTTATAAACGCGCTGAAATTTTAGCAACCTTATTTAATAGTTTAAGTTTAATTGTGATTGGTGGTTACCTAATTATTGAAGCTATCTCCAACTATTTAAACCCTGAGCCCATTGATGGTTGGATCATCATTTGGGTTGCGGGTTTTGCGCTAGTTGTTGATCTTGTCACCGCTCTTTTAACTTACAAAGCAGGTGCTAAAGACAGCATGAATATTCGTGCTGCGTTTATACATAATGTGTCTGATGCATTAGCTTCAGTGGTGGTGATCATAGCGGGTACCTTAATCATTCTTTATCAATGGTATATTGTTGATTTAATTGCCACTATGCTGATTTCTTTGTATGTCATTTACCATGGTGTTTTGCTGTTAATAGCGAGCAGTAAAATATTGATGCAGGCAGCCCCTGATAATTTTGCTTTAGCAGCAGCTATTACTGAGCTCAAAACCCAATTTGCAATTACTGATATTGATTATCTCAAAACGTGGCAAATAGACGATCATCACGTTCATTGCGAGCTAAAGTTTAGTGCCAAGCACAACATCAATAACGATGAAATACGTCACTTTTTGCATGATAACTTTGCAATTGAAAGCTGCACCATTGAACAAGTTTTAGTGTAAATGTTACGCGTTATCATTTACTATTCAGTTTTGTTTTAACAGCAAACTGAAGGAACAAACCTTGTTGAAGTTGTGGTTACGTCGTACGCATTTATTGCTTGCCTTAGTAAGCGGTTTATTTTTGATTTGTTTAAGTTTGACCGGTGCGTTGCTTATTTACGCAAAAGACATTCAATACCTTACTCAAAGCGATAAATGGACTGTAACACCAGCGGCTTCAGCACTTGATTTTGATAGCCTCATAAAACATGTTTCAGCTTCAACTAAACAACCGGTTACCCTGTTAATGCCTGAGCAACGCAGTGATCTTGCCTGGCAATTACAGTTAGCTAATAACCGCTATGTCAGTGTTAACCCATACAATGGTCAAGTTCTACATGAGTACGATTACTACAGCACGATTTATGGTTTTACCATGGCTTTGCACCGCTGGTTGCTTTATGAAGATGCCGATAAGAACCGCCCGCTAAGAAATTGGGTTTCGGTATGTGCTCTAATACTCATTTTTGAGATTCTGCTTGGCTTTTATATTTGGGTTAAGCCAAAAAATCGTATTAAACGTTTGGCTATTAAGCGTAAAGCAAAATTCAGAGTGTTAATGTATCAGCTACATACCGTTCTGGGTGTGTATTTTTTAATTCCACTCATTTTAATTGCTTACACAGGTATGGCGTTTAACTGGAAGCCACAAACCAAAGCCGTATTAGAATTTGTGATGCAAGGCACTGTTGAAGAGAGACCTAAACCGCCAGCCGTTATTCCCCCTTTAGCGGACACGCCTTTACAAGTGCAAAAAGCGTTTGAAAACGCACAAACTGTATTTCCTGAGGGTAAGTTATTTAGAATTTATTTACCGAAAAAACCAACTGATAACATAGGTTTTAGAATAGAGAACCCGGGTGAAAGCCATGCCTATAGTTGGGTATGGGCGAACCCATATTCAGCAGATATTGTTGCAAGCTATGATGCCAGCCAAAGCTCATGGACCACGCAAACATGGAACTTTAAATATAAGTTTCATATTGGTGATTTTGCAGGCTCTATCGTGCAATTACTGTGGTTACTATTTGCTTTATCACCGTTGTTTTTCACGATTTCAGGTGTTTACTTTTGGTACAAACGGCATTACAAATAAACAACCATTACTAAACATACCATTCGCCATGAATAATGAGCTCAAAAATGCCTTTAACACCGAAATGATATTGGCTAAAACGAGTTATAAGAAAGCAGATTACACAACCGCTTTTTATCACTTAGAGCGGGCTCATATTCTCGGTCAAAGCTATATTATTCCGCACACTTACTCACATTGGTGGATGTGTAAAATTGGTTTTAAAACCCATAATACCAAGGAAATAATTGGTCAGTTTGTTCGTATGGCTGCTTCAATTGTATTTTCGCGTATTTGGGTACCACTCGGTAACACTGGCGGCACTAATGTTAGCCCTTTCAAACCAATGCCTATACCTGACGACTTAAAACGCTTTTTAAGCTAGCGCCAGCTAATACCAACCCGCAATAATACTTAATCATTTTGAGGGATTAAACCTGTCGCTAACTGCGTTAAAAATTTCTCATTTAGAACAACTAAATAACGAAATTTTTGCCTTGTTATCAACGAGGTTTTATTGCCTCAAAATAGACTACTTAATTAAGCGGATTAGTATAAAAACACAGCTACAGTCCTGCTAAACCTAATAGCTATTTGCTAAATAGCTAATTTAAAAAAGTAGGTACAAAACAATACAGCTAATTATTGCAAACAATTATCATTAGCCTTGCCTTTACACTTCTTTACATTTAGACTGCCGCACAATCACATAATAAATACTGATTTAACAAGGACAAGCATGTTAAAAACCTCACTTACTCTGGTCGCTCTTGCAATTAGCGGCCAATCATTTGCTGATAATGCCATCAATAAAAAACTTACCGCAGAAGAAATGGAACACGTTGTTGTATCGGGCAGCCGTGTATTTGAAAGCATTGATGAAGTACCCGCTTCTGTCACGATTATTAGCCAAAAGCAAATTGAAGAGCATTTAAAAGTTAATCCAGAACTACAAAGCTTACTTGCGCAAATGGTACCTGGTCTTGCACCTGATACAGGTAGTTCGAGTAATACAGGTCAGAGTTTACGTGGCCGTGCACCACTTGTGATGATTGATGGTGTGCCACAATCTACACCACTCAGAAACGGTTCGTTAGGGGTCAAAACACTCGACCCAAGTGCCATTGCACGTATTGAAGTGATCAAAGGGGCTACCTCTGTTTATGGTAATGGTGCATCGGGCGGTATTATTAACTACATCACAAAGCAGGCTACAAGTGATGGTCAGCCTGAAGGTGAAATTAGCCTATCTTCACGCTTTAGTGCAGTAAAACTAGAAGAAAGCGCTGGTGCCCGTGTCTCCGCGGCAATTAATGGTCGTGCTGATAAAATTAGCTATTTATTCACCGCAAGTTACGAAGAAAATGGTGTTCAACGTGACGCAGAAGGCGATATTCTTGGCTTACAGTATGGTTTATCTGATGCAGTAACCGAAAACTACTTCACCAAACTAGGTTATGATTTTGACGATGAGAAGCAACTGCAATTTAGCTATAACTACTTTAGCTCTCAACAAAAAACCGATTTAGGTGACGTAGTTGGTAACCTAAACGATGGCGAAAAAACCTATGCCATTCATGTACCTAAAGAGCTGCAAAAGAAAGGTAAACCACAAGGCCCAGATGGTAACGAAAACATTACCTTAAAATACACAGACTATGCCCTGTTTACTAATACCCAAATGACGCTCGATCTTTACATGCAAGACATCGAGAACGTGTTTTTCTTTTCTACCAACCTAGCTAACCCAGACGAAGGCTACGAAGGCGGCCAATCAATTATTCGCTCTGAAAAGAAAGGGGCGCGCGCTACCTTTAATACCCTTGTAGATTTTGACAATGTTGAAGCTACCTTCATTTATGGCCTAGATGCACTGAATGATGTGACGTCTCAGCCACTTGTAGATGGCCGTGTTTGGGTACCAGAAATGGATATGGAAAGCCTTGCTGGCTTTTTACAAACAAAATGGGTTATCAATAATGATTTAGTTATTAAAGCGGGTGTGCGCCAAGAGAGCATTGATTTAACCGTTGATGACTATGAAACCTTAAAGCTTTGCCGCTCAGAAACACAGTGCTCAGTGCCGCTTAGTGTAAAGGGTGACACCATAGATTATGATGCAACCACTTATAATGTAGGTGTGAAATACAATTTACTTGAGGCCTTCAGCCCGTTTGCCAATTATTCACAAGGCTCTGATATCTCAGATATTGGCCGCCTATTACGTGCAGCAACAGTAAATGATATTGGCTTAATTCAAACAGAAGCATCAATCATCGATAACTATGAAATTGGTTTTACCTCACAGTTTGATGACTTACGTTTTGAATTTGCAGCCTATCGCAGTACATCAGAGTTTGGCACCACAAACAGCTTTAATGAAGTAACCGGTGTGTATGAGCCGGTACGTGCACCGCAAGAGATTTGGGGTTACGAAACATTAGTTGATTATAAAATTAATCCAACTCTAAAACTGGTTGCAACTTACAGCTATGTTGAAGGTAAAAACACCGAAGACGACATTTACTTAGGTTCGCGCCAAATAAGCCCACCAAAAGGCACTGCTAACTTAAACTGGCAGCCTAATGATGAATTATCACTGACGGTGAGTTATTTATATGTGGGTTCACGCAAACGCTTTGAACCAAATGCAGACGGCGACTATGTTGGCGACCAAGGGCCAATTAGCAGCTACAACCTATTTAACCTAAGCGGCCGTTATAACTTTAGCGATAACTGGCAAGCGTTTATGGGGGTAGAAAACCTATTTAACAATGATTACTACCCTGCCCGTGCCCAGTCATACACCTACGGTGGCTATAACATTAAAGGTTTAGGTACCACTGTGACACTTGGTGCAACCTATAGTTTCTAAATTAAACTTTGTTTAGAACAACAAGCCCTTCTTAGTAAGGGCTTTTTTCATTTAAAAATAGAAACGATAAACTGTTCATTTATCAACCATTAACGCAAACTTAAACGAGAATCACAATCAATAGTAAACAACTGATTTACAAAGGAAAAAGTTTGCAATCTTGTTTTTATATACTACAATTACCGCAACTTGGAATTTGAGGACAGCATTATGAAAGGTAACCAAAAAGTCATCGATAGTTTTAACAAACTACTCGCAAACGAATTAGCTGCTATAGATCAATACTTTATTCATTCTCGTATGTATGACGATTGGGGCCTAAATAAGCTGTATGAGCGCCTTAACCACGAAATGGAAGAAGAAAAAGATCACGCTGATTGGTTGATCAAACGTATTCTGTTCTTAGAAGGCGTACCAAACATGACTAAGCGTCGTGACCTATTAATTGGCTCAGACGTAAAGAGCATGATGCAAAATGATTTAACACTTGAACTAGAAGTGGTTGACTGTGTTAAAGAAGCCATTGCTATCTGTGAACAAGAAAAAGACTATCAATCACGCGAAGTCCTTGAAAAGCTATTGTTTGATACAGAAGAAGATCATGTTTACTGGTTAGAACAACAGCTTGGTCTAATCGACAAAATTGGTAGCCAAAACTACCATCAATCTCAAATGGGCGAATAGAGGCTAATTGTATGAAAGGTGATAAAAGCGTCATTGCTGCACTTAATAAAGTATTAGCGAATGAATTAGTAGGTATTAACCAATACTTTTTACACGCTCGTATGTTTAAAGATTTTGGTTTTTCAAAATTAGACAAAGCTGATTACAAAGTATCTATTCAAAAAATGAAAAACGCCGACCGTTTAATTGAGCGTATTTTGTTTTTAGAAGGTTTACCAAATTTACAAGATTTAGGCCGCCTACGTATAGGTGAAAACTCTGAAGAAATGATCGAAGCGAATATGAGCTTTGAACTTGATTCATTACCTGATCTGAAAGCGGCAATTAAACTTGCTGAAGAGAAAAAAGATTACATCAGCCGTGAAGCGCTAGATAACATCTTAAATGAGCAAGAAGAACAGATTGATTGGCTTGAAACACAGCAGCAGTTAATCAAAACCGCAGGGCTTGAGAATTACCTGCAATCTCAAATGTAATTTGCTAAAACTTAAAAAAGCAGCCTAGGCTGCTTTTTTTATGGCTAAAATTTGTGATTAACCGTCCTCGCGATCAATGATTGACACTTTATTACTTAAAATTAAAGAATTAGGAATTAAATGCACCGCTCCCTCGCCTTTAATTGTGATATAGCGCAAATTAAGGTCAATCACTGTGCCCTTTGAATTACTCACTTCAATGTAATTACCAAGCTTAATGGGTTTATAAAGCACAATCATGACACCTGCTACTAGGTTTGAAATAGCATCTTTCAACGCAAAACCCAAAGCAAAGCCTGTTAGGCCTAAACCGGCAACTAACGCGGCTACGTCAAAACCCAGTTTCGATAACGCCAGCACAATACCAATGAATAATAAAATAGCGCGCTGCGAGTTAGAAATAAGCCGAAAAGTTTCAAGAGCGGTTGAATCAAAGCGACGTTGAAACTGTTTAATAGCGCGGTCAATAATAAGGCTTGCTATATAAAAAGCAGCAAGCACTAAAAATGCTTGAATAAATTGGCTAGTCATAGAATTATCAGTTAAAAAATAAAGCCATCATAAGCTTAAAATTGTATGAGGCAAACTATTATTGCTTTTCAAACACACAAGACACGTCAGGTTTGCTTCGTGTGTAAGTAATATCGGCATTATCTTTAAAACGCAGATCTTCTGTTGTTGAACCGTTGTCGCCTTCATTATCACAGCGAAAATAGCGCTTAGTTCTAACAATGCCATTTACAAAGTATTTTAACTTCGAACTGACAACACAGTAGTTAGGGATCTTCTTCACCTGGGTTCCGTTATGTAAGTCACTAAAGTCGATTAACGTTCCTAACCTAAAGCCTTGCGTAGGTTCTTTTATCAATGCAAATGATGCGTTTTGGCAAACCGCATCGCTACCCTCTTTTACTTTATAATTGCCTTGTTTATCTTTTATCAAAGCCAAAAACTGCGTTTTATTGCTTGGCTTTACATCAAGCAAAGCACTTGCATAAGACGATGTTGAAAACAAAAAAAACACTAAACAAAAGTAATATCTCATTGAAAATCCATAAACTTATAGACACTTAACTAGCATAGCATGCTGATAATGGTTGGTGAATTAATTACCTACTACTTAATACGACTAAAACATGAAATTAGTTCTGTGATTTAACTTCTCATAGGAAACGAAGCTGTTTATATGCTATAAATTTTAAAGTGACATCTTTGGAGGGAATCTTATGAAATTAATCAAACTAATTACCTTAACGACATTTCTTGCTTTAACAAGCATGCAAAGCCTGGCGAGTGATGACGAATGGAAATCGATTGCCGAGAAAAAGGTAAGCTACAAAAGCGAAACCGATACTGTTAACCCAATCACTAGCAGTCGTTACAGCCATATTAAAATTAAATGTACTCATGGCACAGTGAATCTTAAGAAAATTAAAGTTATTATGAATACCGGTGAAGAAAAGGTGTTTGATAACCTTGGTGTTTTAACCAAAGGAATGTCATCACGTAGCTTAAGTTTACCTGACAAAAACGACGCCAAACTCGATAAAATCAAACTTGAATATGAATCAGTAGGCAGCACAGCCCTGAGTATGGCAGGTGTAACCGAAAAAGCCGAAGTCGAAATTCTCGCGAAAAAAGCTAAGAAAGATGATTAAAGTTGCGAGTCAATGATCTTTGAGACCATGCACCTTAAGTAGCAGCAGCTTTATACTGCTACTTTTTAAATACAAACGCGCGAAACAAGTTTCACGCCTAAGTTATAAAACATTAGGCACTAGGATTTAGGCTCTAGGACGCGATATAAATTCGCTGCTACTTGTTCGGCGTTAAAACGCCTCCTACAAACTTGTAACTCGCTAACTTTACTCTCGTATCTCGCTAACTTTGCACTGATTTGTCTAATTTAGTTACATGAGCTTTGAGCTCTGCAAGCTGAAGTTTTTCGCCTTGTTGAGCATTCATCGCTTTGGCAAAATAGTTGTTGGCTTGATGCTGATCACCTTCATGCTCATAAATGAGTCCAATGCGAAGATAAGTAAAAGCAAGATTATTAGGGCCTAACTCTGTTTGCAGCGTTTTAGCGCTATCAAGCTCAAGAATTCTTGCAAGTGCATTTAACGCATAGAGCGCACTATCGCTCGAACCTTTAATGTACTGAGAATGAGCAAGTTCTAGCTCTTTTTTAAGAAACTCGGCTGTAATTTCATTTGCGTTTGTAGGTACAGCTAACGAGACTAAAGCAGCCAAGGTTAAAACTTTAAACATATTAAACCTCCTTTTAAAATGTGTTTTACAGATTAATCAAACTTGATTAATTGGTCAAACTTTACTCTCTTACCTCGCTAAATTATCTTTTAACGCGCTAAAGCACGACTTACATAAGATCGCGCGAAACACGTTTCACGCCTACGAGTGCCCATGTAGGTCGTCATTTATGGCGACAAAAACCGTGGAAATTTTCACGTATAAACGGCTTCAGCCGTGAACCTTTAATGTTCGGCGTAAAAACGCCTCCCAAACGATGCGCTATTTAATATTTTTTGGCAATAAAAAAGGCCATGTTGCGCTTACAACATGGCCTTTTTGCATTGACACAACTTAGAAGTCTAAGTTTGATAAAACATCATCATCAACGTTATTAGACAAGGTCACTTTAAGTTTAGGGGTACGAGCCATTTCACGTTTAATCGCAAAATTAGCTTCTTCGTTACGCGCCCAACTACGACGAGCAATACCGTTGTTTACATCAAATAAGAGCATAGATTTCAAACGACGCTCGGCAGCTTCACTACCATCGAGTAGCATACCAAAACCGCCGTTGATCACTTCGCCCCAGCCAACACCGCCACCGTTGTGGATAGATACCCAAGTAGCACCGCGGAAACCATCACCAATTACATTGTGAATCGCCATATCTGCTGTGAAGCGGCTACCATCATAAATGTTTGATGTTTCACGGAAAGGTGAATCAGTACCACTTACATCATGGTGGTCACGCCCAAGAACAACCGGACCAATTTCGCCACGATTAATGGCATCATTAAACGCTTTAGCGATTTCAGCGCGGCCTTGTGCGTCTGCATATAAAATACGAGCTTGCGAACCAACAACAAGTTTGTTCTGCTTCGCATCTTTGATCCACGTGATGTTGTCTTGCATTTGCTGTTGGATCTCTTCTGGCGAGTCCGCCATGATTTTATTTAAAACGTCTGCTGCAATCGCATCTGTTTTATCAAGATCTTCAGGTTTACCTGACGTACATACCCATCGGAACGGGCCAAAGCCGTAGTCAAAACACATTGGGCCAAGAATATCTTGTACGTACGATGGGTATTTGAAATCAATCCCATTTTCAGCCATTACATCGCCACCAGCGCGTGATGCTTCTAGCAAGAACGCATTACCGTAATCAAAGAAGTAAGTTCCTTTTGCCGTGTGCTTGTTAACAGCATCGGCATGGCGCTTAAGCGTCGCTTGTACTTTTTCTTTAAATACTTCTGGCTCTTCACGAATTAAACGATTTGACTCTTCATAGCTGATATCAATCGGGTAGTAACCGCCTGACCAAGGGTTATGAAGTGAAGTTTGGTCTGAACCTAAGTGAATGAAAATATCTTCAGCTAAGAAGCTTTCCCATACATCAACCACGTTACCGATAAAGGCAATTGAAACCACTTCTTCATTTTGCTGAGCCGTACGTACACGCTCAACAAGCTCTGGCATGTTATCAATTAGGTCATCAACCCAGCCTTGTTGATGACGCTTAATAGCCGCCTTAGGGTTAACCTCGGCACACACGGTAATACAGTTAGCAATGTTACCCGCTTTAGGCTGCGCACCACTCATACCGCCTAAACCTGCAGTTAAGAAGATCTTACCTTTTGGTGATTCGCCTTTTTCGAGCACTTTACGGAACGCATTCATTACCGTAATGGTTGTACCGTGAACAATACCTTGTGGGCCAATGTACATAAATGAACCCGCAGTCATTTGACCGTATTGAGTTACACCCAGTGCATTGAATTTTTCCCAGTCATCCGGCTTCGAATAGTTCGGGATCATCATACCGTTCGTTACAACCACGCGCGGTGCTTCAACTGATGATGGAAATAACCCCATAGGGTGACCCGAGTACATGTGTAGCGTTTGGTCTTCTTCCATTTCGCTTAAGTACTTCATGGTTAATAAGTACTGCGCCCAGTTTTGGAATACCGCACCGTTACCACCGTAAGTGATTAGCTCTTCAGGATGCTGTGCTACTGCAGGATCAAGGTTATTGTCGATCATTAACATGATCGCGGCAGCTTGTTCGCATTTAGCCGGGTAATCGCTAATTGAGCGCGCTTTAAGCTCATAGTTAGGCTTAAAGCGATACATGTAAATACGGCCAAATTGCTTAAGCTCAGCGGCAAATTCAGCGGCTAATTCTTTGTGCCATTCTTTAGGGAAATAACGCAATGCGTTACGAATCGCTAATTGCTTTTCGTCAGCCGATAAAATGTCTTTACGTTTTGGAGCACGGTTTGCATCACTTGGATACGGTTTTGGCTCTGGTAATACGCTTGGGATACCTTGCTTAATTTGTTCTTGAAAAGTCATTATTTGCTCCCTTAGTTAACTTTAAACGCTTGCGATTTAACAAGTTCTACCATGGCATCAATGTCTGGCTTAAGTAAGCGATCTTCTTCTAGTTTGGCAACTTTGCTGCGAATTAGCGCAAAGTTTTCTTCAATGATGTCTGAACACTTGTTAGGACGTCTAAATTCGATTGCTTGCGCTGCATACATCAGCTCAATAGCAAAGATTTTATCAAGGTTACCTAAAATCTGGTTTAACTTACGACCAGAGATACTACCCATAGATACGTGATCTTCTTGCCCCATTGATGTTGGTACGCTGTCTGCTGATGGTGGGAAACACAATGATTTATTTTCTGTTACCAATGCCGCAGTCACATATTGCGGGATCATCATGCCAGAGTTTAAGCCACCCGATGTCGTTAACAAACGTGGTAAGCCGTGTAAGCCCTCAAGCAGTAAGTAACAACGACGATCAGCAATGTTACCAAGCTCTGCCGCTGCAATTGATGCGTAATCTAATACCATAGCAAGTGGTTGACCGTGGAAACCACCACCCGAAATGGCTTCTTCTTCGCTGATCACAATTGGGTTATCTGTTACAGAGTTCATTTCTGTTTCAGCAAGCTCTTTTAAATGGTAGTACGCGTTACGCGATGCACCATGAACTTGTGGAATACAACGTAATGAGTAAGGGTCTTGAACACGGTCACAATCAGTGTGTGAAGCCATGTTTTCAGAGCCTGCAAAAAAGCTACGCATACGTGCTGCAACTTCAACATTACCTTTAAAAGCACGAATTGCGTGTAACTCTTCACGGAACGGTGATTCGCTACCTTGCATACCTTCAATGCTCATAGCACCTGCGATATCTGCAAGGTCTAATAAGTAACGCATTTTAGTAAGCGCAGTAATGGCATGCGATAAAATAAACTGAGTACCGTTAATTAATGCTAGGCCTTCTTTAGCATGTAAATCTAAAGGCGCTAAACCATGCTCTTTTAATACGTCTGCTGCTGGCTTGATTGTGTCGTTTACCCAAAACTCACCTTCACCTAAAAGAGGTAAGAATAAGTGTGATAACGGTGCTAAATCGCCTGATGCGCCTACTGAGCCTTGCTCTGGTACAACAGGGATAATATCAAGTTCAATAAACTTAAGCATACGCTCAACAACGGTTAAACGAATACCTGAAAAACCTTGGCTTAATGCATGTACTTTAGTGATTAGCATCAGCTTTGAAATAGGTTTAGCGATTGGCTCACCCACACCAACAGCGTGTGTGATCAATAAGTTCTTTTGTAAAAGGTTAGTTTCTTCTGGAGAAATTTGTGTATCACATAATGGGCCAAAGCCCGTATTGATACCATAAATGGCTTTATCTGAGGCAGCCATTTTGTCTACGTTTTGGCGGCTTTTATTAATTTTATCAATTGCTTCTTGGCAAAGCTCTGCCTGTAACGTACCGGCTGCAATAGCATTAACGCTGTCTAACGTTAATTGGTCAACACCATACTTAAATGTCATTTATAACTCCTAAAGAACAGGATTAAGTTTTATTTAGATGGAGTCTAGCTTGCTCTAGTTGTTTTACAAATGCATAATTATCGTTATTCATTCCAGATTTATCGAACTAAAAGAAGAGCTATGCAAGTTCATGACGTAGACCTGCGCTTATTGCGCGTTTTTGTAGCAATTGTTGAGTGTGGCGGGCTTTCAGCCGCAGAGTCACGTTTGAATATTGGCCGCTCCACCATTAGTGCGCATTTATCAGATTTAGAAGTAAGGCTTGGTATTAAATTATGTAAACGTGGCCGCAGTGGTTTTGAAATAACAGACGCTGGCGCCATCACTTATCAGGCATCGATTGAACTGCTTCAGCAATGCGAAGCCTTTGCTAATACCGTAGCAAGCTCTAAAAACGAGTTATCGGGGCGTTTAAGTATTGCCATGATAGATACCATGGTCAGCGACCCACGTTGTGCCATTCCCCGCGTAATCGCAAAGTTAAAGGGCAAAGGTAAAAACATTCAGTTCGATATTAATGTGTGCGAGGCACTAGAGGTAGAAACCGCAGTAGCCAATGGCCGTTCATTAGTAGGAATTGGTGTTAGCCGCCATCATATTCGCGGGTTAGATTACACCGCCCTACACAATGAAACTAACTTTTTGTATTGCGCAGTCGGTCACCCATTATTTGAGTGTGAAGATAAACAAACAGATGAGCTCATTAAAGAAGCCGAAGTGATTACCAGTAACTACATGCGTGATAAAGAAAGCCGAAACGACGGTTTAAACTATCAAAATAGTGCTGTTGCTTATCATGATGAAGGTATTGCACATTTAATTTTATCGGGTGAGTTTATTGGTTATTTACCCGATCACTATGCACAGTTCTGGGTCGATAAAGGTATTTTTAGAGCTATTCAACCGAGTAAATATCACTACGATATTCCTGTGGTATTGATCACCTCAAAAACAAATGCCAGCTCGCCTTTAGCAAATGCCATGATTGACGAAATTAAGCGTTGTTACTCGGTCTAGTGTTTTTGTTTAAAGCTTTTTGCTCTTTAATGAGCACAAGACTAAAGGCGATTATGGCAAAGTTTGTAGTCACAGGATTAAACGCTTCGATTAAAAGTGCGGGTTGTAAAACGGCAACAAACAGCGCTAGCCCAACTAAAGCGGCGATATTGAGAATATTGATAAAGATTGAACGATAAAAAATAAAGAACAGCACGGCAAATATAATTTCACCTATGCCAGCTGCTCGGGTGATGAGCGTTGAGATTTCAGCATTGAAGCCAAAACTGGCCGTCATTTTTAATTCAAGAGGAGCAATATGAATTAGTTTTGGCATCAGCCCATGATAAAGCCAACTAAAGCTGATAATAAATCTAGCTATTTGAATCGTTGTTAAATGCTTCATTAGACACGTTTGTTTTGTGTGCTCTGATATTCAGAGCACACAGTAAAGCTTATAAGCTAGTAGGTTTACCGAAACGGTTCTCAGCTTCATCACCTGCTAAAAAGCCATTTTCGATTAACGCCCAAATACCACCAATCAGTGGAACTAAGCCAATCAGTACCCACCAACCTGATTTGTTACGGTCGTGCCAGCGTTTAACTTGAACCGCAAGCGAAACCCACATAAGCGGGATATAAAAGATGAGTGTGATTACAGAGATTGCTGTTTCATTACCACCTGTTAATAATGCAACTACGAACATAAAAACAAATGAAGCTACAATAATACCTAAGAAAGAATACCAATAAGTCTTACGAGGAATACGTCCTTTAAAAGAAAATAAGATTTCTTTCATGCTTAAGGTAGTTGTTTCTGTTGACGCTGTAGCAAGGTTTGCTTCTGGTGCTTGATATACGTTTTCTGACACTGTCATTTCCTTTGATATGTGTTAAGCAAACTAATTAAACTTAGCTTGCTGATTTATATTGTTAAATTAGCTGAATATAGCGTGAATAAGATACCACAAAATGATTAAATATAGGTACTAAAAATTTCTGAAAGCTATAGAAAAGTAAGTATTAGCGCATAAAAAAGCACCCTTAGGTGCTTTTAATTAGTTCGGTTGTTGCCAATATTTGGCGTATAAATTTGGATAGGTTTGCTTTAAAAACTTGGCCTTATCTTTAAAGCGTTTACCTTTTGGTTGCTCAAGGCCAGATGGTACAAAGGGTAATTCGTCATCATTACGCTCTTCGTAAAGCATACCGGCAATTAAATCGTACTCATCTAAATACGGGTAAGGCTGTTCGTTTAAATGATAAACAGGCGTACACTCAGCAATTGAGTCTGGGTTTTCAAGCGCTTTCAAAAAAGCCTGTTCACCACGTGAAATAAGCCAACATAAAAACTCAGAAAAACCATAATCGTCGTTACATCCGGCCATCACATATGCAGCGCCAAATAAATCCCAGGTATAAGCTTTGCGCATACGTAGGTTAAACTGCTTATCGAACTCCATCAGCTGTTGGTCAGATAAATCAGTAAGCTTTGCTTTTAATGCATTACAAACAGACTCAGGCTCGGCAGTTTTATCTTCGGCGGTTACGAGTTGCCAAAATTCACTTTCGCTTAAAACACTCATGATAAAATCTCTTTCACGCGCCCTACTTGACCATCATCAAGCTGTACTTTAATACCATGCGGGTGATTTGGTGATTTAGTTAAAATACGGGATACCACACCTTGAGTTAACTGGCCTGTTCGTTGATCTTGTTTTAATACAATGTTGACTTCGCAGCCAATTGAAATTTGTGAACGCGTAGGCACTGCCATTGCTATATCTCTTTCAATAATTTTTGCCGATTATAGCCATTTGCAGCTGGCTTACCAAATTAAACCTGTTCGATTGGGCTGTTTTTAAGCAGCGCCTTTGGCAATATCTCATTTAAACGTTCAGTGATGGCTTCAGCTTTACCTTTTATTTGAAAGTCATAACCTTGGCCGTTGCCATCTAAAATTACGGCTAAATAGTTATCAGCAACTTTCAGTTGCGTAATACGGCTTAATTCAACAGTCTTTACTTGCTCGCCATAATAAACCTGATTAACCGTTAAACTCGTGTCTGTTGCCGTGAGTGTTTTACTAAGGGCTGTTTTGGCTGCAAATTTTTCTGTTGAGCGATAGGCTTGCACCATAAAAGCAATTGCAAATATAAAACCGGTAAAACTTGAAATAGGTAATGAGTCTGATTGCAAGCTGTACACACCTACACAAATAAATAACACAGCAAGAGCCAGGTTTAATCTAACCATCTGTTTAGGGTCTAAATTTAAGTACATTATTATTCCTTTAAAAATGAAATTGCTTTTACATTGATAGCTAAATCTTTTGCACTCAATTCTTTGATAATTAGACTGCTAATTAACTGGGTTTGCTCAGCGGTTATCGGCAGCTCTTTACAATAACAACTGACTTTTAGTGATTGCGGTAGCTTTTTTAGATCAGCAGTATGCGTTAACCATGAAAATTCGTGTACTTGTTCTTTTGCTAGTTCGCACGCTTGCGTTAAAGCAACTCGAATAACCTTATCTAGACGCTTTTCTGTTTTAGTCATGTTCTGCTTGTTGTTTTTTAAATTCTTCGTAACTGTCTTGCTGGCGTTTAACACACTCATGGTATTCTTTATCTGCCAAATAATTGCATTCACTTAAACGTGCTGATTGAATTTCATGATAACGGGCATCAGAGCTACACGCTGATAAAACCACAGCAAGCGTTGCAATCACGGCTAATTTTAAAGCGTTAAAAAACATTAAATTTCCTTCATGTAGTTATACATTGGTGCTGCAATTTCCTGTATATTGCGTGGGTTTAAATATTACAACCAAAGGGTTCTATATGATGTTGTCGCAGTTACAACAGCTGTTTCAGCGTATCGATAAAAGTAAAATTTTTCAATCATTTGTTATTGCTGTCATTGTTATTTCAGCACTAACTGTGGGGGCACACACCTATTCGTTACATCCAACAGTTGAGCTTGCCTTACATTGGATGGACTTAGGTATCACGGTATTCTTTTTAGTTGAACTGGTGATCCGCTTTATCGCAAGCCGAGGCTTTAAAGACTTTTTCAGCAAAGGTTGGAACATTTTCGATTTTATAATCGTGGTGGGTAGCCTTTACCCTGCAGCAGGCTCAACAATTTTTATCGCTCGATTACTGCGTATTTTCCGCGTATTGCGACTAGTGTCGATGATCCCAGAACTTAGACTGCTGGTTAACTCGCTTCTAAAAGCTATTCCGCAAATGGGCTATATCGCCCTGCTCATGTTCGTGATCTTCTATATTTATGCCGCCATGGGTAGCATGCTGTTTGCTGACATCAACCCAGTACTGTGGGGCGATGTGTCTATTTCGATGCTCACCCTATTCAGGATTGCAACGTTTGAGGATTGGACCGATGTTATGTATGAAACGATGGCTGTGTATGAGCTCAGCTGGATTTTTTATCTAACCTTCATCTTTTTAACAGCCTTTGTATTTTTAAACATGATGGTTGGTGCTATTTTAGAAGTTATGTCTGAAGAGCATCGTAACGCCCGTGAAGAGCAAACATCTGATGCCGACATGCCTGCAACTAAAGGGCAAATTGCTCAGCTGCAAGCTGAAATGGCCGAACTAAAACAACTACTGAAAGAAAAGCAGTAAGGTTTTTAAATAATTGTTTTTAGCTATTAGGCGCTAGACCTTAGCGCCTTTTTTTACCCTCTTTTTCTACTTTCCATGGCGGGTTTAAGCGGTTTTCTCCGGCCCAATACAATTTAATTTTATTCCCTGATGGGTCTTTTAGAATTGCTTCCGTCCATAAATAACGCTGTGCAGTAGGCGGCTGCTCAAAGCGAATGCCTTTTTCAACAAGGCTTGCATAGAGCTCATCGAGCTGCTCATGTTCAAAATAAATTACCGCACTATTATTATAATTACCGGTTTCTAATGACAGCGAAAATGTGGCATCACCATCAGGGCATTGAAAGCGTGCGTAATGCGGAGTATCCACTATCTGAATCATTCCTAGTGTTAAGTAAAAAGCCACCGCTTCATTCATATCCTTTACAGGTAACGTCACCTGATTGAGATTCATTTGCTACTCCCATGTAATGATTTATTCGCTGCTTCAGCATATCGCGTTCATTGAATTAAGCAAAAGATAAGTGACGAAAGTAAATTTAGTAAGAGTTTGTAGGAGGCGTTTCAACGCCGAACATCTAAATTCACGGCTGAAGCCGTTCCTACACGATTTCCATGTGCAATATTGGGAATGGTTTGCCCATATCATCTAAGGGCGAGCGTGAGGCAATTTTAAAGCCCCTATGTTGATAAAATCCAACCGCAAGTGGGTTTTGCTCATTAACATCCACTTTGTTGGCAGCTAATTGCTCAACTGCATAGTTGAGTAGTGCTTTACCTATGCCCTTACCTCTTGCGGCATCTAAAATGAACAACATTTCTATTTTGCATTCATGTACGCCTATAAAGCCTAAAATTGCCTGATGCTCATCCTTAATGCACTTTAAAGTCACATTCGGAAACGCTTGCTCGATAATAATTGGCTTAAAAAAAGCGATGTCGTCTTCTGTTATAAAATCATGGGTTGCTCGAACTGAGTTTTCCCATACAGCAAGTAGCTCTGGGTAATCTTCAGCGTTCACACTATCTATTTTCATTATTTGCCATTTTATAGGAGTTTTGTGCCTTGTGTTCTCTAATCAAATAACAAAATGATTCGTTACACGCTTTAGTTATTTATTCCATTAAAGCATGCAAAGCATATGAAACAAATAGTATTTTACACTTTAAACTTACCCACTAAATCATTTAGAGTTTTCGATAACAGGTTTAGTTTGTCACCATTGCCTCTGGCACTATGGGCAATTTCGCTTACATCATCAGCCGCATTTTTTATTTCAACAACATTGCGGTTAATGTCTTCTGCTACATGCTGTTGCTCTTCGGCTGCAGTGGCAATCTGTGTATTTAAATCGCTGATATTGACGATAGACGCTGTTATTTCGCTAAATTGCTGTTGTGCTGAATGGGCTAACTCCACTGTTTTGTTTGTGCGATCTAAGCTGGTTGTCATCTCTTTTGACACTTGATCAGACATCCTGCGCAACATATCTAACTGACTTGCTATTTCTTCTGTCGATTCTGAGGTTCTTTGTGATAACGCACGCACCTCATCTGCGACAACTGCAAAACCTCGACCATGCTCACCCGCCCTCGCCGCTTCAATTGCTGCGTTTAAAGCTAACAAATTGGTTTGCTCTGCGATGCCTCTTATCACGCTTAAAATCGACATGATATTTTCACTTTCAGCATCGAGTTGGTTTATATCTTTAGTTGCTTTGGTGATCACCTTAGATAGAGATACAACGCTATCAACCGTTTTAGATATAACACTTTGTCCAAGCTCAGAGGCCTGTTGTGTTTGCGATGCAAGTTCGGCTGCATTGGCACAACTGGCAGAGACTTCATTGGCTGTCGCTGCCATTTCATTAATCGCTGTGGCCGCCATTTCGAGGGCTTGTTGTTGCTGAGATGTTGAGCCAGATAATTGCGCTGCTTGTGATGACGTTTGCGCCGAGGTATCACTCACATTTTGCGCACACTCATTAATTTGCGTGACTAAATCAGAAATCAAATTCAAAAATAAATTAAAGCTGTTAGCCAGTTTGGCCGTTTCATCGCGTGTTTTAATCACTAAACGTTTAGTTAAGTCACCACCACCTTGCGATATTTCAGTTAGACCATCACTCACTTCAACAATAGGTGCAGAAATTAATTTAGAAATATAGCTAGCTACAAGAATGAATACAGCAATCAAGATTGCACTGATGACTAAAATAGTAATCGTCATTGCATTTGCGCCACTCATTACTTCAGATTTTTCTACTAAGCCTATAAATTTCCAGCCTAGTTTTTGCGAGGTGTAAATATTCGCTAAGTAATCTTTGCCATTAATGTCAATTTCAAATTGACCCTGATTATTTTCAGCGAGCTGTTTGTATTTTCCGTTATTGACTTGTGCTAGCTGCTTAAACCTGTAATCAGCATTTTTAACGTCAACGAGTACATTGCCACTATCTTCAATCAACATTAAATAGCCAGTTTCACCAAGTTTAATGTTCGCAATAATATCGGTAAGGCCCTGCAAGGATACATCCATGCCCTGTACACCAATAAGCTCCCCCGCTTCCTTAATCGCTTTAACAGTAGAAACAATTACCATGTCATCTGCTGCCCAATAATAGGCATTGGTTCTTACCGTTTTACCATTTGCTGCTTTGCCAGTTTCGTACCAAGGCCTTACTCTTGGGTCATAATTCGCTGTAACTTCACCCTCTGGCCATTGAATATAACCACCTTGCTCATTCCCCATGTAGATATAAGCAAGTCCCGGGTGGGTGGCACCAAAGTGATCAAATAAACGAAAGGCGTTTTTTTCGATGTCACTACCACTTAGATGATCAAGCTTTTCTGCACTAGGTGATTGCATATGGGTTTTAACACCTTGCTTGGCGTCTAAGATAGCGGAATGGGATGCAAGATAATTGACGTTTTTCTCTATTTCAGCAAAAAACATACTGATACCGTTATCAACTTGTTTCGCTTCTCTTTGACTAAGCTCAGCGAAACTATCGAGGGCTTGTTGTCTTGTTTGTGTAATTACAAGCACAGCAATAATGATCAACGGCAGCGCAATTGCTGACGCAAAGGCGAGTTTTAATTTTTTTGAAATGTTCATAGCCAACTTCCAACTAAGCACTTAAGAAAATATAGTGAGGCCTTGGAAGTTCAGCAAATAATTAAGTGTTTATTTTTATGGGGCAAAGCAAGCTTGACCACATAAAGTTAACGTGAAATTTATACCCCTTATGCTTACTTTTACTCAAAACTTACCTGTTAAAAATATGACATTTAGTTGACAGACACGTGGAATGTACTAACTTTAGTTTTAGTAATTAACATGCTTTTAACAAAGTATTGCTAGATACTTTCCAACCAATTGGCAGCATTTGCTGGATGCAAATTAGCTGCCTATTCCTACTTCATGTTTAAGCATATAGCAAAGTAAAGCTTGGGCATCAGGGTGTTTATCTGCTTTTAACCCTGTTAAAACACCTTGTTGATCCGCCGCCGACTTATGCTGGCCTAACTTCTCCTTTGCCTGAATTGAGTCAAGTTCGATTTTAATACCCACTATGCCACGCAGTAATTTGGCTTGATAATCAGCTGGTAACAAACTGGTGTCGTTTAAAATACTTGGCTCGTATTGGCTAATTAACTCATTTAGGCAGGCTAAGGTGTTGTCATCATCAAGGTATTCTACTATGCCTTGGGCATGCACCGCAGCGTAGTTCCAGGTCGATACAGCTGGCTTCTCACTATACCAAGTGGGTGAAATATAACTATGTGGGCCATTAAAAACCACTAATACGCGGGTACCTTGCAAGCTTTTGCCGTGGCTATTAGCCCGTGACACATGACCATATAAGGTACCAAACTCGCCCTCATCGGGTTTATACACTAATGGTAGATGGGTTGCCTCAAACTCACTATCAACCATTAATGCAAAGCTGTAGGTTTTGATAAACTGCGATACTCGCTCTGGTGTCATTTTCCACTTGTTGGGTGTGTGCATGCTTTTCTCAATTTATTAAAAATTGCTCCGATTGCTTGAATCTAACATTGTAATTGATCAAGAGTTTTCTACTAGCCTTTAGCCACGACTTAAATCACAAATAATGTTATGTCCTTTAACCAATTCGAAAAAACTAACAAATAAAAAGGCCTTTTAACTACACACCTAATAAATGATAATGATTTACATTACTGTTCATTGAATGATATATTCCCATTAATCGGTACAGGGTGTTGCGGATTTTAATTAATTGGAGACTGAAGAAAAACTCTTCTTATCTCTTGGTTACTAAATCAATGTTAAAGGATATACACAATGGAAATTTTTAAACTGCCGCAATATCTATGGATTAATGATTCCAACTATCTAAAGAGAAAAACCTCCGTTTTGCTGGGGATATCATAAGCCCACTCCATGATTTTCCACTCGTCATGACTTTCAACATGACACAACAATAGCCTAAGCATAGGCCTCACTATTTATAGACGTAATAGGACTACGGATAAAAAATGACAAAGACTAACTACTTTAAACTCACGCCTGTCGCACTTTCTTGTTTAGCGATATTTAGTCAATCTTTACAGGCTGAGCAAAAAAAGCATAACGATATGGAAGTACTCACAGTCGTGGGTGAACAAAACAATGCTCAAAGCTATAAAGTTGAGCAAATGATTACCGCAACAGGTTTAGAGTTATCATTTCTTGAAACACCACAATCAACCACAGTCGTGACTGAGCAAGCGATAAAAGATCAACAACTAAACTCAGTTATTGAAGTGATGAACAGCGTAGCGGGGATTAATACCCGCCCTTCTGACAACGACCGATACTCAATCAGTGCCCGCGGTATTGGCGTAAGTAGTATTTTATATGACGGTGTGGCGACAACCTACGATACACGCTTTAACTATGGTGACAACTTAATGGATAGCGCAATTTATCAGCGCATAGAAGTTGTTCGCGGAGCAACTGGTTTGATGTTAGGTGCGGGCAGTCCATCGGCAGCTATCAATTTAGTGCGTAAGCGTCCGACAGAACAATTTCAAGCAAACGTAAGCCTAAGTATTGGTTCATGGCAACAGTTACGCGGTATTGTTGACTTATCGGGAGGTTTGAATCAAGACGCAAGCGTTCGAGGTCGAGTCGTCATAGCATATCAAGATCGCGAAAGTTATCAGCATCGTTACGAGCAACAAAGACAAACCCTTTACGGTATTATTGAAGCAGATTTAGGTCGTGACACATTACTAACCTTAGGAACTGATTATCAAGATACCAAGCCTGAAGGCTCAATGTCTGGTGGATTACCGCTATTTGACAACCAAGGAAATAGAACTAATTACAGTCACCACACATCAACTGCTCCTCGCTGGGCATCATCTAAAACCAAAGCGTTGAACAGCTTTGCCACGATTGAACATAACTTTAGTGATGACTGGCAAGTTAAAGCAAGCTACATCTATGGCGATAACGATTTAGAATATGATGTGTTATGGCCAACGGGTAACCCAGACCCAATAACCAATGAAGGAATGATACCTGGCTCACTTGCATTTATTGATGGCAATCGCACTCAACATACATACGACTTAAAATTATCGGGCCGTTTTATGTTACTCGATCGTTCTCAACAAGTTCTAATTGGTGTAAATCAGCAGAAACAAGAGTTTGCCAACCCATATTATGGCTCTTTAAATGAAGCACCGCCTTTAGGTGATTTTAGAGATCAAAACTTTACTTATCCTACCCCTCAATGGAGTGATGAAATCTTGTATGGCTCATGGGGAGAAACAAAGCAACAAGCAATATATCTTGCTTCTGATATTGAAGTAACTGACGCGCTTTCAATGGTTATAGGAGGACGGATTGATAATTGGGAAACTGAGCAAGACAATTTCGGAACCGTTCATAATTACGAAGTTGATAATGAATTTACGAGTTACATTGGCGCTACCTATACTGTTGGGCAAAATGTATCTTTGTATGCTAACTACACCGATATTTTCACACCACAAAGTAGAGTTCAATCCGATGGCAGCTACCTAGATCCTGTTAAGGGAAAAAACTACGAAGCAGGTGTTAAAGCAAGCCTATTTGAAGAAGCGCTAGACACCTCATTTTCAGTGTTTGAGATCCGTCAAGATAATGTTGGCGAAGCAACAGGAGAAACATTACCTGGTACTACTGTGCCTATTTACCGTGGTATTGATGGCACCAAAACGCAAGGATTCGAATTTGAAGCAAATGGTTCAATTAATGAGCATTGGAATGTTTATTTTGGATATAGCCAATTTGAAACAAAAGACCCTGATGGAGAAAAGATAACGACCACTAGCCCAAAACACCAAGTAAAGCTTTTCAGTACTTATGAATTAAATAATATACTAAGTGGTCTACAACTGGGAGCTGGTTTTAATTGGCAAAGTGAAATCAATAGAAATGTCACTAAGCCTGATAGAAGTTCAGTTGAGGTTAGTCAACAAAGTTATGCGCTTTTTCGACTAATGGCAAGATACAACGTAAACGAACAACTTACATTGCGCGCTAATTTAGAGAACGCATTTGATAAACGTTATTACAGCCAAATTGGGTTTTATAACCAGTTTCAATATGGCGCACCGAGAAACTTTAGTATCACTGCTCAATATCGTTTTTAATAACATACACGAGTAATAACTAAATTCGCCTCTATATACGAGGCGAATTTAGAAACAGAGTAAAAATCAGCTGAGTTTTCAACAGAAGCTCTGAGTTAGTAGAATAAGGTTTTATACACAAGTAAAACCAGTTCTAGCCATCAACAATAATACGTAACATGCGACGCAGTGGCTCAGCAGCACCCCATAACAGTTGGTCACCAACCGTAAACGCACTGATATACTCTGGGCCCATCGCTAATTTACGAATACGACCTACCGGAATAGACAGCGTGCCAGTTACTTTTACAGGCGTTAAATCTGTAGCGGTAATGTCGCGATCATTCGGGATCACTTTGACCCACTCATTGTGAGAAGCCAGAATTTCTTCAATTTGCTCAACGCTAATGTCTTTGCGCAGCTTAATTGTCATTGCTTGTGAGTGACAGCGCATTGCACCAATGCGAACACATAAGCCATCAACAGGGATAGGTTGTTCACTGCTGCCTAAAATCTTGTTCGCTTCAACTTGCGCTTTCCACTCTTCTTTACTTTGACCGCTTGGCATTGGTACATCAATCCAAGGGATAAGGCTACCGGCTAGAGGCACTCCAAACTGGTCTTGTGGTAAATCGCTTGAGGCAATTTTTTCGGTGACTAACTTATCAATTTCAAGAATCGCAGCATTTGGATCTGCCAGTTTGTCTGCCACTGTTTCGTGAATTGCACCCATTTGCGCAATTAGCTCTTTCATGTTGCGTGCGCCTGCGCCAGAAGCCGCTTGATATGTCATTGGGCTTACCCATTCAATCAAGTCTTGTTCAAATAAACCGCCTAGGGCTAATAGCATTAGTGATACGGTACAGTTACCGCCCACATAGGTTTTAACACCTTGCTCTAAACCTGCACTGATAACGTCTTTGTTTACTGGGTCTAGCACAATAATACTGTCGTCACTCATACGCAATGCCGATGCCGCATCAATCCAATAACCTTTCCAACCTGATTCACGTAATTGCGGGTAAACGGCTTTGGTATAGTCACCGCCTTGGCAAGTGACAATAATATCCATCTTCGCAAGCTCAGCGATATCATTGGCATCTAAAAGCGGTTTAGCTGGGCCAGCAAGATCAGGACCTAATTGACCGGTTTGTGAGGTGGTGAAAAAAGTCGTGTCGATATTAGAAAAATCATTTTCTTGCTGCATACGTTCTAATAACACAGAGCCAACCATGCCCCGCCAACCGACTAATCCTACTTTTTTCATTGTTTGTTCCACTGTTTGATTCATTCAAATTACCTAAACTGTTAAAAATTAAAGTCCATTGCGTGAGAATTTAATTTTTACAGGAGTAATCTAGCATTGCGGCCCAAGCAAAACCAGCGCTAACCGAGTAACATCAAAATTTTTCATCATCGTTTATTTAAGTAATGGACAAGCGTCTGGCAGTACCATGTTTAGCGCACCAGCATGCACTTCGAAACGTTGTTGCTTCGAGGTGATTGGCTCGCCATCTAAGTTTATTGGCATTTCTGTTTGTGTTTGCCATTCAAGCCAAGGCACTTGAAAGCGTTTTACCCACTGCTGTGATGAGTTAGGGTAATTGCTGAGCTCTTCGATAACCGCTGGTACATCTGAAATTGCAAATGAGGTAAACGCCACTAAATCAACCAAGCCATCATTTATGTACGCATGGGGCGCAAGGGGCTGACCGCCACCCGCTTGGCGTCCATTACACACGGCAGCGGCAATAATATCGCCCGAAGTTCGTTCACCATCAGGCAGCGTTAACTCGCCACTGTAAGGCACAAAACTTAGCGCTTGTACAAGCCCTGCCAAGGTATATGCGCCACCACCGAGTAAGTTTTTCAGTGCAGGCGGTGTGGTTGCGGTAATTTTTGCCCCAAAGCCAGCACTGGCTACATTCACAAAATAACGCTTATCAACCTCTACCGTATCAATTGCATGCGGCTGACCCTGTGCGGCAAGTTTAAGCGCTGGCAAGTACCCGTGAGGAATATTAGCGGCTGTAGCAAAATCATTTGCTGTGCCCATAGGTAAAATTGCAAGCTCTAAACGTTGTGACTTTTTCAGTTTCATTAATGCATTAACGGCTTCATTAACGGTGCCATCGCCACCAGCCACAACAACACGTTTTACACTTTCTGCGACGGCTTCATTAATAAAGCGCTCAATGTCACCGCCTTCATAGGTAACTCGCACTGCAAGTGGCTGACTAGTTCTAAATTGACCGATGGCGTCACGAAGCTGCTCATCAGCCGCTTTTTTACCATTTATAATTAACCGTAAGTCCATTTTTAATCCCTGTTTAAACACGTTGAACTACCATAACACGCAATGGTTTAATATACCCAAACTACCTCAAGATGCGAGTTTCAGTTGGAATTAAAAGCGATTTAGGCAAGGCATTGATTGCAAGTAATAGTGGTTCTATTGTTAAAATCAATAACGCAGTATAAATCGCTTTTAAACCAACCCTTTGGGCGCTTCACAGGCACTTACTCTCATCGTTGTTACTTCTTAAAAGGGACTGCCATTCTTGCAAAGTAACGCCTTGATATTAAGCACCTGTGAAACGCTGAATTCTGCATCTTGAGGTGGTTTGGGTATAGAAAAAAGCCCTGCTAGTGCAGGGCTAAATCAACGTTAGGATTTATTATTGTATCCTTCCTTGGTCAGAGTATTAGAACTGGTATTTGTACTCAATTGAGAACTCAGTGCCTTTCTCTTTAGAGCGAGTTAAAGTTCCCGCTGACTCTATTTCAGATTTTGCGCCCAAGATATTCGTCACTTTGAACTTCAAGCTTGAGTTGAAATCAGGGAAATAGGTGTAGTTAAAGTCTAGAGAGTGGAAAGGTTGCTCCATCCAATCTTCTTGACCTTCAATGCCAGGAATAATAATTCGCTCACCAAATACGTTATAGATTAGCGTTGAAGCATGCTGCCCACTAGGTGCGTCATAGCCTAACTGCATATTCACAACATATTTTGAATGGCCCGTCATGCGACGTGTTGTATTTGTAACCGCTGCAGAAACTCCTGTTTGTTCAACAATTGCCTGACGGTCCATGTTGATTTCTGAGTCACTTAACGTCACGTTACCTGTCATGAACACGTCTTGCCAGAATCCACCTAAGAAAGCAAAATCTTTCAGGTATTCAAATTCAACACCCGCAACATAACCATCTTCTGCATTAGCAATACGTACCAATGGTGGACCATCTTGTGCAGGTGATTGAACAGACTCAATTGGATCAACCATGTCTTTATAGAACACACCAACAGAGAAGTTCTCGCCCGTATCAAAATAGTTTTCCCAGCGGAAATCATAGTTTTTGATTTGCGTTGTACGTAAACCAGGCGTACCACCTACAGGGTATTCAGTAAGCGGATCGATGTAAGTTGCGTCAGAAATCTCACGTAAATCTGGGCGAACAACAGTTTCACCATAGCTTAAGCGCCATTGCGTTTCGTCACTTTGTACATAAGTTAATGCAAGTGCGCTATAAACGTCATCTTCACGGAATGCGAGCTGATCTAACTCATCATAATCAATTGAAGATGCAAGGCCACCAGTAAATGGGTCAAGAGGAACAGATACTTGACGGAAATCTTCCCAACGTAAACCACCGGTAATACGCCATGTATTATTGAAGAAGAAATCTGCTTCGAAGTAATAGGCATCCACTTTCTGCGCTGACTTATAGTCATCGCCTGAAACCGTTGTGTCGTTCAAGATTGGTTGCGTTAGTGTCGCGTTCGAGAGTACATCATCAGACAAAATAGTGTTTAACTCATTTCCGTTTAAGTCAACATCTGAGAATGCACGTGTATTGATATCAAAACGACGGTTAGTTGCTGAACGCTCTTTAGAGATAAAGTCAGCACCTGATTTAAGCTCAACATCCACGCCATCTAGCATGATAGGCAGTGTAAAGTTAAAACCGTAGTTCTCTACTTCATCATCCAAATTTTGGAATGTGTAACGCGCAGCCGTTGTTGCATTGGTTAGTGCACTTTCGTTTACTGTATCGTAAAACCCATCTTCATTGGCATCAGTAACAATAAAGCGAGTTTCCATATTACCTGGAGCGTAACGATTTGAGCGACCAATTGAATACTTCCAATCAAAACCCGCGTAATTCAACCAATCAAAAGTATGCATACCTTTTAATTGATTAACGATCAGCTCACGCTCTTCATAACGAACATCATACGAACGTACACGCTTGTTATCTGAGGTGTTGTTGTTTTGGTCAATACCTAAACGATCTGAAATTTTATCTTCAGTATCACGTAGGATTAAAGCTGTGTAGTCAACTTTATGCGCTTTGTCATACTCAACACCAACAGTAACCATACCTGATGTTTTAACCGTGTGTTCAGTACTTAGTACTTGGTCATAACCACGGATCATGGTTGTTGAGTTTTCACCAATCAAGAAGCCTTGACCTTGATACTCATCTGCAACAACGTGCTTATTATCGTAGCTAAGCGACGATAAGAAACCGTAGCGCCATTTATCTGATTCGAAGCTGTTACCTAATGTGGCAGTAAACTTCGTATTCGGGTCAACCTTTGCTGATTTTGGATCATAATCACGATTTAACGATAGGGCTAAAGCACGGCTTTGCTCTGGTGTTAAATCATCAAGCGATTGACCACTTTGGTATACATCAAGGATAGGACGTGGAATTTCGCGTGTGCCATCATCAACACCGTACCAATCATCCGAACCACCGTTGTATTCAAGGCCATCATCAAAGTTATTAGTGTTGTAACCAAGCTGACCCGACACATCAAATACAAATTGATCAGGAATTGATTTCAAACGAATATCAACGTTACCACCACCAAAAGACGCTGGCATTGACGGTGAATACGATTTTTGTACTGATAAACTTTCGATAATACCTGATGGAAATAAATCCAGTGGTAATACAGAACGTGTTGGATCTGGACTTGGTACAGCAGAGTTATTTAACTGTGTACTTGAATATCGCTCACCTAAACCACGAACGTAAATAAACTTACCATCAACAAGTGTTAAACCTGTTACACGGCGTAGCGCTGCAGCAGCGTCACTATCACCACTTCGTGAAATTTGCTCTGCACCCATAATATCAGCAACGAATGCTTGCTGTTTACGCTCTTCTAGAACAGCTGTTGCAGTGCCTTTTAAACGACTTGCACTAACAACAACTTCTTCAAGAACAGCTTCTTCGTCTGCTTCAGCTGCGTGTGCTGAGACACTCAAGCCGCATAAGATAGCTGCGCTTAGCGCTGTTAAGCTGAACTGTTTTGAATATTGTTTCATGTTTACCTCTATCTGAAATAAGTTACAGAAAGTTGTTTAAAGGTGCTAAACACGTTGTTTAGCACCTTGCTTACTGTGTTATTCCAGACCTACCGTCCAACCTTCAGTCCAGTTGTTATCAGCAGATACTGCACCAATGTGCGTTGTTGTATCGAAGAAACCGTCGATTGCTTTCACGTCTGTCGCTGTTGTTGTATCGATAGTAAAGATACCATTTACAACTTGCGTTTGACCTGTAGCAACTAAGTTACCTAATGTGTTTGTCCACCAGTTCTCAACGCTGAAATCTACACCACTTGGGTCTTTGAAGTTTTCAGAACATGCAATCACTGATGATTTAATCATTAAGGTGCCATCTTGAGCATTGTTCACTGTTTCACTTTCACCAGAAGCTGCACCTTCAATCTCAAGACATTCGCCCATGCCTTCAGGGCCCGTTACGATTGTGTTATAGATTTGTGCACCCGTACCTTCACGGAAGTACATACCTTCTGAGTCATCTTCACCGTCAAAGGTATTACCAATGATTGTTAAGTTAGCAATTGTTGGGTTTGACTTAGGCGTTTTAGACGGTGTAGACCCATCGTTGTCTGCTTCAATACCACGGTTCGCGTCTGAGTTATCAGCTGCTTGCTTAACAAGAATATGCTGCATTTTACCTTGGAAACCATTGTCCCAGTCGATGCTGTCATCTTGAATGCTTGTTAGTACTAAGTACTTCGCTTGTACGTTACCACCGAAGAATTCAACACCGTCATCCGCGTTTTGGTGAACTTGCACATACTCAACAGTAGTACCAGAACCAACACCACCGAACGTAATACCGTTTAATTCGTTATCTGGTGCGATTTCGTAACCACCATTCATCACACGAACATAACGCAGCGTACCTGAGTTGTCCGTTGTATCAGTACCACCGAACACGGCACCTGACTCCACACCTTCAACTTGAAGTGCACAATCGCCTTCTGCTGGACACTTGTTCGATGGTGCATTACCAAGAAGAACTAAACCACCCCATTGGCCCGCAGCTGTAGTACCGCCCATAACATCTTGGCTTGAAGTGAACGAGATTGGCTCATCTTTAGTACCGTTAGCATTAATTTTTGAACCACGGCTAATTACTAAGTAATCATCACCTGTACGGCCATATACTGTTACGCCTGGCTCGATTGTTAAAGTAGCTGAATCTGCATTATCATCACCTACAAATACTGCACCGCTTAATGCGTAGTAGTTACCCGCAGTAAGTGTTAAATCTGCAGTAATGCGACCAGACACTTCACATGTTGTTGTGCTGCCATCAACTGGAGAAATTGACGTTGTACCTGATGGACAACCTGCTACAGCTGGTGGTGCCGTTACTTCACCGCCACCGTAACCAAATGCCCAACCTTCACGCCAGTCATCTGAGTCATTTAATGCACCAACAAAGTCAACTGTATCGAAGAACGCATCAACAGTATTTGCTACATCTTGGCCAGCACCTAGTAATGGCGAGCCTGCAATTGGTTGACCGTTTGCACCAAGCATTGGCTTGTCATTGATTACGTTACCAGATTGTGCTGTAAACCATGTTTCAAGCTCAAGTAATGTGTTGCCGCTACCATCAACTGGATTTTTGAAGTTTTCGCCATTAGTACACGACATAAACGTGTTTTGCATTAAGATAGTGCCATCGTTAGCGTTATTTACTGTTTCGCTAGCACCGTCTTCTGCACCTTCAATCTCTAAACACTCACCCATTTCATCAGAGCCCGTGATCACTGAGTTATAAAGGTGTAAACCTGTACCTTCACGAAGGTAGATACCTTCAGCATCATCTTCACCATCAAAGTTGTTACCGATGATTGTTAAGTTAGAGATGATTGGTAATGATTTTGGTTCTTTAGAAGGTGTGCTACCGTCGTTATCTGCTTCGATACCACGGTTTGCATCTGTTGAATCAGGATCTTGTTCAACATAAACGAATTGCATTTTACCTTGGTAACCATTATCCCAGTCGATGCTATCGTCATCGATGCTTGTTAATACAACGTGCTTAAGGTTTACTGCACCACCGAAGAATTCAACACCATCATCTGAATTATTGTGAACTTGTAAGTATTCAACTGTAGTACCAGAACCAACAGCACCAAACGTAATACCATTTAGTTCGTTGTCTGGTGCAATTTCATAACCAGCGTTTTTAACAACAACATATTTTAATGTACCTGAATTATCTGTGTTATCCGTACCGCCAAATACAGCACCTGATTCAACACCTTCAACTTGAAGAGCACAATCGCCTTCAGCAGGACACTTATTAGAAATACCATTACCAAGAAGCACCATACCGCCCCATTGGCCTGCAGATGTTTCATCACCCACTACATCTTGCTTAGAAGTAAAGATGATAGGGTCGTTTTTAGTACCTGTAGCTTCAATTTTAGAGTCACGGCTAACAACTAGGTAATCAGAGCCGCTGTTACCGAATACGACCGCACCTGCTTCAATTGTTAATGTTGCACTGTCTGCTTTATCGTTACCAACAAATACTGCACCATCAAGTGCCCAGAATGCGTCTGTTGATAATGTTGTATCTTCTGTAATTACGCCTGAAAGAACTTGAACTGTTACATCACGACCTAATGCAGCAGATACTTCATTCGAAAGGCTTTGGCTGTATACACCTGGTAACTCTTCAGTTGTTGGTGGTGTAGTTGGGTTAGTAGGTGTAGTTGGTTGCTCAACTGTTTCGTCCACGTTGATGTTGATGTCACCACCGCCACAACCTGCTAAAGAGATTGCTGTAGCTACAAGACTAACCTTGAATAAGCCAGATAATTTCATTGTTCACTCCGTTAAGATAGATATTTAATTATTGTGTTAGCGCATAAACTCAAGTCACCGAAAAAGCACTAAAATTTAATGCTTTTGGGTCACTTGAGTTTTAAACTGCGACTACCTTACGGGAGCTGTATGACAAACTAGTTACACTTTAATAAACATAAAATGACAATATTAATTATTTAAAAAAGAGTAAGTTAGTTAATTTTAGGAACGGAAAAAAGCCGCCCGAAGGCAGCTTTGGTGTTGCGATTATAAATTAGTTCTTTTGTACGCTTACCTGTTGAATACGATTTAGAGTAAAGCGGTACGTAATGTTTCGGCGTGCACTTTTTCACGCTTCACATACTTGATCCATTGCTCAGCTAAACGCTGTGACTTTTTGTGTTTTTCCGCTTGCTCAAACGCTAAAATCGAGGCATCAAAATTTTGTAAATTGTACTGCGCCATACCTAAGGCAACATACACATTTGATTCAAACTCTAAGCCTCCTTTATCTAGGGCTTTACGTGCAGCATCCGCTGCTTCTTCATATTTTTCAAGGTTAATGCTTACCTCTGCAATACGTTGTTCGTACTGACCATGCGACACTAAATCAGCGGCTTTTGCAAAATAAGCAAGTGACTTTTCACCCTCTTTTGCTTGTACCATTGCTTCTGCAACAAAGGCATAGTTTTTCGCTGATTTTTCAGCGACACCGTCTTCCATAGCTTTACTCATCACGTTCGCCGCTTTAAAAGCCAGGCCGTTGTATAAATAAACTTGCGATAATTGACGTAAATCTGATTTAGATTTCATGAAACCTTGTTGATATGCCGCTTCTAAAATCGCTAATTGTTTTTTCTCTGCGCCCGTTTCACCGTACATGCCACCTAACTGAACCCAGTACTCTGGCTTGTTGTAAAGCTTAACTAAACGCTCAAGTACCTCTACCACCTTGTCAGACTGATTAAGTGAGTAATACATAGCACGTTGTAAGATTAACCAGTTTTCTTTTGGCATTTCACCTTTGCTGTCGGCTTCAGCGATAGCTAGGTTAATGTTCTCAATGCCTTTTTGGTAATCTTTAAGCTGATAATACGCTTGAGATTTTAATACGTAATAAGCATCTGTTTTCGGCTTGTCGTTAATCACATCCCACTGTGCTAAATATTTGATTACCTTTTCGTAATCGCTATTAGCCATGGCAAGTTGCGCTAAGCTAAAGGTGGTGCTTACACGTAATGTTTCTGGAATCGCATCTTCGTTTACTACTTTTTCAAACGAGGCAATTGCTTTATCTAAGTCGTTTTCGTTGTAGTAAATAAAACCGTAGAAATTATGCATCATGGCAATTTCATACGAGTTCATGCTTGAAGAGCGCTCTTGAATACTATCAAGTGCTTCTAGCCCTGCTTTTGCATCACCATCATCAGCCAGCTTTTGTGCTCGTGCTAATTGGCTATACACTTTTTCACGCAGTGCAGGTACTCGTTTGGTTTTTTGCTCCTCAGCGTAAGCTGTTGCAAGTGTCACACCTGGTAACATGCTAACAACGCTTGGGACTACAAGGCTGCTTGTGAAAGCAGCCGCGCAAATCACGGCAACTTTTAAAGGTTTCATAATCGCATTCCTCTTTTCTAACCGTTAATTTGGAAAGAAATTTTGTTCTGTACGCCCGCTACTTCAACAGCTTCACCGTTAACAACGCGCGGTTTATATTTAAATTTAAGTGCTGCATCCATCGCAGCGCGGTCAAACAGTGATTCTGGTTCAGCTTTAATCACTTTCGGGTCACGAACTGTGCCTTGCTTGGTTACTGTAAACTCAACAATCACATAGCCTTCGATACCACGCGATAAAGCTCGGCGCGGGTAAACAGGCGCTACTTTTACAATCGGTAGGTATTCACCATCGCTTGATTCAAGGGCTAAGCCGCCAGCTAAGTTAACGTCGGCTTCAACACTGGCACCAAAGTCAAAGTTGGCATTACTCGCGTTAGGATCACTGTTTTGCATTTGCGGTGATTCCATTGGTGGAGGTGGCTCTTTTGGCGTTGGTGGCTTTTGCGGTTTACGTTCTTTCTTTTGCACTGTCTCTTCTTTTTTCAGACGAACAAAATCAAGTACATTTCCTTTTACGGGCTCAGACATGGCCCCTTCACCACCGGTGATCAGTGCCTGCATGCCTAAAAACAGCATAACAGTCACGATACCAGCGATGATTAATGCAACTATATAACGCATTGCTCACATTCCTTATGATGCTTCTTGCGCAGCAATCGACACATCAAATGCGCCTGCAGCACGCGATGCATCCATTACTTTAATAAGTACATCGGTTGTGGCTTTCTTATCAGCTTGAATAACCACGCTACCTTGTGGGTTTTCAGCTTTTAAGCGCTCGATATTTGCTTGAACTGCACGAACATCTACTTGGCGTTTGTTGATCCAAATTTCACCTTTGTCAGAAATAGCAACTAAGATGTTGGCACGCTCTTTTTTCACTGCTGTTGCTGCTTCAGGGCGGTTTACATCAATACCGGCTTCTTTTACGAATGATGCTGTTACGATAAAGAAGATAAGCATGATGAAAACAACGTCTAGCATTGGCGTCATGTTGATTTCTTCAGCGTCGTCTTCTTGAAATAGGTTACCTAGTGGCGCTCTCATTGTTAGTCTCCTAGTGGGTGATGCTCACATCACCCTAAAATTCGTTTAGTGGTCTAAGACCATGTTGTCTTCAAGTAATTGCACTTCGCGTTTTGCACGACGTTGTAAGAACGTTGATGCGAAAACCCCTGAAAGTGCACCCACCATGCCGGCCATTGTTGGAATAGTGGCTTTAGACACCCCTGATGCCATCGAACGTGCACTGCCTGTGCCTGTGATTGCCATTACATCAAATACTTCGATCATGCCGGTTACGGTACCTAACAGACCTAAAAGTGGACATAACGCAACCATTACGTTGATTAGCGCAAGGTTATTATTTAGTTGCATGCCAGCGCGTGAAATCATCGCTTGGCGAATTTGCTCTGCGTTCCAGCTGTTACGCTCTGCTCTATTGCTCCAAGTGCTTTTTACGTCTTTCTTGTAGCGTTTAAAGCCACCAAAAAAATACATAAAACGCTCAAGTATCAATAACCACATCGCGAAGATGAGGACCCCGATGACCAAGAGAACTTGGCCACCTGTGTCGAGGAAATCACGTAGAGCATTGATTGCATCAATCAATAGCACCATGATTTATGCTCCTTTCTCGCTTCGCTCTGCGATGATACCTGCGCTTTGCTCTTGTAAAATCAACAGCATGTTTTTAGAGCGCGTGTTAAGAAGTGTGTATAAGAATACTGTAGGGATAGCCACAACCAGACCAAGTACCGTTGTTACAAGTGCCTGAGAAATACCACCCGCCATTAGTTTAGGGTCACCTGTACCAAACAAGGTAATTGCTTGGAAGGTGTTAATCATACCGGTTACCGTACCTAGTAGACCAAGTAGTGGGGCTACCACAGAGATAATCTTAATTAGCGTCAGGTTACGAGTAATTTTTGGCATTTCACGAATGATTGCTTCGCTTAATTTAAGCTCAAGCGTGTCGTACGCTACATCTGGGTACTGATCTTTCACTTTCATTACGCGACCAAGAGGGTTGTCATCACGTGCCACTGTGTCTTTAAGTTGACGACGGATTTTGCTACCCATAATCATTAGAGATACAAAACGCTCAAGTGCGATTAGTAAAGCGATTAAGCCAACACCTAAGATGATGTAACCAACCGTACCACCTTGGTGAACTTGCTCTTCAGTATCTGGTGCTTGTACTAAAAGACCTAAGATTGAACCGCCAGTTGGGTCAAGTGCAAACGGTACAACACCTGAGTTTGCTTGTTGTAAATCAGCTGCAGTTGCTGTGTAACGGCTGCTAGGCTGACGCGTAAGCTGGCTGATTGTATTTGTAGCTGGTGTGTACTCTAGGTATTTACCATCAGCGATTAAGTTAAATGCACCAACGCGCACCACTTCTTTTTGTGCTTTGCTGCCACCTTCGACGATAACATCTGTTGTAAAGCGAGATACTTTACCTTGCTCAGTCATTTCGCGCTGTAATTCAAACCATACTTTTTCGATATCATCGATAGAAGCAAGCTTTGACGTTGAACCCATTTTTTGTGCCAGCTCATCCATGAAGTTACTACGACCAGGAAGCTCTGCAGAAACAACTGACGTCATGAATTTATTGCTTGAATCACCCGCTACTTGTTGTAACACACCGAATAGCTCTTTAAGTGAACCCATGCGGTTTGAAAGCGTGTCTGTTAAGTTAGCTAGCTTTACTTCGTTTTCTTCAAATTGAGTTTCTAAACGCTCTGATTCGTTAAGCATTGCAGTACGTTTTGCTTGTGTATCTTTAAGCATTTGTACTTGTTCGTTTTGACGCGCCATGAACTCTTGTTCACGTTGTTTATTTTCAGCACTTTGCTGTGCTTTACCTTGCTCTAATGTTTTTAGTAATGAGTCTAAATCCATTGGCTCAGCTGCTAGGCTGCTACCAGCAAAACCAAGGCCAGCTGCAAACACGGCCATTTTTGTCATTTTCGTTAATAATTTCATCTCAAACCTCTTATTCAGCAGCGTGGACTGGCAGTGTTAACATATCAGGGGCAAGTTGCTTACGTGCAATGCGTAAACCTTTGTTGATTTGGCTGATTGCAGAATCTGGTAATTCAACAAACGATTTTGTTTCTTTATCCCAGCTACCTGCTTTTTTGCCGTCGCGTGTTAAATAAATAAGTTCTAAACGACCGATGCGTAAGAAATCTACTTCGCGCTCTTGGCCATCGACATTCAGTAATGATGTGTACGCTTCGATAGTGCGACCGTAATCAACTTCTACTTGGTAAGCTTCAAGTAAGCGGCGGAATTTTTCACTTGAAGTGATGTCTGCGCGGTCCATCATTTCTTTTAATGAGGCAATACGCTTGCTACGTTCTTCAGTTAAGAAAGGCACATCTAGTGCAACGAATTGCTCAAGACCTGTGATCATGCGCATCATTAACGGCGTGATTTGACGCTCAATAACTGATACCTGATCCATTGACTCGTTTAACGCGTCCATTTCAGCAATTTGGTTATTTAATTGCTTAGTAAGCTGCGCGTTATAAACAGTTAAGCCGTCAATTTCTTTATTAAGGGCTTTGAATTGTTGTAAACGACCTTGCATTGAATCTGCAATCTTGTCGATTTTAGTTTGTGATTGCGCTGCCGATTTGTTTATCTCGCTGCTTTTATCAATTACTTTATCTAGATCGTTTGCATGTACTGCTGCAGATGCCGCTACAATACCTGCTAAAATCAGTGGTTTAACGCCTTTCATCGCATACACCTTTACTCGTTAAGTTAGCTTAATTTGCTAGTTGGGTTGTTTTATTGTGCGAAAGGATAACGATGAAAAATGACAAGCATGTTGCGCAAAAAATACAAAAATATGACAGCTGTAACAATTAGTTTATATTGCGCAAAGATAAGGCAAAAGTTGCAGGGTTTCGGGAACTAAATATGGGATAGGATTTGCTGATAAGTACTTTGCCAGTCTTGGTAACTCAGCGGCTAAAATGTTATTAATTATAAATATTTGTATATTTTACTTTGGTGTGAAAGATTAAATATTTTCAAAGTAGTATAGAGCAAGACCAACAAATCTTTTTACAGAATTAACTTATGTTTTCTGATAATTGAACATGTTTTTAATATACCAGCATTAGCAAATGCTGGTATATGGTAGCTTTACACAAGTAGAGGAGCTGTATGACTAGCCATTTCTATTGAAAATTTAGCTAATTGAGAAAGTTTCATAAGCATCTTCTTAAAAATTGAGCGGATCCCACTGTAACTAAAATCTATAAATTTTCCTGCAGGTAAACCACAAAATACGTACATATGACCAACGATTCCTTTGACTTCCGCTACATAGGCCTGAGTTGTTTCTATTTCATTCGCCAAATAGGTTGCAATAGCATCATAAATAGTGAGTAAGCCCGTTACACTTGCTTGTATCGAATGTAATACACCTTTTTTATTTAAAAAGTCGAGCAGCGCGGCGCCTATCTTTTTGGCCCAGCGAACAGAAAAGTGAGCTTGATGACGTTTTTCAAAATCAAGGCGAATAGCTTCCTGGTGACGTAACTCAAACCCTTTTTGAATATCAGCATAGCTTTGGTATTTTGATGCCGTATTTAAATATCCAGGGGTCGGGTTAGTCATACTATGTGCACCAGGAGAGATATTCTGTGCCGAATTTAAAATATATTCGTCTGTGGTGTGCACAAAAGGCCAAACAGGCACCATAGGTACGGGATCACCTGCGTGAACACAGCGATATACGCCTTGTAACGCTTGCTCAGTATGACTTGCAAAACTTAAAAAACCAACTCTAGGTGCACCAAAAGTATACAGTTTCACAGGTACTTTAAAGCGTTGTTTTAGCCAATTAGCGGCTAAATTCGCCAACGCTCCACCTAAGCTGTGGCCAACAACATGGACTGGTGCCGTAGGGTTTTGCGAAAAGTATTGCTCTAGTTGTGATTTAAGTGAATTAAAAGTTTGATTAAATCCCGCATGTACACTCTGATTATTAGGTCCTGTTGCGACACCGCAATGTAAATCAGTAAGACAATCGCGCATTTTTGCTGTACCACGAAGTGCTAATACATAATGATCTTTAAACGCCCCTGTTCTTCCTTTAGCAATACAGCCAAATGGAGTTTGGTGCCGAAAAATTCGTTCTAAAATAGAGCCACTGATACCTGTAATATTGTTGTTATCAAAATTAAATAAAGGGCTTAGATAGGGGTAGCTAGCAGAAGTTTTTAATCCCCCCTGCTCAAGAGTTGCATAGGCAATGTTGGCAAAATGTGCTGCTTGTGTTGGTTGTAATGAAATCATATTTATCTTCCGTAATAAAATGTTGAATTCTTAGTTTAAATTATTAGCTTCATCAATAATTTGCTGTGGGTCAATTATAGTGAAGTCTTGATCCCACCTACAAATTGATGAACCTGTAAGCAATAAGTTTGGTTGCTCTGGATTATCAAACTTAAAAAAGACTTCTTTATTATTAATATCTCCGTTTAATTCCTTTAATTTTTGCGAGTATTCGCGTATAGGATGTATGCTGTATAGGGTTGCAGCCCATAATAAATATTCCTGCTTCTTATAAAAAAATTTAATCTGTTGAGCAGTTCTCATATCGACGAAAGGAATGCTAGGTTGATCAGAACGTATTTCCCATTCTGGAAAAGTAAAGTTTCCATGAGCGTCTGTGTAAGTCGCATCTTTTCTTGCTTTTCCATCACAAAAGTATAAACCACGCTCAATTTTTACGTTGGCTAAAGGCTCACCATTATTTGTTAGGCGTCCTGAAACCTCTGGGCACAAATGCACTTTATATGTTCCAAACTTATCTAAAAAAGGCTGAATTTTTGCGCTAAGGGATTGGAGTTTATCGATAAGTGACATTTTAACCTCTTAATTTATAAATGGAATTACGAGGTATTGCGTAAAAACGTGTTATACGCAAAATATCCACATTCCATGTCAATATTGTCAGCATTCTATAGTCTAGGTGAAAATAATCAATCAATTTTAGAATGATTTAATAGAGTACGTTGTACTAAAATTACACAGAAGGAAGTGAGCAAGTTTGTACTAAGACTAAGTATATTGAGACGGGCAAAGCTGGATGTACAACGTCTTGTGGTAAAGTCGTCATTCCTGAAGACATAATATAGTCCTTATTTTTCAGTTACATTGTCTATTAGATCGCTAAGATGGTTTAATGTAATAATATCAAAGTCAGTTTCCCAGCGAACAATACTGGATGCGCGCAATGGCGCATGAGGGTGAAGTGTATTTTTGAAATTAAAACATATCTGCTCATCCTTGATATCTGCATTCAAAGTGGAAAGCTTATAAGTAAACTCATGTCTTGGCTGAATATCTGTTAAAGTTGATCTCCACAGTAAATATTCTTGAGAATTATAATTTGTGCAAATTATTTGATTGGTAAATATTTCCGCAAAAGGAAAACCAGGCTGATCAGAGCGTATTTCCCATTCAGGAAAATTAAAGTAACCCCGAGAATCTGTATATGTATTATCTTTTCTTACTTTCCCATCACTAAAATATAAACCTCGCTCAATTTTTACGTTGGGCAATGGTTCACCATTATTCGTTAAGTGGCCAGTAACCTCTGGGCACAAATGCACTTTATAAGTACCAAACTTATCTAAAAAAGGCTGAATTCTTGCTCTAAGGGATTGGAGTTTATCGATGAATGCCATTTTAACCTCTTAATTTATAAATGGAATTATGAGGCGTTGCGTAAAAACACATTTTACGCAGAATATCCACATTCCATGTCAATATTGTCAGCATTCTATAGCCTTAATGAAAACATGCAATCAACTTTAGATTGATGTAATAAAGTACGTTTTACTGCAATTACACGTTTATTATTATGACATTTTGACCTTTTTAGTATAAAAAGCAAACAGCACTTTGGTTAGTAATAATACTTACGCCAAAAATCAAACAACGTTCACCCTTACGCATACAGAGTAAAAAATTTACTAACTTAATTATTAAGTTAGTTTAATTTGCTAGTGAGTTTATTTTATTGTGCGAAAGTTAAACGATAAAAAATGACAAGCATGTTGCGTAAAAACAAGGCAAGGGTTTCAGGAACTAAAGACGGAAAGCCTTGGATAGGTAAACTTCTCGCTTGGTTTATTTCGGCCATGAGTAACGAATTTATTTTTTTAGTTTCAATTTCTTTAATGAATGCGTTTTATCTAGCAATCAGTTAATGACTCTGATACTAATTGAGCAGCACTTGGGACCCGAAAATTATTTAAATACACATATTTTTCTCATGGTAAATAAGTCAGTTTTAAGGATGAGCATATGAAAGTCACCATTTTTTTAACTTCAGCCTATTTTGCAATTGGGGCGGCTTTAATACACTTCGCGATTCCATTTTTTCTTTTCCCAACCATAAAGCTTGAGCAACCCACATTAGAAGTCGAAAAATATACAATTCAAGAAAATGGTTTAGAAATCATTGCACGATCATACGGTATGAAAGGAACTCCTTGCCTTTTTTTCTTTCCTGGCCAACATGGTGGCATAACTAGATATGAGAGAGAAATAGCAAATAACACCAAATTTAAATCTTTTAATACAATTATCCTTTCTTATCCATCTCAAGATGGTGCTTCAGGTAAAGTCACAAACTTGGAAGCTTTTAATGAGTTAGTCGTTCAGCTTATTAATAAAACTAAAGTAGAAAGTGCCTGTTCAAAAACCTTTTTTTATGGCCGCTCGTTAGGTGCGATGTTAGCTGCAAATGTTTCGGTGAATGTAAATTCTCAAGGAATAATTCTTGAAAGCGTAGCTCTCTCCCTTGATAGAGCAATAGAAACTAAACTTCAGAATAAATGGTATTTATACCCCTATCAGATTTTACCGATTAAGCTGTTATTACCACATAACAACATTATTGAAGACTTACTACAGAAACAAAAAACTGCAAATATATTAATAGTTCAAGGGAATCAAGATAGCATCACGCCATTAAATCAAATTGAAGATGTTGTTACGCGTAATAATATAAGTTTATTAGAAATTGAAAATGGCGATCATTCTTCAACGTTTTCTTTAGCGCAAAATCAGATCAGCTCAATAATTAGCCATTGGTCTCAACAGTCTGAGTGAGATTCAAAGCTTAAATCAAATTGATACAGTGAAGTTATAAAGCGTTAGCCTAGCGCAGGTTTAAACTAGCTCAATAAAAATTGCGTTACTAATAAATGCTATTTAAAAATTCGCGGATCGAACTCAAACTCAAGCTTTTCAAAGTTTTTAAAACTTTCTTTCATTGCGGGATGGTTTGGATTTACAACATAGTTATTATCTCTAGGAGAGATTATAGATGGCACCTGGAGTGCCGCAAATTGGGGCTGTGATACATTGAGAAATTCATCTCCAATTTCCTGTGTCTCCTCACTAACTGGTATATTTCTCCACGTGTTAGGTAAGTCTTCTTTATCAAGTTTTGCTATAAGTTCGTCTGGAATTTCAATTCGGTAAAGATCATATTTATCGACAATATTTGGATCATTGTTTACATGAACAAAGACTTCTAATGAACAAAGGGATTCTGATTCAGCGAAATACAATGCTTCAGTCCCTTTTGAGTTCCATCTGCCACCAAATAACTTTGCTCCAGCAGGACTAAAAGGTGTATCTGCAAATTTTTTTTGTGTTAAACGGTACATTTTCATTATGAAAAGACACCGTGCTCAACTCTACCGATAAGATCTTTTACAATTTCAAAGTCTACAGTTGTAGACACCATATCTAATGGCCTTTTGCCTCCTAACCCATAGACACTTTCACGCATCCATTCTAATGCACGTTTCTCATCATTAAATAATTCAGTAGCTAACTTAATAAGCATTGCTAGCCTATAAATCGCGTCACTTTCCTGTGTGTTAAAACGTTCTCCGTTTTTGAGTCGGCGCTTAATAGTGCTCACTGGTATATGAGTCACACTATGAAACTCATTTTGAGACAACTTTGTTTTTTCGATAATATTGCGATATACCTTAGGTTTAAATCCTTGGTGTACCGCATCCATACGAGCTGTTTTGGCGTCTTCAATGCCTAGAGCAATCCAAAAACTAGATTTGTTATCGCGACTCGGTTTAAAACTTTTTAATTCAGCATTTGCCATAACAGCTCCAAAAAATATAGACCATATGAGCTTACTATACTGGCTCAAATGAGCCTAATTTGCAATAGCTGATCAAAAATAAGCCAAATGAGAAAAATATAAAACAATGTTTATATTTGAGATAAGCACTTTTTAAAGAGGGAAAAACTTTCGCTTTCAGAAGAACATCAATGCAAAAACGAGATTAAATAGTATCAATTATTTGCTGATAATTACTTTGCCAGTCTTGATAATTAACAGGGACAGCAGCGTAGTGCCCTTTATTTTCAAGGACTAAAGACGGAAAACCTTGGATAGGTAAGCTTCTCGCTTGGTTTATTTCGTCCATAAGTAATGAATTTATTTTTTCACTTTCTATTTCGTGAATAAATGCATTTTTATCTAACCCTATTTGCTCAGCAAGGCTTGCAAGGGTGCTGATATTTGATGGATTTTGTGCATTTAAATAGTAGGCTTTTTGAATGGCATAAAGCATCTCTTGTTCTTTATTTTGCTGCCTTGCGACAAGCACTGCACGGCATGCTGGGTAAGTAGAACGGCGCGGTTGCGCGGTATGCCAAAACTCATGATTAAATGGTGTGCCAAGTTGCTGCTCAATGCGCTGCCATGTTTGCTGTAAAAACTGCTGCATTTCTTTTCGCATTGGCTCATCTGAATCAGGCGCAAGGCCACCCACTTTATATTCAATAGCAAGTTTGTCGCCAATGGCTGCTTGAAGCTTTAACCAAGTTTCTCTAAAGCCCCAGCACCAACTACACATTGGGTCATAAACATAAATTAGCTTTGCCATTTAATTAACCTCACTTAAACCTGACACAACTAGATTGCGCCCTTTTGCTTTGGCCTTATACAAGTTTTCATCAGCATGCTTAATTGCTTTACTAAATTGGCTTCCCCTTTCGAGACTGGCAATACCAATACTGCAAGTTATAGATATAGATTGCCCAACATCATAGGGGATCTGTTTTTGAGCAACAAAAGCGCGCAACTTTTCAGCTACAGAGTGTGCAATTGTTAGCCCTGTTTTAGGTAGCAAAATAATAAACTCTTCGCCGCCATAGCGTGCTTTTATATCGGTTCCTCGCAGTTTATCGTGCAACATAGAAGTAAATGCAATAAGTACTTGATCACCAAAATCATGGCCATAACTATCGTTGAGTGACTTAAAATTATCTAAATCAATTAATAATACCGACATAGGTAAGTAGTTTGCCGCTTCAGCTTCAAGGCGGGGTTGAATATGTTCATAAATATAACGACGATTGGCAAGGCCAGTAAGTGGGTCGGTTAATGCATCGCGTTTTTCTATTAAGGTAATACCAGCAATTTTTTGATGGCTTTTTTGTCTAAAGTATTCGCTAATCGCAGCGAACAAAATTACTAAACTAAAGGACGCTAAAAAGCGTGAAGTTTCAACTTGCCCATAGTGTGCTTGACCAAAATTAGGGCTAAACAGCAGTGCAACTGCACTAGCATACATAATCCCAACCAACACACTGCCCACTTTTAACCCTAAGGTGACATAAGCCACAATAGGGTAAAACATTAGCCAATATAAAGCGGTATTCTCTTTACCGCCGGTGTACACTAAGGCCAGACAAAGCAATAAGATAATAGATAAAATAATGCAGCTAACAGGCACCAGAGCACCTGTGCGAAAGTAATACAGCATGCACAGCACGATGGTTACATCACTCACAACCAACATAATAGTTAATGGTAAAGCGTAAATTTGATAGTTAGATAACACCAAAGAAGTGATTAAAACAATGGCAAAAAAAGCCATGGTAAATAAGGTGAAGGCACGGCGCTGTTTATCCGCCGTGTCGACACTGTTTAAAGTAATGGCATTAAGCCAGTTTTGATCCAAAATTGCAGTCTCTTAACAACTAAACTTTAAATTTGAGCACTAATTTTTCGAGCTCATAAAACTGTGCTTTTAATTTTGTACACTCGTTTAAGGTGTTATTTAGATTGCTCTGGCCTTGATTAGAAAGCTCGCTAATTGAGTGTATGTCACTGTCTAAACTTTGAATGACTTGGTTTTGCTCAGTCGTGGCATTTGCAACACTGTGGTTCACCTCATCAATTGACTCAATGGCACGAGTTACTTCTGCCATTTTATCGCCTGCTACATGTGCTTGTTCAACACTCTTTTCGCTATCACGAATACTTGCAGTCATTACTTCAACCGCAGATGCAGAGCCTTGTTGTAACTGAGAAATTGTGTCTTCGATTTCTTGCGTTGATTGCTGTGTACGATGTGCAAGTTGGCGTACTTCGTCGGCGACAACCGCAAAGCCTCGACCCGCTTCACCCGCACGGGCAGCTTCAATTGCGGCATTAAGGGCTAGTAAATTAGTTTGCTCACTAACCCCTTTGATCACTTCAAGCACTTGGCCGATGCTTACGGTGTGTGCATCTAAACTATTAATGGTTTTTTGCGCCTGCTCCATATTACGAGACAAGGCATTAATTGCCGTTAAATTATCAGCTAATGCGGATTGGCTTTGTAATGATTGGCTGTTAGCACTGGTTGCTAAGGTTGACGCATTACTTGCACTATTTGAGATTTCTACCGCACTCGATGTCAGTTCATTGATTGCAGTTGCTACGTTATCTGTACGCTTTGTTTGGTCAGCATACATGTCGAGCGTGCCTTGCGTTTGATTAACTAAACTCTCAACTAAGCGCTCAAGCTCAACGGTGGTATTTTTAACTTGCTCTATTGATGTATGAATCTTCTCGATGAACGCATTAAAGTAATGGCTCAACTCACCAAACTCGTCATTATTTTCAACTTCAAGACGACGGGTTAAATCCCCCTCGCCTTGTGCAATATCCTTAATTGCATCGTTCAAGCGCTGCATTGGGCGCATTAAGTAGCGAAGTAAAAACTGCATCATCAGTACAATCGCGACAATACCTAACAGCATATAAATAGCTGCCATATTTCTAAATGAGGCAACCGATGAATAAGCTATTTCCTCGTTAATAACTACACCTAAATACCAATCAACGTTTTGAATACCTTTAACCTTGGTAAACGATACTAATTTGTCTGAGTCATCAATTTGAACTTCAACGAACTCAGATTGAAGCGATAAGTCTTTGCCAAATAAGTCACGCATGTTTTTATCGATAAACTTCGTTTCTGGGTGGCTTAAAATATGCCCTTCGCTATCAAGTAAAAAGCCATAACCAAACCCTAAAAAGTCAATTTCGTTGACGATTTTGGTAATCGTTTTCATGTCGATGTCGGCACCCGCAACACCACTAAACACACCGTTTGCTTGCATTGGCGCTACAGCAGAAATAGTTAGTTCATTGGTAGTTACATCAATATAAGGGGCTGTAAACGCAGTACTGCTTTTATTTTCAACAAGTTTGTACCATGGACGTTTGGTAGCATCGTAATCAGGTGGTAAAACAACCGATTGATCATTCAATACAAAAGTGCCATCAGTGATACCAATATAGGTATTTTTAAAATCACCTGCTTTGTCGGCTGTGTTTAGTTGTTTAAGTGTTAACTCTTTACTATCACCTAGCTGATAGGTGTCTGCGACAGACGAAACAATCGCTAATTTAGCGTTTAACCAGTTAGCTATATTTTGCGATACTGATTGAGAAATCTCTTGCAGAACAAGCGAAAGCTGCTCCTGCGTTTGGCTGCGCATAGAGACGAAGTTATTGACGGTAAATAATCCGAGCACAATCACTAAAACCAGTGATGCAGCCGCAGTTACCTTGGTGGTAAATTTCAAAGTGCTTTTGGAGCTTTGCATGACAAACCTATTTGTTATTTTTTTCGTTGTTAGCACTTTTATATTTAACAAATTTAAAGCCATTTGTCTTATAAAATTAAGCTAAAACTAGGAAATCGTTACTTATAATTAAAGTACGCTTTCTTTATAAATCAATTACTTTATTAGCGGCAGCACATTCAACTTCTAAAGCCACATTAATAAAAAGCAGCAAAACACCATTTGGAACGTTCCTATAAATTACCGCTTTAATCACCCCTGAATACGTATTCATTAAATCATTCTGTCATCTAATTTTGTTGGCTAAAGCAAAAAATGGCACAAAAAAACCCCGCAACTCTGTGCGGGGTTTTTATTAATAGTTATTTTTAGTTGATGCGTTTTTTCCAGCTATCTGCTAAACGTACAACGTTTAAGCCATACCAAGCGATAAATGCATAACAAATCACAGGTACAAAGAAGCTTTGTTGAATGTTTACTGTATCAGCTACCACACCTTGTACTAATGGTACTAAGGCGCCACCAACGATTGCTAAACATAACCAACCCGAACCTTTACTTGTGAGTGAACCTAGGCCTTCAATAGCAACAGAGAAAATAGTCGGGAACATGATTGAATTGAATAAACCAATCGCAAGTACTGAATAAAGCGCCACATCACCTTCAGTGAATATAGTCACTAACAGCAATACAATAACCATCATGGCATTAAAGAATAACGCTTTTGATGGCGCAATCTTTTGCAGTGCTGCAGAGCCAATGAAACGACCCACCATTGCACCGCCCCAATAATAAGCAATTAGGCTTGCCGCCGCATGCTCTTCAAGGCCTGCAATGTGCGCTTCGCCAAAGTAGTTTACTAAGAAGCTACCAATTGAAACCTCAGCACCGACGTAACAGAAGATACCTACAACACCCATCATTAAATGAGGTGCTTCAGCTAGGCTGTGGCCTTTCGCTTTGCAGTCTTGCTCTTCTGTGTGCTCTGCAATCACGGGTAATTTAAAGAAGGCAAATACTACAGCAATGGTCAGTAGTGCAGCTGCAAGCATAAGGTAAGGCACTTTGACAGATTCAGCAGTTGCCGCGTTTGCAGCTAACGTGCCTGCTGTACCAAAGAATAAAATACCACCCACATATGGACCAACTGTGGTACCGAGTGAGTTAAGTGCTTGAGCTAAATTTAAACGTGACGACGCCGTTTTTTCAGGACCTAACGCCACAACATACGGGTTAGCAGATACCTGTAATACGGTAATACCTGCCGCTAGAACAAATAACGCACCTAAAAATAACCAGTACTCATGTACTACAACCGCTGGGTAAAATAACATACAGCCAATTGATGCTACGACTAAGCCAGTTAGTACACCATTTTTGTAGCCCATTTTTTTAACCAACATACCCGCTGGTAGCGACACAATAAAGTAAGCACCAAAGAAACAAAACTGAACCAGCATTGCTTCTGTGTAGGTTAAATCGAATACCCCTTTTAAGCGCGGGATCAACACGTCATTTAAAACTGTAATAAAACCCCATAAAAAGAACAGGGTTGTCATTGCTGTCAGTGGTAGCAGGTAGTTTTTATTTTGCTGCGAACCATCGGCGACAAACGATTGGTTTGTATTTATTTCACTCACGTGGTTTTCACTCCGTTAACAAGTTACCTTTGATTCTACACATTGAAGTAAAAATAGCACAAAGATTTACTAGGAACGTTCCAAATTTTTTATTTCCTGCTATAGTTGCAAGATGTACACAGATTTATTAGTAACCCATGGCCACAGTTAACTTTAAAAGCCCTGATTTTCTTAAGCAGCATATTCAAGATACCCTTGCTTTTTATCACCCCCATTGTGTTGATCATTCAGCCCATGGCTTAGCTGGCTTTTATCAGTTCTTTAAAAATAATGGCGCGATCTACGATAAACACACTCGCCATTTAGTCTCGAGCACCCGCTTTGTTTTTAACTATGCAATGGCGTACATAGAGTTTAAAGAGCCAGAATATTTAAGCCTCACTAAACATGGTTTAGCTCACCTTGAACATGCGCATAAACAAGCATCTGGTGGTTATGCTTGGCTTATTGAGCAAGATCATAACGGCAAAGTAACCGTGTTAGACGATACTAACCATTGTTACGGGCTTGCCTTTGTTATGCTTGCAAACGCAGTAGCCTTAAAAGCAGGGGTAAACGACTGCAAAAATACCCTTTCGCAAGTTTGGGATTTATTAGAGCAGCACTACTTTGAACCCCAGCATAATGCCTATTTAGATGAGCAAAATGCCGATTTTAGCTGTGCAGATGACTATCGCGGCCAAAATGCCAATATGCATTTATGCGAAGCCTTACTGATGTGTTTTGAAGCAACCAACGAGACCCGTTATTTAAAACGTGCTAAACAACTTGCCGAAACTTTCACAGTAAAACTGGCTGCACAGAGCCAACAGTTTGTCTGGGAACACTATTCTAAAAATTGGCAACTCGATTTAGATTACAACAAAGATGACCCGCAGCATTTATTTAGACCTTGGGGATTTCAACCAGGTCATCAAACTGAGTGGGCAAAACTGTTACTTATTTTAAACCGCCATATTGATGAACCTTGGCTGGTAACGCGCGCTAAAAGCCTGTTTGATGAAACCCTTAGGATTGCATGGGATCAGCAACATGGGGGCATTTTCTATGGCTTTGCACCAGATAAACAAATTTGTGATAGCGATAAATACTTTTGGGTGCAGGCCGAATCATTAGCCGCAGCAGCCCTACTCGCTGATGCCACAAATGACGAAAGCTATTGGCAATGGTACGAAAAAATTTGGCAATACAGTTGGCAACATATGGTAGATCACCAATATGGTGCGTGGTATCGCATTTTATCAGCACAAAACCAACCCTACAGTGACGAAAAATCGCCAGCAGGCAAAACCGACTACCATACTATGGGTGCCTGCTACGAAGTATTAAGAACCTTAACCTTGAGGAATGCATAATGAGTTTAGTGTGTTTTGGCGAAGCATTAATCGACTTTTTATCAGATGGTAAACAACCAGAGTCATTTACCAAATACGCAGGTGGCGCACCTGCCAATGTGGCTGTTGCAGCAGCAAAACTAGGCCTAAACACCAGCTTTTGCGGTATGCTAGGCGATGATATGTTCGGTCACTTTATTAAACAAGAGCTTGAGCAGCATGCGGTAAACACTGATTACTGTACATTCACCGATGCCGCGAAAACTGCGCTGGCGTTTGTATCACTCGATGAAAATGGCGAACGCTCGTTTAGTTTTTATCGCCCACCAGCTGCCGATTTACTGTATCGAGTGGACGACTTTGAGCCTGCAATGTTTGCAAATCACGCCATCATGCACGTATGCAGCAACAGTTTGACTGAGCACAATATCTATCAAACAACAATTTATGGTTTAACGCAGGCGAAAAAAGCCGGTGCAATTTGTAGTTTCGATATGAATCTGCGCGAAAACCTGTGGCCAAGTATGCGCCATACGCTTGATAGAATGTGGCATGTTATTTCTCTGGCAGATATCGTTAAACTCTCATATGAAGAGCTTGAGTTTTTAAATCAAAAAAGCCATCAAGAAATGCCACTTGAGCATACAATCGATGCCATTTTAAAGGCCGGTGTAACCTGTTTGCTAGTTACCAATGGCGGCGAAGCAATCAGCTTTTATCACGCAGACTTTAAAGGTCAAGTTAGCCCACCAGCGACAAAAGTGGTTGATACCACAGCTGCAGGCGATGCGTTTATTGGCGGCATGCTGTCAAAGATTGGTCAGCACTGTGAAAACAAACAAAGCTTTAAAGCGTTTTGTCAAACCTCAGCTAACATCGAACAAACCATTGCTTATGCAGCTAAAGCCGGCGCTTTTGCTGTAAGCCGTTATGGTGCATTTGCGTCTTTACCAAGCGCAGCCGATTTAGCCTAGAACTTTGTTTAGGTTGAGTAATAAGCCCAGTATAAAGTAGTTTATGCTGGGCTTCTTCGCTATTGCTCAGTTTTACATTTATCGATAATTGGTAAATACCTAAACACCTTCATGTTTGGATCGATCACCACATGATCCCCCGCTTTTAAAGCAATGCTAATCTCGCCATTTTCAACATAATAAGTTTGCAACGAACCGTTTATTTGCACCGGAACTGGCATAGGAAATGGCTTATCTTTCAAAGAGTTTTTGTTCCATTTCAGCGTTAAGCTGTTAGCTGATTGAATAACATCAAGTTCCGGTAATTGAGCCTGTTTTAAATACACATCAAACAGCCAGCGATAATCTTTCGCCGTTAAGCGGTTAACAATAGCAATAAACTCATCGGTATTTCGATATCGCGGTGAAATTGGGTAAGCTAATTGCTTGGTGTCGTTCACCCCATAAAGCAGCTCACGGGTGGCTTGCCAAAATAACTCATCACCAATTAACCAGCGTAAGGTATGTAAAGTCCAACTGCCTTTGCCATAAATATCAGGGTTGAATGCTTGATCTGAGGTTATGTCGCCATCAAGTACAATGGCTTTACAGTTTTTAAGCCCTAAATACGACTTATACATGCTGTGGTTATAGGCCGCTTCACCGAATTTATACAAGCTATAACTTGGCTGCATGTAACTGCCAAAGCCTTCGTGTAGCCATGCATCGTTGAGTTTTTCATGGGTCATTAAATTACCAAACCACTCATGAGCTAACTCATGCTGTAATAACCAATCATAACCGCCTGCATCACGCTTATATTTTTTACCATAGGCATTGATAGTTTGATGTTCCATACCTAAATGCGGTGTTTCAACAAAGCCCAGTTTGTCATTCCCCCATGGGTAAGGCCCTAAAAAGCGCTCAAAAAACGCGACTTGAGAACGTAAATCCTGCTCTATTAGCATCGACGCTTGCTGTGTGTGTTTAGCAAGTGCCCAAAATTCAATCGGAACTTCAGTGCCATTAATACTGGTATAACTGCGCTCAATACGTTGATACGGGCCTATGTTCAGAGCAATGTTATAGTCGCTTGCAGGCACAGATAGCAGCCAATCAAATTGTTGTTTGTGTGCACCGACTTGTTTTACGCTTTGCAATACCCCGTTGGTTACTGCACTTAAGCCATTTGGTACCGTGAGCCTTATGCGCATGCTATCGGCTTTGTCAGCAAAATGATCTTTACAAGGCCAGAATAAATCACAGCCTTCGCCCTGCACTGCGGTAGCTATCCACGGCTCGCCGCTTTCTGTTTCAGCAAATACAAACCCGCCATCCCAAGGCGCGTTTTTAGCAATATGGGGGTTGCCCTCATAGGCCACAGCAACACTTACTGTGCTACCCGCAGGGTATTGCTTACCTAAATCAATGTTTAGCACACCTGCATTGCGGGTATAGTTAAGTGTTTTATCGTCTGAGGTAATTGCAGTGATTAAAAATCGGCTATCAAGTTTTAGTTCAACAAATTGGCTTGCAGATAGCATTTTAAACTGCGTTTTCGACACCCCTTTAATGCGTTTATCATCAGGAAACACTTCAAGTGATAAGTCGTAAAATTGCACATCGCTTTTCAGTGCAACTGCCGATAATGGCTGACCGGTATCACCAACGCTTGGATCAAGTGGCAAAGGTTTAACACTACAGCTCGCTAGAATGGCGGTCATAGCAACGGCTGACACGCTTTTAAATAATTGAGTTACCTGCAAAACATCTACTCCATGTTGTTATTTGTATTATTAAAATATGACATAGGTTAAAAGTTAAAACTGTGCTTTGCGGTGAATAACTTGTTACAAAAATTCAATCCGTTTAATAAAGCAACATTGGTCAGAAAACGGCTTTCATGGTATGTTTTCTCCTAATTTTAGAAAAAGGAATTCATCCTATGAATAATAAGCTTCTTGCTGGGGGCGCGATTGCCATTGTTGCAGGTGCGTTGTTGTACTCACAAAATAAAGCCAGTGTTGATGTAGATTTACCTGAGCTTGCATACGTACCTGCCGACACGGCGGTTTTTTATGGTCAACTTAAACCGTTTCCGTACAGTAAATACTTTGCGCTTATGCCAGATGCAATGAAAGGCACGAGCGATTTAACGCCCATCATTGCTGAGCTTAAAACAGTTGATGATAAGAATGCCCTATTCCTTGCATCACTGATGGAAAAATACCAGCAATCATTGAGCTCTTACGATGCCTTCAAATCGATATGGGGCTTTGGTGATGACTACAAAGGCATGATGTATGCGCAAGGTTTAATGCCGATTGTGCGTTTTCAGGTCGCTGATCAAAGCAGCATTATCAATAGCATTAAACAATCTGCTGATGAAGCCGGTATTGCTTATACTACAGAAAGCCTTGAAGGTGTAAGTTACACGCGCTTTGCCATTGAGCTTGAAGGCTTAGATAACTTCAACCTAATTGCATCAACTCACAATAATTGGGCTACCTTAACGCTGACCACTGCGCTTTCTAATGATCAAGATTTACGTATTGCCCTTGGCGTAGAAAAACCGGCTCAATCACTGGCTGAGACTAAAAAACTACCTGAGCTTATTAAAACTTTTTCGCTTGATGGTAACTCGGTTGGCTTTGTTGATCATCAACGTATAGCCAATGCTGTAACTGGCAAAGAAGACTCTCGCTTACACCAAATGCTCAAAGAGCTACTTGATAAAGCCCAGCAATCAAATGCGTTAGCAATGATTTCAACACCTGAGTGTCAAGATGATATAGCAGCCATTGCCGCTAAATGGCCTGCAACAGTATCTGGCACAACAAAAACACGTATTACCGCCGACTACGCCGATTTTGACGTAAAAGCAGTACTGCAAAGCACAGATCAAGACTTACTAAATACCCTACAAGCTGTGCGTGGTTTTGTACCAAAACACACCACCGGGCTTGACGGGCAAATGATGAGTGTTGCCTATGGTATTGATGTGGCAAAAGTACTGCCACTGGCCAATACACTAACCGGTGCAATTAAGTCGGCTGAGTTTAACTGTGGCCCAATTGTCGCACTACAAAATGAAATGCAAGAAGTGAGCACCGCTGGCCTTGCTATGATGTCGGGCTTTGCTAATGGCGTACAAGGTATGAGTGTCAGCGTTCAAGATGCGGCATTTACTATCGATGACTACAACGGCCCACAAATAGACAAGCTTGATGCCATCGTTACCCTATCGGCGACTGATGCCCATGGCTTGTATTCAATTGCGCAAGGTTTTGTACCGCCGCTTGCTAACATAAAACTACCAGCCAATGGTGATGCAGTACTGATCAATGAATACATTCCATCGCCTGTGCCACTTAACTTTGATATAAAAATGGCCCTTAAAGGCAATCATATTGTGATTTTTACGGGTGATAAGTCAGCGCAGATTGCCGAGACTTTAGAGTCGCAAAGTGTCACTAAAAATGGCTTTGTGAACATGGCATTCGACGTACAAAAAATCTTATTACCTTTGCTTGATACAATTGCATCAACGGGTCAATTAAGTGATGAAGAAATGGCTGAGCTTGACTCCCTTCGCGACCAACCTGTCGGTGTTTATTTTGCCACAGACATTACCGATAACGGCATCGGCCTTGAGAGTAACGTACAAATTACTAAAAAGTAATTTTGAGTTTGAATCTAAAAAGAGCGCTATTTAGCGCTCTTTTTTTGTTGCCATTTAAGTGAGTTGTTGGTGTCTCGACTATTACAGATGGTGTCGTTAGAACTCTCAATACCACCGAGTTTGGCAAGTCGGTCGTACAGTACAACATTGCAGGTTGCAGCTAGGTTCATACAGCCTATGGTTGGTACATAAACCACTTCATCACACCATTTCAGCACGTCTTTACTGACCGAGCCATCTTCAGGGCCAAACACATAAAATGCGTTTTCAGGGTGCTTAAATTCAGGCAGCGGCGTTGCACCTTCAACAAGCTCAATCACCACCGTTGTGGCACCTTCAGGCTTTGCTTGCTCTAGACTTTCAACTTGCGTGAGCGGAATATGCTCAAGCACATTTTTGGTATCAGTATGATACTTATTAGCGCGTAAATAGCGGCTACCAGTAAAAAACACCTGCTTGGCGTTGTAACAACCCGCGGCACGTAATACGCCACCCACATTGGTTGGGCTTTTTGGGTTTAACAGGCCAATGCTTGCTTTAAGGGCGCTCATTAATCAATGTCTCTGGTTGGCCACTCGGCCACGTAAAGGTCAAAGTCATCTAGGTCTACATCACAGTCTTTCACTGTTTTGTCACGCACAGAAATACCCAGCTGATGCATCATGTCTTTACTGCCACCGTTCAGTAACGGGTGCCAAGACGCAAGGCCACGGCCTTCGTAAAGGCGACGGTAGCTACAGCTTTGCGGCATAAAAAAGATATCTTTGAGGTTTTCTTTAGTGAGCTTCACACATGAAGGAACTAAAGTTTGGCGGTTAGCATATTCGCTACACCCACAGGTGTCGTTGTCTAGGTATTGGCAAACGATATTAGTGAAAATGAGTTCTTCACCCTCGCGAAGTTGATCCGTTGCGGTAAATTCATCTTCGTCTTCACTGTCGATAAATGTGTTTAAACAACATTTACCACAGCCGTCACAAATAGCTTCCCATTCGGGTTGTGACATTTGCTCAAGCGAGCGCTTAAGCCAAAATTGATCTTCTAACATGGTATTACTCAAAGCCCCTAAACAGCGCGCATTCTAGCGTAAAGCCAGCATGCGCGCAAAGTTTAGCGAGTTTGAGCTATTACTTTTGCTCGTTAACCCAACGCTTAATTTTCTCTTCAAGAATTGGCATCGGTAATGCGCCATCAATTAGCACTTGCGTATGGAAAGCTTTAATGTCGAACTTATCGCCTAGCTCTTTGCTCGCGTAGTCACGTAGTTCTTGAATTTTGAACTGACCTAACTTGTACGACAGCGCTTGGCCCGGCCATGCAATGTAACGCTCAACTTCGGCGATAATGTCGCTTTCGGCCATTGATGAGTTAGCCAACATGTAATCAATACCTTGTTGACGTGTCCAACCCTTTGCATGAAAACCAGTATCAAGCACTAAGCGCATTGCACGTAATTGTTCATCTGATAAACGGCCGTACCACATGTAAGGGTCGGTGAATAAGCCAAGCTCTTTACCTAAGCTTTCTGCATACAATGCCCAACCTTCTGCAAATACCGTGTAGCCACCAAATTTACGAAACAGTGGTAATCCTTCAATTTCTTGTTGCAAGGCAATTTGAAAGTGGTGACCCGGCGCTGCTTCGTGAATAGACAAGGTTTCAAGTAAAAACTTAGGCTGTGCTTTTAGGTTAAAGGTATTGATATAGAAAATACCTGGGCGCGAACCATCTGGCGCAGGCGACTGGTAAGATGCACCCGCAGCAGATTCAGCGCGGAAATCTTCAACTGCTTTTACAACGTATGGCGCTTTTGGCGCAATATCGAACATTTGCGGCAGCTTAGCATCAATCTTTTCTTTTACAGCTTCGTACGCGGCAATTAATTCTTCTGGCGTATCGTAGTAAAACTCATCTGAGGTTCTTAGGTGTTCAAAAAACGCTTTTAAATCGCCTTCGAAACCGACAGTCTCTTTGACTTTTTTCATCTCAGATAAAATACGCGACACTTCGCTTAAGCCAATGTCATGAATTTCATCGGCGTTTAGGCTCAGCGTTGTATGCTGTTTAATTTGATACTCATACCATGCTTTACCATTTGGTAGGTCGCTGTAACCAATGCTTTCACGGGCATTTGGAATATATTCATTCGCTAAAAAGTCAGCCATTTTTTGATACGCAGGAACTAAACGCTCGCTGATCATCGCCGTGTACGCGCTTGTTAGCTGTGCTTTTTGCTCGTCGCTGAAAGATTCAGGTAACTGAGCAATTGGCCCCCAGAATAATGACTCTTCTGGTTTTTCTACAATATGAGTTTGAAATTGCGGTAATAGTTTTTCAGCAAGCGGTTTAGGAAGAACCACTTTGTCTTTCATGCCTTGGCGCATTGATTGCTCAACACTGTCTAACCACGCGATAAAACCATCTGCTCGCTTTTCAAATGCTTGATAATCTTCAACCGTGTTAAAAGGTTGTGCACTTTGCCCAGAGCCTAAAGCAGCAAAAGTATTATGCGCCCCGCCCATTTGGTTAATTGGCATTAAGTAACTTGGAAACTGAGCGCCTTCGATCGCAAGGTCTAAATCGCGGGCTAGAATTTCGTAGCTCAATAATGACTGACCCTTTAATTGCGCTTTGTCGATATTTGCTAATTTATTTTGGTATTCTTTAACAAAATTAAGCCGCTCGTCGCGTTTGGCTTTACTAATGGGTGCAATAAATTGATCGTTAAATTCGCTACGGCCAATGTAAGTGCCGCTAACAGGGCTAAATTTTAAACCTGCTTCAAAGTAATCTGCTAGTAATAAATCAAGTTGCTCTGTGGCTGACGTTGCGCTTGGTGCTTGTTTGCTTACTGCCTGCGTTGTTTTTTCGTTGCTTGGCGTTGATTCATTACAACCAAGTAATGCAAACATCACTGCCGAACTAAGTAGTGCTAGTTTTACGTTTTTCATTCTTTCCCTGCCCTTATATTAAGTACGCGTAAATTATGAGGGTTTAGTTCCCTATTTAGCAAGTATCGCTGCAACTTATCGCAGTTTATTTACACTTTGTAAGCTGATTGCTAGAGTGGCGGCTCGACTTACCAATTTTGAATAAAAATGAAAAAGACAGCTCTTGCTATTAGCCTAGGCCTAGCTTGCCTAACCTCTTTAAATACCTACGCAACAACCTACTTATCGGCAAAAGCCATGGTAGATGCAAATTCAGGTAAACTGATTAAATCACCACTTATTAGTATAGATAATGGTCATATTACAGCTGTGCAAAGCAATAAACAGCCAAACTTAAAAGACGGCGATAAGCACATTCAATTACCAGAACTGACTTTGCTGCCGGGTTTAATGGATATGCATGTGCATTTAACGAGCGATCCTACCGTGCCGCGCAGTGAGCGAATTGGTCAATCGATTCCGCGTAAAGCAATTAAAGCGGCACACTTTGCCGAAAAAACACTGTATGCAGGTTTTACAACGCTGCGTAACTTAGGCGCAGAAGGCTACAGCGTGATTGCAGTACGCGATGGCATTAATGCAGGCGATATTATTGGCCCGCGTATTTGGGCGGCTGGCCCGTCTTTAGGTGTTACTGGCGGTCACTGTGATAACAACCGTTTACCACCAGAAATGAAATACACCGCCGAAGGTGTTGCTGATGGACCATGGGCAGTGCGCGCTAAAGTACGGGAAAACATTAAGTACGGTGCTAATGCTATTAAGTTTTGCGCTACAGGCGGGGTATTTTCAAAAGGCACAAAAGTCGGTATTCAACAATATAGCCAAGATGAAATGAACGCCATTGTTGACGAAGCTCATTTACGTGGCCTAACCGTTGCAGCCCATGCGCACGGTACCAGTGGTATTAAAGCGGCCATTGTTGCCGGTGTATACAGTGTTGAGCACGTTAGCTTTGTTGATGACGAAGCCATTAAACTTGCGAAAAAACACGGCACTTGGTTCTCAATGGATATTTACAACACTGAGTACACCCTTGCCTTTGGCGAACAAAACGGGGTTGCAGAAGAAAACCTCAACAAAGAACGCCAAGTATCTAAAAAGCAACGCGATAGCTTTAGCCGTGCAGTAAAAGCAGGTGTAAACATGGTATTTGGTACCGATGCAGCGATTTACCCTCATGGCGATAACGCAAAGCAGTTTTCGCGTATGGTTGAATTTGGTATGACACCGCTGCAAGCATTGCAGTCTGCCACCATCAATAGTGCCAAACTACTTAAAGCTGATAATCAACTTGGGCAAATCAAAAACGGTTTCTTAGCCGATATTATCGCCGTTAAAGGCAACCCGCTTGAAAACATTGCAGTACTTGAAGATGTACAATTTGTAATGAAAGACGGTAAAGTTTTTAAATAAGCCACAATGTTGGCTTTGCACTTGCAAAGCCAACCACACCTCATGTAACCATTTTGAAAACAAATTTACCAACAAAAAACACACCCGTTAAAAAAATGTATCTAGGTTAAAAAAATACTCATAATGGTTAAATAAAACTTGAAATGAAAATGTCTCGCATTATCATTGCCGAAAAATTTCGACAATTACCTATAATCATGACATATAAATATTCAATTTTAGCCCTAGCCTGCTTAAGCGCATTCAATGCAAACGCCAACAATTTAGACTCAGTTGAACGTATTACCGTTTACGACAAACAAAACCGTGTGGTACTTGAATCTGGCCTTGCCACAAAGTCAAATATGACCCTAATGGAAACACCTGCACCTGTTGTAGTTGTTGACCAAGAGCTTATCAACTCGCAAGGCGCAACTAACTTACAAGACTTAGTGCGTAACATCAGTGGTGTAACCCAAGCCGGTAACAACTATGGTATTGGCGATAACTTAGTGATCCGCGGTTTAGGCGCTAACTATACTTACGATGGCATGTATGGCGGTGCAGGCCTAGGTAACACCTTTAACCCTACACGCTCAATGACCAATGTTGAATCTGTAGAAGTACTTAAAGGCCCTGCAACAGGTTTATATGGTATGGGTAGCGCAGGTGGTGTTATCAACCTAATCGAGAAGAAACCACAATTTACTGAAAAACACACGGTAAATGCAGAGCTTGGTCAATGGGATAGCTATTCATTAGGCTTTGATAGCACAGCAGCATTAACCGACAACCTTGCTTATCGCGTTAACGCAAAAACCGCTCGCAGCGATGGCTACCGCGACTTAAAAGACGAGCGTGATGAAATTTATGGCGCGTTAAAATACGTATTAAGCGACAAACAAGACATCATGATTTCTGCCGCTTATATTAAAGATGCCATTGCCGTTGACTCAATTGGCCACCCTATTCGTATTTTTAACAGCGACTCAGTGAATGGCAAAACCGCAGGTGAAGTAACCGCCGCCGATTTAATTAACGACGCAACGGCACAAGGCCTGCAACTAACCGAACAGCAACGCCAACAATTAGCTGACTCACTGGCAGCAAATGATGGCCTAACACCTTACACCTTTGGTCATAACGGTATCATCTCGCCAATGGCAAATGATAACGAAGGCGAAGAGCTACGCTTTAAGTTAACCCATAACTACTTTATTACTGATAATTTATTTTTAAATCAGCAACTTCAATACCGTAATTACGAGTCGAGCTTTGCCCGCCAAACGGGTGCTTATAACTATGTTTATTGGAACCGTAATGGCGTGATCAATGCCGACCCGCGCGCTCCTTTAGTGGTTGATGACGTACTTTACCCATTTGCAGCGCGTCGTCAAGAATACCGCCAAGTAGAGGCTGACGAAAAATCATGGCAATACTTTGCTGATCTGCGTTATGACTTTAGCTTTGCCGGAATCGATAACGAACTACTTGTAAACGCCAACTACGAAGACCGCGATATTCGTTTTAAACAATACTCAATTTACGATGCCGACAAGGTCATTAAAAACAAAGATGGAGAGGTTATTTACCAAGGTCAATTACCTTACATTTTTGATATTCGTAACCCGAACTGGGGCGAAGGCAGCTTTTACGACTACGATCCGCTAAAAACCAGCGATTACAACAAAAAGGTTCAAGCTTGGGGTGTGGGTATTCAACATGTTGCCTATATTCACGACACTTTCACAACCCGTGTAGGTGTTGCGTTTAACCGTATTAAACAAAGCTACGAACACTTTGGTGTTGATGCGCGCTACCGCGCTAGTGCCGCCGAGCCAACACCAGAAGCAGATACATCAGACAGCGGTATGACCTACAACCTAGGTGCAACCTACAAACTTAGCGATGATATCTCGTTCTTTGTAAACCACTCTAAAGGCCGTACTGCCTACAGCGTACTTGGTAGTGTATCGGGTAACGAAGCAGACCGCGGTGACGCCGAGTCAGTCAGTAACGACATTGGTATGCGTGTAAAAGCCTTTGACGATCAACTACTGGCCTCACTTGTGGTATTTGATAGTGCCCGTACAAACCTTGAGTATGCCAACCCAGATTACGAAGCCGGTGTATCTGATGCCTCAGTACCAAAAAGCTTTTACGATGGTGAAGAGCAAACCAAAGGTGTTGAGCTTGATTTAAATGCCGATTTAAACGAGCAGTGGAAACTTAACGTAAACGCGGTGTATCAAGACGCGCGCGATAAGCAAAATCCAAATTCATCAAGCTTTGATTCTCGCCAAAAAGGTGTGCCTTATGTAACAGCAAGCAGCTGGTTAAGCTATGACGCTAAATGGTTTGATTTAGCCGAGCCACTGACAATTAGCGCAGGCGTACAATATGTTGATGACCGCAGCACAAACTCAACCTCGTTTGGTATACCTGATGGCTACGTACCAAGCTACACGGTTTACGACGCCGCCATTCAATACCAAACAGATGATTGGAAACTACAGTTAAACCTAAATAACTTGTTTAACAAAACCTATTACTCAAAAGCAATGTTCTTAGGCGGTATGCCAGGAGAAGAGCGTAATGCTAAATTAACCTTTAGCTACACACTTTAATTGTGAAATAGATAGCAAAAAGCGCGGCTTATTTGGGTCGCGCTTTTTGTTTTATTTAGTAAGAGTGCGTTTGAGTAGTGGCTTGTTATTGGACAAAAACACGTTAGAGTATTTATCAGTAACGTCGCCAGCAGGGGCCGAAAAACCAGAGCGAAAGCGGCGGTTTTTTGGTCCCTCTGGCTGGCCTTGTTATAAATCACCTTGTGCCTCTATACACGACTTCTCCTTCATTTATTCCAAGATCGTTACGCATGGCATTTAGCATAGAGTCAGCTTTTTCTCTCATCTGCTCCCATGTCGCTTGCTTGCCCTCGTAAAGTAATGGAATAAAGAAATCGATCATCTCATTGTATTTATCCAGCACTTCTTGGCAGGAAACTAACGATATGTAGCCATAAGCTTTATTTCGATTTAGGGCGAAGGAATGCTCAACGTCTGCACTAATAGACTCTTGCGTTGATGTGGCAACTGCCTCTAGTTCTCTAAGAATTTCTGAAACTATATGAATCACATCCTTGTAGATAGCCAATTTATCAAAGTGACGATTCAACTCTTTTTGCTTCAAGGTATCTATTTGAGCTTTCAAGTCCTCTAGGGCTGCCTCATTCTTAGCCTTTAGTTTTTGGAGGCTCTCCTCATGCTTGGCTCTTTCATTTTGCAGCATGCGCTTTGCCCATAAGCTTCCAAGCCAATGGGAGAATGCGGCAAGCAACAATGCACCACCACCCAGTGATGCGATTATTGCAGCTGCTATTTTAAAGATTTCTTCGATGCTCATAGTGATTTATAACGCCCGCCTAACACGCAATGTGTTGGCGTGGCTTTTTGCGTTGTTTGCCAAAACCATGACAACTTAACATTGTCGGAGTTTAGGCGCTTGTTATGTAACGTTACCATGAAAAATGACTTACGGCTTCTTTGTACGATGCTAACGCTTTATATATAGCAAGTTTTACTCTTAATTTTTTGTAAAACACTTGATAGCAAAATACAGGTAAAAACCACACAACGAACAGTAGAATTTGAATAAAGAGCAGCACAAATACAAGTTCGTTGTAAATACCATCGAGTAAAAAGAAGATTAAAACAAGGAGATTAAGTCCAACAAAAAGCCAGATGCCCCAACGAGCATCTTTTATGAGTTCTCTTAATTCTGTGGTTTTACTCGGAGCTTTCATATTCTCTAGTTACATAACGCCCCAAGCAGGGGCAATAACACGTAGGCTATAATACGGAACGAAGTGACGGAAGCCTACGTGTTAGTGTCCCGCTGACTTGGTTTGTTAGGTATTGCATGGTTCCCGGTTTATATTGATGCCTTTTTCTAATAATTCAGAAACCGCAGCGTTATCTAGAATCTCCATGTTGTTTATTGGTGTAATACCATCCTGTGATATGACTCCTGCCTCGGTTGGGCAAGCAGACCAACTAGTTGAGTTTGTAAATGTGTAGGTTTTTCCATTTTCGGGTGTAAACAGGTGCTTAGACATACACTTATATCCATTTACTGGATGAATTAAACCAAAAGCTAAAAAAATGGGATTATCTGCCTTAACTTTAATTGTCGCTGGATTGCCCAATGGTAAAGCCGTTGAAATTTGTAAATCCCCAACGTAACCAAATGTAGTTTTACCGCTATCTTTTTGCTGGCAACGTTCATAGATAATTGCGGTATGAGGATGTGGTTGGAATCCGAAACCATCTGTTTTCTTGGTGGTTTCAAGACTTAAATACGCTACCGGACCATCTTTAGGTTCCTGATATTTGTTTGGTTGACCTGAAAAAGTAATGTTATTTTCAGTGCTTGCACACCCAATTAAGCCAATGCAGCAAAGTGCGCTTATATATGTTTTCATTCGAACTCCGAAGTTAAACGCAATACCTAACATGTTTATAGCGAGCTAATCGCGCGTTTTTCTACCACAACGTAGCTCGTTTTTCTTATTAGATTATTTTTAACAAACTTGCTAACTAATTGCCAGTGTTATTAAAATTTAGAAGTTCTCGCTTTTACCTCAGGATAAAAACGAGCGATTGGGTCGTTTTCTTGACTATGCGAGCAATAGACTTTGACGAAATAGAAAAGCAATTGTGAAAGGCCGAAGTTCGCTCTTTTGAGTAATTCACCTTAACACGTTTTGGGGCAATAACGAGTTACATTTCCCTACTTTTACAAATATAACAACTGCCAGCTTCGATTGAATCACTCAACCAAACCTGACAGCGTTAACTGACTCAGCTTAAAGCGTCATCACGATTCGGCCTGTGATATCGCCTTTTAACATGTCGTCAAAAATATCGTTGATATCTTCTAGGCGTTTTTCTTCAATAATGGCTTTAACTTTACCTTTGGCTGCAAAGTCGAGGCATTCTTGTAAGTCTTTACGCGTACCAACGATTGAGCCTACAACAGACACACCATTTAATACGGTGTCGAAAATTGGCAATGGCATATCTTCGGGTGGTAAACCTACAAGCACGCATTTACCGCCACGGCGCACGCTTTTATAAGCTTGCTCAAAACCTGGTTTTGATACGGCCGTACACACAACGCCATGTGCCCCGCCTACTTGTTCAAAAATGGTTTCTGAAGGCACTTGCTTCATAAAATCTATGGTGATGTCTGCGCCAAGCTCTTTGGCTAGTGCCAACTTGCTCTCGCCGGTATCAACGGCAATCACATTAAAACCCATTGCTTTTGCGTATTGCACTGCTAAGTGCCCAAGGCCTCCAACACCAACAATTGCAACCCAGTCGCCCGCTTTGGCATCAGTCACTTTAAGCGCTTTATAGGTTGTAACCCCCGCACAAAATAGTGGTGCGGCTTCTGCAAACCCTAATCCTTCAGGAATTTTAACCACGAAATCACCATGGGCTACACAATACTCAGCGTAACCTCCATCAACTGAATACCCAGTGTTGTGCTGCTCAAGGCATAAGGTTTCTTTACCTTCTAAACAAAACTCACAATGACCACAGGCGCTATATAACCAAGGAACACCGACACGGTCTCCTACTGATAAGTGCTTAATGTTTGCGCCTACTTTTTCGATAGTACCTACCCCTTCATGGCCCGGTACTAATGGCATTTTTGGTTTGACTGGCCAATCTCCATGACAAGCATGTAAATCTGTGTGGCACACTCCACATGCGGCAATTTTAACTAGCACATCGTTAATTCCCACCTCTGGGCATGGGATACCTTCGATTGTTAATTTACCTTTGTACTCTTTATTTACTGCAGCTTTCATAACCTTCCTCCATGGTATTATTGGATTTCAGCCTATACGATAAACTTATTAACTGTCACTATTATTGATCCACATCAAATAGCTAATCACTGCGGCATTTAAATAAACCACACTTTAAATTCAATAACTTAAATTTAAAGTTGGGCGCATCTACACTTTAGTAGTAGCAGATTGCATAGTGGCTATTTCTTTTAGTTATACCCCGAGCGTGCTAGCATTTAATTTCTGAAATTTTTGAATACTAAAAATTATGAGCCTATCTGAAAAAAACTTAGCTTTTGTTATGCACTGCGGTGAAATGGGTAGCCGTTGGGGCTTTAACCGCACCATTGGTCAAATGTGTGGATTATTAACCATTACTAAAGAGCCAATGACCGCCAATGAAATTGCCGATACCTTAAGTATCTCGCGCGGAAACGTTAGTATGGGCATTAAAGAGCTACAGTCTTGGCGCTTAATTAAAGTGCACCATATTCCGGGCGACCGTAAAGAATACTACGGCCCTGCTGGCAGCATTTGGGATATGGCCAACCGCGTATTCGAAGAGCGAAAAAAACGCGAGATAGACCCAACCCTTAGCCTGCTTCGCGATAACATTTTAGAAGAAGCCCACACTGATGATGAGCGCTTTGCTCAGCAACAAATGCAAGAAATTCACGACCTGCTCGAAACCGTAACCAAATGGTCTGCAGAGCTACAACGCTTAAGCCCTGAACAACTTCAAAGCCTAATGAAACTAGGCTCTGGCATTGGTAAAGTGCTTGATTTTAAAGATAAGATTTTGAAAAAACCGGGGAAAGGGGATTAAGTTAGCGAGTTGCTAGGGGAAAGTTTGTAGGAGGCGTTTCAACGCCGAATGTTTGAGGTTCACGGCTGAAGCCGTTCCTACGGGACTCACCGTAGGCGTGAAACTTGTTTCGCGCGCTCTCTTGTAGATACCATCTCTCACAACCAGCTTCAAGTTGAAGTTTAAGTAACTTGAGGCTGATATTCGGTTTGATTTTTTACAACGCCAAAGCATATTTGCATTAGCTTTCGCATGTTCGCACCTATTACCTGCATCATGGTTTTGCCTCGCTTTAATAGTGTCTCTTTTTGTTGCATAACACTCTTGTTGTATCGTCCAGCAACAACGGCTGCCATATAAAGTTTGGCTCGCAATCGGGATGGTCCCGTTTTACTCAAAGTCGTGCGTCCTTTAAGTTTGCCTGATTCGTGAAATTTTGGAATTAACCCGCTGTAAGCACCGACTTGCTTTGCATTTTTAAATGTTTTGGCAGCAAAAAGGTAAGTCAGCTCTCGCGATAATACGGAGCCTATCCCAGGAATACTCTCTAAAAGCTTTCGATTATTCTTTAATTTTGGGTGACCGTTAATATGGTTATCAATATCTTTTTTAAGCTTTTCTATTTCCGATTTAAGCGCTCGAATCATCTCTTTTAAAGACGCTAAAACTCGCTCTGAAGACAGGCTGAATTCACTTGAGTCTAAGCGGTTTAACTCTCTTTGATAATCTGATTCCAGCGCATCTAAGCGCCGTAATAAAGCTTTGAGCTCCCGAACTTCAACGGCTTCTGGTAACCAGAGTTGCAAGTTACTTTGCTGCGCGTAACCATAGCTGGCTAACATACAAGCATCGGATTTATCCGTTTTATGCGTTAAATTGATGGCCTCTGCATATTTCTTAGCATTGCCTGTATTAACCAAATAAACCTTAAACCCCTTATCGTGTAATAAATACATCAGTGATTCATGATAAACCCCTGTAGGTTCAAGTATTATAACGATATTCTCTGGCGCTGCTTTGATATTGTTGAGTAGCCATTCAGCCAGCGCTTCATGACCTGCTTGTTTATTCTTAAATACTTTCGTTTTGCGCTTGTTGGTAGTCGCATCTCTTAGCCAGCAAACGTCAAATTTGTTTTTACTAACATCTATACCTGTAAAATGCATCATCTCGATAGACTCCCCTTGTACATACAGCGTCAACTTATAAAGTGCGCTTGGATACCATTCAGTTTATTGAGTGAAAGAAGTCAGGGTTTAATCTACAAAACAGCATACATTTGCTAAGGTCGTGCTCAAACTCACTGACTTCTTGATGTATTAATTGGTAGCTAACCATTTAATACTGAGAGATACAAGGCCGTGCTTTAGCGCGTTTTGAATGGATAGTCATAACTACTCTTGCCTTTGCTATACTAATAATTAAGCGTTTATTTACGTTCTGACTTAAATGGATATTAAGCTATGTATAAAGAGACAGAAATAAATTACTCGTTAATTATTATTTTATTAGTAATTAGTGCCTTTATAATTTTCTCGCCTGAACTGGCTGACCTCAAAATAATTATATTATCGATAAACCTGCTTGTTACTTTGCTGTTCTTTTCGCTCACAATCGTAATAGATGAGCAAAAGCTACGTTGGTATTTTGGGTTTGGGATTATTAGCAAAGATGTTGAATTATCTCAGATTGTAGAAACCTCAGCTTACAAAACAAAGTGGTATCAAGGAATTGGCATTCGTATGCTAAATGATGGCTGGTTATACAATGCGTCAGTTGGACAAGCGATTAAAATAACTTTAGCTGACGGAAAAAACATATACCTCGGCTGTAAAGACGCTGGTGCACTGCAACAAGCACTCAAGGTAAAGGTTTAAAAATTGTATCGAAGGGAAAGTTACAGGAGTAAAGTTAGCAAGTATAGTTTAATAAATTTGTATTTTTCCTCTTAAGCGCAGCGTCTCTTGGCCTCTTTGTGAGTAATTCACTTAGAGATCTTTTGCAGTAGTAATATTTAACATAAAAAGCGCGAGATAAACTCGCGCTTTATGCAAATCCCCTAGTACCTAGTACCTAGTTACCTAGGCTCTAGTATCTAATTACTTAATCGCTGGGTAACCGATGCGATCTGATAAGTAACCAACACTGGTTGCAAAGTAATACGAGCGATTCCAGTGCATAAGTGCTTTATAGTTATCGTAGGCTAGATACATACGGCCGTTTACGTCATCTGGCATTACCATTGCGGCGGTAACATCAACGTTTGGTAGGTCGCTACCATCCATTTTACGAACACCTATTGCTTGCCAATCAGCAAGGCTGCGCTCTGAATCTTTCCAATACTCTAACCATTGGCTGCGCGTTTTAGTGCCACGCTTAAGAATATTTGCGTTATCAAAGCCTTCAGGTAGTTTAACTTGGCGGCCCCAGGTTAAATCATCGTTCCAACCTGCTTGCTTAAGGTAGTTAGCAATTGAAGCAAAGGCGTCTTCTTCTGTAGTCCAAATGTCTTTGCGGCCATCACCGTTGTAATCAACAGCGTAAGCGTTAAATGAAGTTGGCATAAACTGCGTTTGCCCCATTGCACCAGCCCATGAGCCTTTGAACTTATCTAGGGTAATGTGACCCTCTTTTAAGATATCAAGCGCTGCCCAAAGTTGGTTTTTATACATGGTTTCGCGGCGACCATCAAAAGCAAGTGTAACTAATGATGCAATGACACTGTGCCCACCTTGGATTTTACCAAAGTTACTTTCAAGGCCCCAAAGTGCAACAATAAAGCGTGCTTGAACGCCGTATTCTTTAGCGACTTTTTCAAGAACGTCTTGATTTTCTTTGTATAGCTTACGCGCGCGGTCAATTTTCCATTGCGGCACACGTTTTGGTAAATAAGTTTCGAGGGTTTCTTTTACTTCAGGCTGATTTTTATCAGCTGAGATCACTTTCTTTTTGAATTTAGCTGTTGCAAGTGCTTGGTCAACTAAGGCTTCATCATAGCCTTTTTCAAGTGCTTCTTTTTTTAATGCTGCAACGTAAACGTCAAAATCAGCTTGTGTCTTTTGTTCTGCCAATACTGAAGTACTTAGTGAAGCACTGAGTAAAATGACGGCAAGTTTTTTAATCACTCTCAACTCCCTTGTCTTTTTTAAATTGGGTTAACAGATTTTCTTCCGGCGGAGGTAATTGCAAGTAGAACCCTTGGTCAATTAACGCTTGCTTAACCGCGTCTAAGTCTGCCACACCTAACTTTTCGCGGCTTGATAGATTAATCATCATCACGTACTTAGGTTGACCAAACGTTTCTAGTAATGGTTCAGGTACGCGTGAGAAATCATCTCTTTTTTCTACAAAAAGGTATGTATCCGCTTTTTTAATACTTTTATACACCGCAGTTAGCATTATGGCCCTATAATATCTTGCTTAACGAAGGCGCACACTATAACATGAGTGATATAATAAGTTAGAAAAAATAGATTAGATTTTTACTGTATATGCCTTGTTCAGCCTGTGTTTATACTTAAGTAATGCTAATCCAGACAATTCAATTGAGCGTGTATGTCGGAACAAATTTTTGAATTAAAAGGGAACCTTTTTACGTTATCTGTTTTACATTTATTTTCAGCAGATACAGCCCTTTTAAGTAAGCAGTTAGATGAGAAAATCGCCCAAGCACCTAAGTTCTTTGCCGGTGCGCCTATCGTAATCAACTTAAGCGACGTACAAGATGAAGCGCTTGATTTCTCTTTCTTAAAATCAATGTTAAGCGGTCTTTCGTTAAACCCAGTTGGGGTTTGTAATGGCTCTCAAGAGCAAAACGAAAGCGCAAAAGCTGCGGGCCTGTCGGTGTTAAATTATTCACAAGACGTTAAGGGTGCAACCGCTAAACAACAAACAAATACATCTATCGTTGAAAAAACCGTTCACCTGCCTGCGCAAGTTATTCATGGCACTGTACGTTCGGGCCAGCAAGTGTATGCAAAAGACCGCGACCTAATCGTAATTGGTGCTGTAAGTCATGGCGCCGAAGTGATTAGCGATGGCAACGTGCACATTTATGGCACCCTTCGCGGCCGTGCAATTGCAGGGGCTAAAGGTTACAACGAAGCAAATATATTTTGCCAAAAATTAGAAGCAGAACTTGTTTCGATTAATGGTAGTTATTGGATCAGCGACTCTCTACAAGGTGAACACTGGGGCAGCGCAGTACAAATCCAACAAAAAAATGATTCATTAGAAATTTCAGCTTTGGTTAAAGGATAAATCTCATGGCAAAAGTGATTGTCGTTACTTCTGGTAAAGGTGGTGTTGGTAAAACCACATCGAGTGCTGCGATTGGCACAGGTTTAGCGCTTAAAGGCTTTAAAACCGTTATTATCGACTTTGATATTGGTCTACGTAATCTTGACCTTATCATGGGTTGTGAACGCCGTGTTGTTTATGATTTCGTAAACGTAATCAATGGCGAAGCTAACCTAAATCAAGCACTTATTAAAGATAAGCGCGTAGATAAGCTACATATTTTACCTGCCTCACAAACCCGTGATAAAGACGCCCTAACCCGTGACGGTGTTGAGCGCGTACTAAACGAGCTGAAAAAAGATTTTGATTACATTGTGTGTGATTCTCCAGCGGGTATCGAAGCTGGTGCAATGATGGCAATGTACTTCGCTGATGAAGCGATTGTAACAACGAACCCAGAAGTATCATCAGTACGTGACTCTGACCGTATTCTTGGCATTTTACACAGCAAATCAAAACGTGCTGAAGAAGGCCTTGAAAGCGTAAAAGAACATCTACTATTAACTCGCTATAATCCTGAGCGTGTTGAAAAAGGCGAAATGCTTTCAGTAGAAGACGTACAAGAAATCTTAGCGATTAAACTACTGGGCGTTATTCCTGAATCACAAGCTGTACTTAGTGCATCGAACTCTGGTCAACCGGTTATCCTTGATGGTGAATCGGATGCAGGCCAAGCATACACAGATGCAATCAATCGTTTATTAGGCGAAACTGTTGATTTTCGTTTCTTAGACGTAGAGAAAAAAGGCTTATTTAAACGGATTTTTGGAGGTTAATGTGTCTTTACTTGACTACTTCCGCTCAGAAAAGAAAAGCAGTGCGTCATTAGCAAAAGAGCGATTGCAGATCATTGTCGCGCACGAACGTTCACAGCGTGGTACACCAGATTACTTACCACAGCTAAAACAAGACATCCTTGATGTTATTCGTAAATACGTGAATGTAAACACTGATGCAGTTCAGGTGCAGTTTGATCAAAACGAAGATGACTTAGCCGTACTTGAGCTAAACGTCACCTTACCTGACGAAGAAAAGAAATAGTCAAAATTGGGCGCTTAGTTTTTAACAGCGCCCTTTTTTATTTCTGCCACTGCATATGAAACTCATAGTCGTCTTCGCCTAGAGTTTTAAACCCTGCCCGTTGATATAGCCCATACGCTGGATTCGCTTTTAGCACCGTTAAATTAATCTCTGCTGTTTGTGCTTTGAGTGCATCTAACACCTTAGTGCCTAACCCTTTGCCCTGCTCTTTAGGTGCAATTTGAAGCTGTAATAAACTGATTGCTTGGTCCATCACAATGAATTTGGCTGCGCCTACACATTGCCCATCATTTAACACTAAATTACTGTGCTCAAAGTGCTCTGCTACTCTTGCTTGATGCTGCTCAAGTGATAAAAATAACCCCTGATTTTCTAAGTGCTCAACCATGGTATTTAATCTTAAGTCCAGTAAATAGGCTTTGTCTTGCTCTGTAGCTGCTACAAATTCAATCATTATTGTCTTAAAAAAGAAAAAGGTACTTTAATAAAAGTACCTTTTTAGGTTGCAACAAACAACATCTCTTGGGTTAGAAATTATAATTTGCGCCTAGGTAAAAACGGCGCCCCGAATATTGGTTATAGGTAAAGCGATTGCTTTGTTTCCAGTATCCTTCTTCTATTTCTTCAGTTAGGTTCACCACTGAGGCGGTAAACGAAAGATCCTCTGTTAGGTTATACGATGCATTCACATCTAGCTGACCATAGTCTTTGGTATACAAGTTGTAGCCTTGGTGAATACCGTTGGCACGGTCATCTTTCCAGTTATATGACGCACGAACACTAAAGTCGTCATTCTCAAAGTACACAGACACATTATATTGGTGCTTAGCGGTGCCTGGTATTTCTGCCTCTGTTTTTTGCCCGTCTGTCGAGACTTCGCTAGTGCTGGTATCTGTGTAGGTATAGTTAGTTAAAATACCAAATCCATTATCATATGAGTGCTGGAAGAACAGCTCTAAACCTTCTGATTTTGCATCACCACCACCTACTTTGGTGTTCATTTCGACCTCAATTGGGCCGTTACAGCAATCGTGTTCACGCTCTACAATTTCTACTGTCGAGATTGGTAAGTTAGAAATATCTTTAGAGAATAACGTGGCACCTAGTGCAGAACCATCGCCGTAATACCACTCAATACCTAAATCGAATTGGTCAGATAACATAGGTTCAAGGCCTGTGTTTACCGAGGTACCATTACCACGGCCTGTCCATGAATCTGGCGAGTTAATATTAACTGGAGGACCGTAAGACTCTGCTTGGCTTAAGTCTGAATAGCTCACTCTTGCCATGGTGCGTGCTGCGGCAAAGCGCACCACAAGATCTTCGGTTGCATCCCATGCAATGTTAAAGCTTGGTAGTACTTCACTGCCATCGCTGCTGCGCTCGTTTGGATCCGTGTCGTCATCGTCTTGACCAATGACATCATCGTAGGTCAAGGTGCTTAGCTCTGTATTTACATAGCGCACACCGACATTACCGCGGAAATCTTGCCATTCAAAATCAGCTTGTGTGTAAACAGACCAAATTTTCTCTTCTAGGGTATAGGTACCCGAAAGTGTTGGCACTACAGTCTGGCTAAAGTTTTCTTTTAAGTAGTTATCAAGGGCTCCAAAATCGAACGCTAAGAAGTTAAATGCGCCTGTATCACCCGCGCTGTTATCAACTACATGGTCGCTTACCAATGTTGGTGCATCTGGGTGAAAATCTGGATTATGGAACCACTCAGTCCCTGGTAAGTAACCGCGGTAACCGCCGTTGTCAGCGATGCCGTCATCCCAACGAAAGTCGTTACGAATACCTTTAATTTCGTGGTCGCGGTATTTAGCACCTACATATACACGGGTGAAAAAACTGCCATCAAGGTCAAATTTCACATCTGTTTGAATGTAATCTTCAGAGTCTTCGTTTTCAGATGAGTAAGAGTCAAACCAATCATAATACTGGTATGCTTCTTTATCGGTGGCTAAATCAGTCGACACTTCGTAGCTTGGTTTACCGTTTTCAATTGACCATAACCAGCTATTTACTGAGCCTAAACGCGCATCAATATTGGCGTAGGTTTCTTTTGAGGTACCGCCTTCAGCTTCAGTATGACCAAGTTTTACTGTAATGCTGTAAGTATCGCCATAATAAGTGCCTTCAAAATCATAGGTATTTGATTTTGACTCGCCAAAACGCTCACGCCCTGTTAACTGCGGCGACAATAAGCCACGACGAACAGCCACACCACCATTTACATCGGCATCACCCCAGTTATTATCATTAAGTAAACCATTATCGCCATTACCATAGGCAACCACAGTATCGCCATCAAGCACAATGCCGTAATACGGGTTGTGGTTATCGTTCCACTCGGCAAAGGTAATGCTTTGCCCTGTTTGGTCGTAGCCTAACTTGGCACCAAAATAGTTAAAGTTTAAATCAAGTCTGTCACTCGGTGCCCACTGCACAGCCACTTGATACCCATCGCGTGTACGGTCTTGGTTTGAGTTATTAACACTCATCGCACGAGGCGCCCATACATTGTTGTACACTTCGCCAGTGGCTTGGTCTACCAGAGCTGGGCGCTCTGCCCCTTCAACGGTATCTGAGTGAAAACGCCAGTGTGATGCGTTGTTAGTGATGGTTGTTACGGTGCGATCTTGACGAGTAAAACCGGCCAATACACCAAAGTTTTCGTCGTCATTTTTCCATGAATACAGCACATTAACTTGCGGCTTAGTGTCTTCAGACACATCATCGTAAGTCACCTCGGCACTTAACGCCCCTGAATTTGCTTCCATCTCGAGCGGTTTACGGGTGTGTAGAATAACCGTACCACCAATACCGCCTTCATCGATGCGTGCTTCTGCACTTTTGTACACTTCTACACTTTTGATCATGCTTGAAGGCAATAACGTGTAATTAAAACTACGGGTAGGAGTACCAGAACCTGATGAAGCAATATAGTTACCGTTTAATTGGGTGAGAGTCCAATCCGGTGACGTACCACGAATACTCACGCGGCTACCTTCGCCACCGTCGCGGTCAATCAAAACGCCCGATACACGTTGCAAAGAATCAGCGACATTTTTATCAGGAAACTTACCAATATCCTCTGCGGTAATTGCATCAACGGTAGCTGTTGAAAGCCGTTTTATTGCTAAGTTTTCTGCAGTTGAAGAACGAATACCTCGTACTTCAATCACTTCTACATCTTCATTTACTTGCTCTGCTGCGTAACTTGTATTGATTGCCGCCAGTAGCGAAATCAAAATTGCATTTCGCTTAAAATGCCTTCCCTGCCCTTTTGTTTTTATTACAGTTTGCTTGCCCATGCCTATCTCCAGTTGTGTGTTCTGTTTTGTTTAAGAGCCTTTAATACCAACCCGCAATAATACTTAGTCATTTTGAGGGATTAAACCTGTCGCTAACTGCGTTAAAAATTTCTGATTTAGAACAACTAAATAACGAAATTTTTGCCTTGTTATCAACAAGGTTTTCTTGCCTCAAAATAGACCATTTAATTAAGCGAATTGGTATAACCTCTCAAAAAACGATTTATTGTTGTCGGTTTTTAAACTGATTATCGGTAGTTAACAGCTTGTTAAACTCAAACTCAGAATAGGGTGAGCGGTCAAAAAGTGATAATAAAAATTCGGTGAGAGATATGACAAAATCGGCGTTTGGAATATTTTATATTCATTTTTATAATTTCTGCTTTATAGTTAGGCCTGTCGTTGCAAAGCTAGTTCACTCATCAACACAGACTTAGTTAAAATAGTAACTAATTGATAGTAAACACCAAATTATTTTTCATTACAATTTTAAGTTTACGTTAAATTAATTAACTAATGAGTAGGTGTAATAGATATGGTAAAAACACGTCCATGAACAATGGTAAATTTCTTGAAGTATGCCTCAACGAAGGGTGCTTAAAGCAGCTTGTTAACAACATTTCAATGGCTAGTAACTTAGGCGCAAAACGCTTTGAATTATGCAGTAATTTACACCTAGGAGGCTTAACACCAAGTGTTAATGCGATTGACTGTGCTGTTAAAAACCTGACTAATAGTGCAGAGTTAATGGTGATGATACGCCCCGAAGCAGGCAACTTTTTCGTTAGTGCTGAGTGTCACCAAGTTATGCAAAAACAAATAACAATGGCAGCGAACGCGGGAGCGCATGGCGTGGTATTTGGTGCAGTTAAAAACGGCGAACTTGATTTAAAAGTGACCCGCTCTTTAGTTGCCACAGCCAAACAGCATGGCCTAATGGTGACCTTTCACCGTGCATTCGATACCCTTACAAACCCGTTAAGCGCACTTGAGAAACTGATTAGCTTAGAGGTTGACCGCATCTTAACAGCAGGCACGCCATGGCAAAGCGGTCAAAGTGCTGTAGATGGTCTAAATCAGCTCAACACATACTTAGTGCACAGCGCTAATCAGATAGAAATTGTTATGGGTGGTGGCGTTACTTTAGAAAACGCGGCAACACTTTGGCAATTAATAAAAAACCATTCAGCAAAAGCGGCTGTGCATGTACACTCATGCGTTCACAACGAAAATGGTGCAATTAATGCTGAGGCTATCAATAAGCTACTTTCAAAGGATTAAACATGGCAACGTATTTTTTAGGTATTGATGGCGGTGGCAGTAAGTGTAAAGTTCGTTTAGAAAACGAAAACGGCTCATTGCTGAGTGAAGCCATAAGTGGTTCAGCAAATGTGGCCACCAGCTGCCAACAAAGCCAAGAGTCAATACTGCACGCCACTGAACATGCATTTCATGAAGCTGGGCTTGCCTTAAGCGAGCTGAAAAACACCTATGTGCATGCAGGGCTTGCCGGAGCTAATATCGACTCTGCCTATCAAGCTATGACCAAGTGGCAGCACCCTTTTGCCAAGTTTACCCTGTCAACAGATATGCTGATTGCCTGTAAAGGCGCGCATCAACACCATGATGGCGCAGTGATTATTCTGGGCACGGGCTTTTGTGCGGGTTACCAGCAGCAAAACCAATTTAGCGAATTAGGTGGTTACGGGTTATTACTGAGCGATGGTGCCAGTGGGGGTTGGTTAGGTTTACAACTTTGCCGTAAGGCATTTGCAGTACTTGATGGTGTTGCTCAAAGTTCTGCAGCAATAAATACCCTACTCACCCAGCTTAACTGCGACTCAAGCCAAGCGTTAAGTCAGCGTTTAATATCAGCGCGCCCTGCAGAGCTTGCCAAATTTGCGCCACTCGTTTTTAGCCATTCTGACGATGCTTTTTGTCAGCAATTAATCAATGAAGCGTACGCATACATTACCCGCTATATCACTTACTTTGAAAAACAAGGTATTAAAAAAGTCAGCTTGATGGGCGGCATTGCCAGTGCCATCACGCCTTACTTACCTGATGCCAGTAAAGCGCATTTAACCCCCGCCCTTGCCAGTGCAGAGCAAGGGGCTATTTTAATGGCGAGAGAGGCAATTTAATCACCTAATTGCGAGCGCATTTGTGAGGGAATTTCACCAAACAAACGCCGAAATTGTTTGCTGAAGTAACTTGGCTCAGAAAACCCGCACTGGTAGGCCACTTGTGAAATGGGCAGTTGCGTTTCAATTAGCAGCTTACGGGCATTTTCAAGACGCACTTCGTTAATAAATTGATTAGGTGTTTTCGCTAAGTGCTTTTTAAAGCGGCGCTCTAAAGCACTTACCGACAAGTGTGCAAGCTCTGCTAATTCATCAATGCTGATCTGACGATGATAATGCTCGCGAATAAATTTTACCGGCTCTTCAATTGCCCTTACATGAGAAAGCGCTTTTGAGGTTTTTTGTAGATGTCGGGTCACTCCATAAGTGCCTATCACATTGCCATCGTGATCTTTTAAAGCATGCTTTGATGTAGAAAACCAACCAAGCTCACCTTGTTGGGTTTGGTTAAGCTCTAAACGGTCAGTCACTATATAGCCTTCCATCACTCGTTTATCGTCATTGACGTATTGAAACGCGAGGTGCTTTGGCGAAAAATCGAAGTCTGTTTTTAGCAATATTTGCTCCAGTGTTTTATAACCCTGATGCTCAATAAAATGCTGATTACAATGCAAGATTCTACTATCTGTGTCTTTTACCCAAAAGAGGATGTCTGGCAGTAAATCAAATGCAGCAATTAGCTGATTTACGCCAGCTTTTTTTATTATTTCTTGAATATCCATCGCTTAATTTTGTCTCAATAAAGAACAGCCCTATATATTTTAAACGCCGATTTTGTTGCATTGTCAACCGAATTTTTATTAACGCTTATTGGTTAAGCTTTCCTATTATCAATAACATGATATTAACAGTAGCAAACGCTATTTAAATTAGGAGCGCTTAAGATGAGCAAAGCTAAGATCCGCATGGCAATGGTAGGCGGTGGCGATGGTGCCTTCATTGGCGCTATTCATCGAATTGCAGCGCGATTAGACGGAATGATTGAGCTTGTTGCAGGCGCATTCAGTTCAGACGCAAACAAATGTAAAACAACTGGCGAATTACTTGGGCTTGATAGCAGCCGCTGCTACGACAGTTACCAAACGCTATTTACCGAAGAAGCAAAATTACCTGCTGATGAGCGTATTGATTTTGTGGCTATTGTTACGCCAAACCACTTACATTTTCCGGTCGCGAAAATGGCGCTTGAACATGGTTTTCATGTGCTCTCAGATAAACCTGCAACGCTTACTCTCGCAGAAGCAGAGCAATTACAAAGCATTATTGCAAAACAGCAGGTTTTATATGGCTTAACCCACACTTACACCGGTTACCCTATGGTCAAAGAAGCCAAGCATCGCGTAAAAGCAGGCGAGCTCGGCAGCATACGTAAAGTCATTGTTGAGTACACTCAAGGCTGGTTAGCGCACAGCGAAGACGAAGGTTCAAAGCAAGCAAGCTGGCGTTTAGACACCAGTAAGTCTGGCATTAGTTGTTGTATGGGCGACATTGGCGTGCATGCAGCTAACTTAGCCGAGTATGTTTCTGATCTCGAAATCACCGAGCTTTGCGCCGATTTAAATCATGTGGTTGAAGGCCGAGCCCTTGATGATGATGGCACTGTGCTTCTTAGATTCAATAATGGTTGTAAAGGCGTTTTACTGGCAAGCCAAATTGCTATTGGCGATGAGAACAACTTACGCCTGCGTGTTTATGGCGATAAAGCCAGTCTTGAATGGTCGCAACTTGAGCCAAATAGCTTATGGCTACGAGGCCACAATCAAGCCGCAACATTACTTAGAGCGGGCGTAGGTGAATTACACCCTGACACGCAAAATGCCCTGCGCGCCCCTGCCGGCCACCCAGAAGGTTACCTTGAAGCATTTGCCAATATTTACCGCAATTTTGCAGCGCAGATCCACGCATTTAAGCAAGGCGATAACGCAACAAATTCAGCATTTGATGTACCAGGCATCAATGAGGCTGTGCGTGGCATGGCGTTTATTGAGCATGTTGTTGCTTCATCGAAGCAAGATACTAAATGGCACAAATTACAGATTGGATAAAAAAGAATGAATAAAATCAAAGGGCCAGCAATATTTTTGGCGCAGTTTATTTCAGATCAAGCCCCTTTCAATAGCTTTCGTGGTTTATGTGAGTGGGTAAGTGGTTTAGGTTACAAAGCGATTCAAGTGCCAACCTCAAACCCGACTATTTTTGATTTAGAAAAAGCAGCTCAAAGCCAGCATTACTGCGATGAAGTCACTGGTATTGCCACAGAGTATGGACTTACAATTTCAGAGTTATCAACACATTTGCAAGGCCAGTTAATTGCTGTGCACCCTGCCTACGATGAAATGTTCGAAAACTTTGCCGCAGAGCATGTAAAAGGTAACCCTGCAGCGCGAACAAAGTGGGCAACAGAGCAACTGATGATGGCTGCTAAAGCAAGTAAAAACCTTGGCTTAACAACCCATGCGACATTCTCGGGTTCTTTTTTATGGCATACCTTTTACCCGTGGCCACAGCGTCCACAAGGACTTGTTGAACAAGGTTTTAGTGAACTTGCTAAGCGTTGGTTACCTATTTTAGATTGCTTTGACGAGCATGGCGTGGACGTGTGTTATGAATTGCATCCGGGTGAAGACCTACATGATGGTGTGACATTTGAGCGCTTTTTAGCAGCAACCAATAATCACCCACGCGTTAATATTCTTTATGATCCGAGCCATTTTGTATTGCAACAGCTCGACTATTTAGCGTTTATCGATATTTATCATTCGCGCATTAAGGCGTTTCATGTCAAAGATGCCGAATTTATCGCAAATGGCCGTTCAGGTGTTTATGGTGGATTTCAAAACTGGCAAGACCGACCAGGGCGTTTTCGTTCTTTAGGTGATGGCCAAGTAGATTTTAAGCAAATCTTCAGCAAGTTAACTCAATATGGTTTTGATGGTTGGGCTGTACTTGAATGGGAATGTTGCTTAAAGCACCCAGAAGATGGGGCAAGAGAAGGCGCTGAGTTTATTAAAGCACATTTAATAAACCCAACAGACAAAGCCTTTGACGATTTTGCCAGTGGCGCAACAAACACTGAGCGTAATAATCGAATTTTAGGTTTATAAAACCGACAACAATAGAACACACAGGACACACAATATGGACAACAATAATTATAACCGCATTGTCTTTCGGCTTTGCTGTATAGCACTGATTGTGACCTCTATGACCTTTGCCATTCGTGCTGGTATTTTGGGTCAACTTGGCAGTGAGTTTGGCTTAACCGACACCGAATTAGGTTGGGTTAATGCCATGGCATTTTTAGGCTTTCCGGTTGCGACTATGGTCGGCGGTATTATTTATAATGCCATTGGCGCTAAGAAATTAGTGGCGTTAGCCTTTATCTGTCATTTACTTGGCCTTGTTTTGACCATAACAGCTGATGGTTTTTGGGGCTTACTGGTTTCTACCTTTTTAATTGGTTTTGCCAACGGCGCTGTTGAAGCTGGCTGTAACCCGCTGATTGCAGAAATGTACCCTAAAAACACCACCACTATGCTAAACCGTTTTCATGTTTGGTTCCCAGGTGGCATTGTGATTGGCGCACTTGCGTCGAACTTTATGTCGGGAGCGGGTTTAAACTGGCAATGGCAAGTAGCGTTAATTTTAGTTCCTACGGTTATCTATGGCGCTATGCTGATCAAAGCACAATTCCCACGCTTTGATACACGCACTCACTCTACCAGCAGCAATATTCGCCACTTATTTACGCCGTTATACATCTTTTTAATTGCCTGCATGACGTTTACCGCAACCACTGAATTTGGCACACAACAATGGATTGAGCGTATTTTAGGTTCATCGGGTGCCTCTCCTATGGTGGTATTAGCCTTGATCACTGGCCTAATGGCGGTTGGTCGCTTCTTTGCAGGCCCTATAGTGCATAAGCTCAACCCTACCGGTGTATTACTTGGCTCTGCCATTTGTGCAAGCTTAGGTATCTTCATGATGAGCCAAGCCGAGGGCAGCATGATTTATATAGCGGCCATATTATTTGCTCTTGGGGTTACCTACTTTTGGCCGACCATGCTTGGCTGCGTTGCTGAATACATTCCAAAGTCAGGGGCGCTGGGTATGTCGTTAATGGGCGGTGCAGGCATGTTTGCAATGAGCATCTGGAACCCTGTAATTGGTAGCTGGATAGATACGGCACGCTCATCGGCACAGGCAAGTGGCGCAAGCGCTGAACAAATTGAAATTTTAGCCGGACAGGCTGTATTACAAAACCTACTGATCTTCCCAATTATTTTAATCGTCGCATTCATTGGGTTGCATTTGGTAATTAATAACAACAAACGCACCGAAAAATGTGCGTCTTAAGCAAGTAAATCGTCGAGGAACACACAATGTTTAAATCTCTTAAAGCACTGACTTTAATGATCACCGTTAGTAGCTGTGCACTCGCTAATGCGGCTGACAATCAGCTTACACAACAAGAAAAGCAAACTGGCTGGCAGTTGTTGTTTGACGGCAAAGATATGTCGCAATGGCGTAATTTTAAAAGCGAATCTTTAAATCCTGCATGGGTCGTTGAAGATGGCGCTATGACATTAACCAAAGGTGGTGACGACCTGCTTACTAAAAAGCAGTACCAAAACTTTGAATTACAGATCGATTGGAAAATCTCTACCAAAGGCAATAGCGGTATTTTTGTATTAGCAGATGAAACCGGACAGATGATTTACTCTCATGCGCCTGAAATTCAAATTATCGATAACGAAGAACACCCAGATACCGAAATTGACTCGCACTTAGCGGGGTCAATTTACGATTTATTTGCAGCCCCAGTTGCGGCTCACAAACCAGCAAATAGCTGGAACCATGTACGCATTAAAATGCAAGACAACCACTTACAAGTTTGGCAAAACGGTATTAGCACCACCAGCATTGTGATTGGCAGCACAACATGGAACACCCTTGTTAAAGGCAGTAAGTTTGCAACTTGGAAAGACTTTGCAACGGCTGAACAAGGTCATATCGGGCTTCAAGACCATGGTGACAAAGTGTGGTTTAAAAATATAAAAATCAAGGAGCTATAAGATGTCTGATTTTAAACATAAGGTATTAGTTGTTGGCTCGGGTGCTGGCGGTGCAATGGCCGCTTATACGCTAACCAAACTTGGCCACAAAGTATTATTACTTGAAGCGGGACGTAATTATGACCCGAAAACAGAAAGCCCGATGTTTCGTCGTAACAGTGAGGCTCCACTTATGGGGGCTGGTAACAAAGACAAAAACTTTGGCTTTTACGATGCAACCGTTGATGGCGGCTGGCAAGTGCCTGATGAACCATACACCAGCGCCAAAGGAAGCGACTTTTATTGGTGGCGCGCACGTATGTTAGGTGGTCGAACTAACCACTGGGGCCGCTATTCATTACGCTTTAGTGAGCACGATTTTAAAGGCAAAAGCCGAGATGGTCACGGTGCCGACTGGCCATTTGAGTACGCTGATTTAGCACCTTGGTACGATAAAACTGAAGAACTTGTGGGTGTATGTGGCACCAATACAGGCCATGAAGATATGCCAGATTCGTCACCGGGTATTTTACAGCCACCACCAAAGCCGCGTGTTCCTGAGCTTTTAATTGCCGCTTCGGCAAAGAAAATGGGCATTCAAGCAGTGCCTATGCATCGCGCGGTATTAACTCGACCTAAAGATGATCGCATGGCGTGTTTTTATGCAACACCATGTGGCTCTGGTTGCTCAATTGGTGCAGCTTTTCAAACTACGACATCATTACTGCCAATGGCAAAAGCCACTGGTAACTTAAAAGTCATTACCGATGCCATGGTTAAATCAGTCAAAGTTGATGAGCAAGGTAAAGTCACTGGCGTCACCTATGTTGATAAACACTCAGTAACCGAACACACTGTTGATGCCGATGTGGTTATCTTAGCGGCTAGCGCCTGTGAATCAGCGCGTATTTTATTAAATTCAAAGAATAAAAAGCACCCTAAAGGCCTTGCTAACTCAAGTGGCCAAGTAGGTCGAAACTTAATGGATTCGACGGGTGCATGGTTAGGTGCGCAAATTCCGGCACTTAAAGGTCGCCCACGTTATAACGAAGATGGACATACCGCTAATCACTTATTTATTCCTTGGTGGGGTCATCAAGCACAAGCTAACAATGAATTAGATTTCCCACGTGGTTATCACTTTGAAATTGGCAGTGGCTTTGGCCAGCCGGGTTCGGGTGTGTCAGGTGATAAACAAGGCTATGGCCCAGCTCTTAAACAGCAAATTCGTGATGCATATGGCTCTTACGTTGGTTTTGCTCTGCGTGGCGAGATGTTACCGAACAAAGATACCTACATGGAAATTGACGAAAACGTTAAAGACAAATGGGGTATTCCGGTATCAAAGTTCCACTTTAAGTGGTCTGACAGAGAATTAAAGCAAATAGAGCATGGTTTAAAAACCGCGAAGCAAATCCTCGAAAACATGGGTGCGACTGTTGGCGAACTCCCGCCTGCTGAAAAAGCAATTTCAAAAGGTGGCGAAATCATTCACGAAGTGGGCACCACACGAATGGGCAGCTCAAAGAAAGACTCAGTCACCAATCAATGGGGTCAAACATGGGATTGTAATAACCTATTTGTAATGGATGCGGGGGTATTTGCTTCTAACCCTCATAAAAACTGTACGCTCACCATCATGACACTGGCAATGCGTAATTCAACTTGGCTTGCTCAACAAATTGATAACGGGGTACTTTAATTATGCATCATCGTAACGAACACGACTCATATAACTATGTTTCTAACATGAGCCGCCGTGAGTCTTTAAAATGGCTTGGTCTATTAGCTGCGGGCTCAGCGATTGGTTTAACTGCTGGCTGCACAAAAGCACTAGAAGATGACGTTGCAGTCTCGGCAAAAGAGCATTGGCCTGATTTAGATATCAAGCCTGTAACCGCTAAAGGCTATGGTCAAGATCCTAATTTGGTGATGCCACCAGAATCACCTTGGCCACTGACCTTAACAGCAGACGAACTCACGTTAGTAGCGCTTTTAGCTGATTACATTGTACCGCGCGAAGGCGCTATTCCTTCAGCCAGTGAGCTACAAGTACCGGCTGTTATTAATGAATGGGTAAGCGCACCGTATGAAGGCCAGCAACGCGATAGAATTAAAATTTTAAATTCATTAGCATGGCTTGACGATGAAGCACAGCTTCGTTTTAAAAAGCAATTTGTTGCACTTAACGAAAAGCAACATCGCGCGATTTTAGACGATATTGCGTTTTTAAACGAGCAAACACCTCTACAATTTCAGCGTATTGGTAAAGCTTTTTTACGCTTTAAAGAGTTAGTGCTTGCTGCCTTTTTCTGTACACCTGAAGGCTGTAAAGACATAGGTTACCTTGGTAATGTGCCTATTGCAGGCGATTACCCTGGCCCTTCTGATGAAGCAAAAGCCCATTTAGATCAGGTTTTAGCTGAGCTTGGTTTAAGCGAGTACGCCTATATCGATTAACTTTCCCCCTTGTGTTATTTGTAACACTGTGCAGGGGGGCAGCCCCCTGCTTTTTTAGGATTGAAGTATGTTTAAAACCCGCATTTTATTGCTCATTATTAGCCTTGTATTTAGTGGTCAATTATTCGCAAAACTGCCCGTGAGTGTGCAGCTATGGTCAGTCAAAGACACTTTAAAAAATGACTTTGACGGTACGCTTAAGTCTCTTGCCGAAATGGAGTTTGACGGCGTGGAGTTTGCCGGAGACTTTGGCCCATACTCAAATAACCCAGCAGCCTTGAAAGCAAAGCTCAGTGAATTAGGCTTAGTTGCCAGTAGCGCCCATATCGGCTTTGATGCACTCAGTGAAAACAGCATTGATAGCACCCTGCTGTTTTACAAGACCCTTGGCGTTACTACACTTTATGTACCTTGGGATGAAAGAGCATGGCACCCTGAGGGAGTTAAGTCTCTGGTTAAAGAGCTTACTAAAGTCAGTGATTATGCGACCCGCTTTGATATGAAGATCGGTTTTCACAATCATAATAAAGAGTTTAATGCATTTAATAACGCAACGTTTTGGGATTACATTGCCACTAATACCCCCAAGACCATGCCATTACAGTTAGATATTGGCTGGGTCAATTACGCTGCTAAAGATCCAATCTACTTTATTAAAATGTACCCTAACCGCACGCTTGCTACGCACATTAAAGTACGTACGATTGAGGGGAGCAACCTGAGCCCTATTATCGGCGAAAACGACATTGATTGGCCTGCCATCATCGATAGTTTAGAGTCGCACGGCAACACCAAATGGTTAGTGCTTGAGCAAGAAGAATACCCAAGCGGATTAACCCCACTACAAAGCGTTGCTAAATCAAAACAAAACTTAGATAAGATTTTACTTGGTTTGTAGGGTTACTTTAGAAGTGAGCTCGCTTTAAACACGTGAGCTCATGGCTCGGATTTAATTTAAATAGTTGCTCACTCACAGCTCTATATTAGGGTTAATCTTGCCAGGAGCTATTGCCTTCAGAACGTTTTGCAAAGCTTTCAGGTTTCCTGATTGGTTTATCTATACTTTTATAGAATATCAAGATCCCAGCTCCACCTATGACGGGGAGTAACCAAACCAGCACTGTTTGTGCTAATTTTTGAAAAGTTTCAAAATCATTTCTTTTAGAAATTACTAAACTAATTAATATATTGAACACTATTAGCAACCCCAAGCCAGCTAGTGCATAGTTTTCCATATCTTAATCCTATTGATGCCAAAATCACACTGTGGAAACGACCGAACGACGGCTTAAATTGTTTGTTATACGCTTTAAAACGAACAGCTAATCGTCCTTTCTTCGGTGTTTAAAGATAAATCGCCCAAATTGAAAACACAAAACTAAAAATACAATGAGAAAAATAAGTCCATTTACCCACTCAGGCAAAAACTCCACAATCTTCGGAGCAATGAGTTTTAGAATACCGAAAACTGCTACGATGAGAAGAATGAATGCAGTCCCTTTCACAAAAGCACTCCTAAATTTCCGTTCAATGCATCTGTTTATATTTAAAAAATATCAACGTCAAAATTAATTGCGGGAATATCCTTAAATGTACCACCCATCTCGCATAGGGACAAAAAGGATGGCTATATTAACAAGCGGGGACGATTCACATTCTTTAATCCCAGCATGTTCCTTCCAGATCTACAGCGGTTTGTTATGTGGCTTACCTCTTTGATATAGTTTTAACAAATTACTTAAGGTATTGCTATTACAAGTTTTTTAAAATCTTTTATGTAAAGATAAATACATTAATATACTCTCGTCGATCATTTTCACAAAAATATGTACAAAGAATAGTTTGGCCGTTTTCAATAACTCATTATCCTTAATGGAGATATATGACGTGACTTATTCTACTACCCTCTTTTAGATATATCTTATACCTTTCATTGTTTAATATCTTATTTATTTTCAACAAGATAAATAAATCACACCATTAGGAATTAATAATAAAACATTAAAAACAGCTTTTACTTTCATTTTTTCGGCAGATTGTTTTATCTAAGTTGCGAAGTATTATATTAAAAAACCTCTCAAGGACTGAGAATGAAAGTATTGAATTTAAGAAAGACTTCTGAAAAAAGCATATGGCTGATGTTAGCTAGCCTTGAGGCTATTTTTGTATACCTTTTAAAAACCCTTTCACAGAAGCACTTTTTATATGAGCCGCTTCTTATACTATTCATGTTAATTTCGTTAGTTCTAACATTATTAATACTTAGTAGTAAAAATGAACTCACAATCTGTCGCCACGGAGTATTTTATAGCTCGCCTTTTGGCAACGCGCATATAGAAGCAACTAAAACGAAGTTGATTAAACAATATTCTAAGTTTGGGTTTAATTGTGTAATTATTATAGGTGAAAAGTTTTTTATTTTTGCCCCTTTTTATAGTTTAACGTCTAGACAACTACAAAGATTAAAACGGTATGATTATAACTTGCTGCATTGGTTACAGGTAACTCATAAACGCAGCAAGTTTCAGGGCCTATAATGATAAGTAAATAGCAATAAAGGGCTTTTATTAGTTTTGCCACTCTTTAAGTACGTCTTTCACATACTCATAGCGCCATGAGTTGAATAGATCTGGCTTTGATGCTGCTTTACGTTCATCGGCATCGAGCTTCCAATTCCAGCTGATCAGCTGGTTAATCTGTTTTTTAGAGGCCAATACATCTTCAGGAATGCCCTGCTCTTTTGCAGCTTTAGTAATTTTTTGTTTAATATCTTTTGCGGCTTTTTTATATGCCGGAAAATCAATTAATCGTTTTAATTGTGCTGGTTGTTCACTAACAGGAACAGCTTTACCACGCTCAATACATTTTAAAATTTCAACGCCCGAACGGTTAACTTCCATTGGCTCAACACCTGGCACTCTGCGTAACGCATTTAAACTTGCAGGCTTGCGCTTAGCAATTTCAACCATGTTGTGCTCTTTAACCACAAAGTTAAGCGCGAGGTTTTTGCGCTCAGCCTTTTCACGGCGCCATGCAGCAAGCTCGCGTAATACCGCTAAGTCGTGCGGTCGTAATTGCCATGCATTTTTAATGTCTTTGTAGAGCTGCTCTGCGGGCGTTTGGTAAGCACGTTTTTGCGCGACTAACTCGCTTTCGCTGATAACAATGTCAAAAAAGCCAGCTTCATCAATTTGTTTTTTAATAATTTCAAAACAAGGCAATAAGTGATACGTATCGGCAGCGGCATAATCTAGCTGCTTTTCAGTGAGCGGGCGCTGTAACCAATTAGTACGCGATTCACTTTTATCAATTTCGATATCAAGTAACTCTTTAACCATGTGCGCAAAGCCCATGCAGTTACCATGGCCTAGTATTTGTAGTGCAAACTGGGTATCAAACAGTGGTGTTGGTACAAAGCCAGCGTATTTTTGAAACACTTCAATATCTTCTGACGGTGAATGTAGTACCTTTAACACCTCAGGGTTTTTAAGTACTTGCCAAAAATCAAAAAGCGACAGCTCAGCCAGAGGGTCGATTAACGCTAAATGCTCACCATCGTATACTTGAATAAGTGCAACTTCAGGGTAAAGCGTACGACGACGCATAAACTCGGTATCAATTGCCAGAACCGGTTTACCTGTAATTTTTTCTACAAAATCATTTAATTGATTTTGCGTTTCGATCAGTTGATATTGCACTTATACCCCTTTCTTTACCATAAAAAAGCCGGCTAATGCCGGCTTTAATTATTTTTCTTCGTCCTTTAAGGCTCTTCTTAGAATCTTACCAACGTTTGTTTTTGGTAGTTCATCTCTAAACTCAACGAGTTTAGGCACCTTATAGTTCGTTAAATTATCACGACAGTGCTTTATTATATCTTTTTCAGTTAAAGATTGATCTTTTTTCACGACAAAAACTTTAACTTGTTCGCCACTGACCTCGTGAGGGATACCGATAGCTGCTACTTCAAGCACGCCATCGTGCATAGCGACTACTTCTTCGATCTCATTTGGGAACACGTTGAAGCCAGATACGATAATCATGTCTTTCTTACGATCAACAATGTAGAAGAAGCCTTCATCATCGTAAGTAGCAATGTCACCTGTTGCAAACCAGCCATCTTTTAAGCATTCTGCTGTTGCATCTGGGCGGTTATAATAACCTTGCATAACTTGTGGGCCTTTAACCCAAAGCTCGCCCGGCTCACCTTTCGCTGCTTCTTCACCATTTTCAAGCATAAGCTTAATATCAGTGCTAGGAGCAGGTAAACCGATTGAACCGTTATAACCTTCAAGGTCGTAAGGGCTAACAGTTACAAGTGGCGCACATTCAGTTAAGCCATAACCTTCCATTAATTTTGTCTTCGTTACAGCTTGCCATTTTTCAGCAACTGGACGCTGTACCGCCATACCACCACCAAGTGACATTTTTAAGCTTGAGAAATCAAGTTCAGCAAAACCTGGGGTATTTAGTAAACCGTTAAATAGCGTATTTACACCCGTTACCGCCGTAAATTTGTGCTGTGCTAGCTCTTTAACAAAGCCCGGCATATCACGAGGGTTTGTGATAAGTACGTTTAAACCACCGTATTTCATAAATGTTAGGCAGTTCGCTGTCAGTGCAAAGATGTGATAAAGCGGCAGTGCTGTGATAACCACTTCTTTTCCGCGCTCTAATACTTTGTCTAGACAACCTGATACTTGCTCAAGGTTACCAACCATGTTGCCATGCGATAGCATTGCACCTTTAGATACACCCGTTGTACCGCCTGTGTATTGCAAAAATGCTAAGTCGTTTAAATCAACTTCAGGTTTTTTGTAACCAGCTTCATCACCAGCAAGCGCATCTGCAAATTTGATCACATTTGGCAATGAGTAGCTAGGCACCATTTTCTTAACGTGCTTCACCACAAAATTAACGATGTGCTTTTTAAGGCCGCCGACCATGTCACCCACTTGAGTAACCACGATGTGCTTGACGTTAGTTTTTGGTAATGCTTTCTCTAGAGTATCGGCAAAGTTTGCAAGAATAAAAATTGCTGAAGACTCTGAGTCATTTAACTGATGCTCTAATTCACGCACGGTATAAAGTGGGTTTACATTCACCACTACACAGCCTGCACGAAGAATACCTAAGATAGTCACAGGCGTTTGTAGTAAGTTCGGCATCATAACCGCTACTTTATCGCCTTTTTTAAGACCAAGATCATTTTGAATGTACGACGCAACACGTTTTGTAGCACTGTCTAACTCACGATAGGTCAACTCTTTACCCATGTTGGTAAAAGCTGGAAGGTCACTAAAGTCAGCAAAACTTTTTTCAAACAAGTCGAGTAGCGAGTGATAATGCTCAGGGTCGATTGTTTCAGGCATACCTTCTGGGTAGCGTTTAAGCCAGATTTTTTCCACTCTTAGCTCCTGTTTATAATTATATTTTTTAATAACCTTAAGCTAACTAAGGCCGTTTCTCAATGGAGTAAATACTCTAATGGTGCAGATAATCCCACATTTGGTGCAATTATACAATTAACTTGCTTTATACTGCCCAATAAATGCATGAACGTGTTCTAAGGTTAATGCAGGAAATTGCATATGGCAATGGTGACCACCAGGTATCTTATGAATTTTTAACTCTTTGTAATATTTACCATATGCTTCTAAGTTTTGCTTTACAAAAGGAAACCCCTCATCGCCTAAAATAAGCTGACATGGCGCGTTAATTTGTTTAATGGTTGCAATACATTGTGCTTCATCAAAGCGAAATCCTGAGTGATTTTTAAGCTTTGGATCGGTTGTTAAGTACCACTTGCCTGCTTTTTCGTAGCTATTTCGTGTCATTAATAACTCAGCTTGTGGGTATTCAAGGTCACCACTTGCAAGCCTTGCACTAATAATGTGCGCTTTTGAGTCAAATGCGCGAGGGCCTTTGCTGTTTACCCGCGCTCTATTTAATATTGCTTTACGAAGTTGGCCGCTCACTTCATTGCTGTTGGTTGTAACGCAGCCAATTCCCTCAATAAAGTTTACCGATGCTACCTTTTCAGGGAAGCAGCTCGCAAAAACGCCAGCCACCATGGCGCCCATAGAATGGCCAACTAAATGCACTTTCGTTACATCAAGCGACTCAATAAACTTATAGACGTCATCAATGTAGTCAATAAAGTAATAATGGGCGTCACTACTTCGCCAATCAGATAAACCATGGCCAGGAAAATCAAGGCAATACCAACGCTGATTTAGCTTCGCATTTTGTAACATAGGTATGTAACTATGTGCGTTATCAAGCCAACCATGTAAGGCAATCACAACCTCTTCACCATGTCCAAAGGTTAGGCCATGCATTGCCTGTGTGCCAGTTTGAAAAGAAAAAGGTTGCACAATTACTCCTATTTATTAAGCGTTTCAACTTAAAGGCGTTTATTTATCGTCTGGCTAGTATACAATAATCCCCGCAGTATAAATAAGGGCACAATAATAAGGTTACATCAATGAAATTAAAATTAAGTCTTTTAGCATTATTATGCTCAGCAGGCTCAGTAATGGCTGAATCAGCACCAAAAAACATCATTTATATGATTGGTGATGGTATGGGCCCAGCGTACACAACTGCATATCGTTACTTTAAAGATGATCCAAAAACTAAAGTTGTTGACCCAACTGTTTTCGATACAATTTTACGTGGGATGGCACATACCTACCCTGACGATCATACCTATGTAACAGATAGCGCTGCAGGTGCAACAGCACTAAGCAGTGGTCATAAAAGTTATAATGGCGCAATTGCCGTTGATACTGATAAAAAACCTGTAAAAACTATGCTTGAAGTTGCCAAAGAGCGCGGTATGACAACAGCTCTCGTAGCTACTTCGCAAATTAACCACGCCACACCAGCAAGCTTTGCTTCACATAACGAATCACGCCGTAACTACGACGAGATTGCTAACGACTATATCGATAACAAAATCGCGGGTAAATTACCGGTTGATTTAATGTTAGGTGGCGGCACGAAATATTACGTTCGTGAAGACCGTAATCTAGTGGAAGAGTTTAAAGCCGCTGGCTATCAATACAGCGATGACTTTGCTGCAATGAATGACTTAAAGCAAGTTCCTGCTCTTGGTTTATTTGCTGAAGTTGGTTTACCGTTTGCGCTTGACGAAAATCCAACGCGCCTTACGCAAATGACAACTAAAGCACTTGATTTACTTGATGGTCAAAACGACAAAGGTTTCTTTGTAATGATCGAAGGTAGCCAAATTGACTGGTGTGGTCATGCAAACGACATTGCATGTGCAATGGGCGAAATGGACGACTTTGCTAAATCGATTGAGCAAGCAAAAGCGTATGTAGATAAAAACCCAGATACCCTACTTGTTATCACTGCCGATCACTCAACAGGTGGCTTAACACTGGGCGCGCATGGTCAATATAAGTGGGAAACTGACGTTGTTAAAGGTGTTAAAGCAACTGCCGGCACTATCACAAAAGATCTACTTGAAAACGATGACTTAAAAGCAGTATGGCAAAAGTATTCTGATATCGAATTTACTGATGCAAACAGCATCAAGCTAAGCGAAGCTAAGAAAATGGGCGATAAAGCACTGCTACTTGCTGTAAAAGATATCATCAATCATGCCAGCTTCACGGGGTGGACTACTGGTGGCCACACCGCTATTGATGTACAAGTATTTGCCTATGGTAAACGTGCAGAAGATTTCTACGGTTCGCAAAACAATACTGCGATTGCCGACAAGCTGATAGATTTTATTAAGCAGTAATTTTATTGCTTAGAAATACTGTTCAATCATAAAAAAGCCTAAACATTTTGTTTAGGCTTTTTTATGAATTCAGTTTTAGCTTTTATTAATCATACCAGTTAGCTATGCATATACATCAACGCCAATAAGGCTTTGCACTTCGGCGCGGCGCTCTAAGTTAGCAAATTCCGTATAGGTTGAAATCGCGCGACTGGTTTTTGGGTTGCTTGGTTTGTCATAAATTGTTTGCTGATAGCTTTGCGACTCAGCTTTAAATTCATCGGCAATAGCAACAGCTTGAGGACTTGATTTAACATACTCTGTTGACGATTTTTGCTCAGCCGTTTGGTCTGATATCGCTTTAGGCTTATCAGTAATGGTATTTTTACGGCTATATTGACCGGGAATGTCACCGGTATAAAAGCCTGAGCCAATAGGTAAAGTCAAACTCGTAATTCCACATCAAACATGACTAAATTATGTGCCATAATTGACGGGCACGCAAGTCTCGTTACTCTCTCAGTTACTCTCGGCCAGGTAGCTTTTTCCAAGTCACTGTATCACGAACATATTTAGGCTGCGCATTCGCTGCAGTGACTGTATCACCGTGAGCATAAGCAGTGGCAACCGAGGCCAGCATGTACTTCGCATCAGGCAGTAAAATGTTTTCATTTAAGCTTACATTTGCAAGTTCAGTAACAAGTGCAGGATAGGTCTGCCAACCTGTACCCACCGCTGTTGCAGCCATTTCAGGTAGCGTTAGCAACTCAGGTTTAATGACTTGCTCTTCATCAACAAGCGTCATCAGGCCATTATCATCAGCTTTATAATGAGCGTAATAAATTTCACCCATACGTGCATCAATAGCAGAAAACACATCGCTGGCTTGGTCTTGCTCAAACGCTTGTTGTGCCATCATCTGCAATGTTGATACGCCAACCAAAGGTAAGCGTGCGGCATAAGCTAAACCTTGTGCAATCGCAACACTGATACGCACGCCCGTAAAGCTACCCGGTCCTTGACCAAAACCAATCACATCTAAGTCGGTTAGTTTACATTGCGCCTTTACGAGTAACTCATCAATTAAAGGCAAAATCTTTTGGCTGTGCTGCTGTGGGCACTCTTCAAAATGATGAAATGTTTGCCCTTGATAATGTAGCACCAGCGATAAAGCTTCAGTTGATGCATCTAAGGCAAGAATATTGTGTTTAATCATCTAAGTTACTCTAATTGATCTGTTCTAAAAACGCGTTTGCCATTGCTAAATCGCGCGTGCGGCGCATAGGTGGCAAACTTTTTAAAAATACTTGGCCGTAATGGCGTGTTACTAGGCGGTTATCACAAATAACCAACACACCTTTATCTTTACTATCGCGAATAAGTCGCCCTACCCCTTGCTTTAATGCAATGACCGCTTGGGGTAATTGAATATGCGCAAATGGGTCTTTGCCTTGTAACTGGCAATCTTGCATTTTTGCTTGCAACAATGGGTCATCTGGTGCGGCAAACGGCAATTTATCAATGATAACACAACTTAATGTACTGCCTCTAACATCTACGCCTTCCCAAAATGAGGCTGTGCCGAGTAAAACGGCATTACCGTGACGGGTAAACTTCTCAAGGATAATGCGTTTAGACATTTGCCCTTGCATATAAACCGGATAATCCATCTGCGTGGTTAAACCTTCAGCCACTAAGTGCATCATACGATAACTAGTAAACAGCACAAAACAGCGACCTTTTGCTGATTTAATCAACTCAAGGGTCAGCTTGATAATTGCGTGGGGCATATTATTCGCATGTGACTCAGGTAAGTAGCGCGGTAAGCAAAGTAGTGCTTGTTGTTGATAATCAAACGGACTTTCAACAATCATGCTTTGCGTTGGTTTTAAGCCAAGACTAGCGTTAAAGTGCGCTAAGTCGTTATCGACCGATAAAGTCGCCGATGTAAACACAAAACCTGCTCCTGTGTCTTTCATCATCTGTGCAAATTTAGCCGATACATTAAGTGGTGTAATGTTTACCGTTAGGTATCGGCGAGTGGTTTCGTACCAATAACTATAGCCCGTTTGTGCGGTATCAAATACCCGCTCTAACTGACCTTTAAAGGCCAGTGTGCGCTCAAACGGATGCTCTATTTTTTCGCTACGGTCTAAGCATAACTTTAATACTTGGTATAAAAAGTCGAGGTCGCTAATGACCCGGTGCAGTGCTGCACAAATCTCTTTATCAGCCAGCTTTTCACGCCAATCACCACGGCTACCATCAAGCCCAAACTGCAAGCGTAAATCTGCCACGCTGGTTTCTAACTTGTTGAGGGTTTTACCTAATTGCAGCATATCGGGGATATCTGCACGGTATATCGCACGTAAGTCATTAATTAAATCCACCAGCTTTTTAGTGCTAACACTTTCACCAAAATAGTCACTGGCAATTTCACTGAGCTGATGCGCCTCATCAAAAATGTAGGCGTCTGCCGTGGGCATTAATTCAGCGAAACCTGTGTCTTTCACAGCCATATCAGCAAAAAACAAATGATGGTTGATCACCACTACATCGGCTTCCATGGCATTTAAGCGGGCTTTGCGAATATAACAGTCTTGAAAATCGGGGCACTCTTTACCCAAACAGTTATCAGCGGTTGAGCTAACATAAGGAAGTACCTTGGCGTCTTCTTCTATGCCGATACAATCTGCCAAATCGCCGGAACGGGTTTCACTTGCAAACTTTGCTACCATCGCGAGTTGATGCATTACATCAGGATCATCAGTTGGCACATGCGCAACATGCTGACTTAAACGATACGTACACAAATAATTCGCGCGGCCTTTTAAAAGGGCAACTTTTTTAGTAGCGCTCAGTGCTTTGACTAAATTGGGTAAATCACGGTGAAACAACTGCTCTTGTAGTGCTTTTGAACCCGTAGAGATGATGGTTTTGCCTTTTGATTTTAACGCAGGCGCTAAGTAAGCATAGGTTTTACCCGTGCCTGTGCCCGCCTCAACCACTAATTGGTGACGTTTTTTTAAGGCATCATCAACTGCAACAGCCATGTCAATTTGTGGCTGCCGAGGAGTATATCCATCAAGAGAAAGTGCAAGGGGGCCAGTGGCACTGAAAAGTTGTTTGATAAACTTCGCCAATAGATTAAAAGTGATGGGCAGATTTTACGTAACTGACTTGCCAAGGGCAAGACTAAATGAGGAAGCAAGGCTTCCTCATGGTTAAAAGTATGATTGCGTTTAAATCATTGTCCTTGAATCGTTAATGTAACGCCCGATGCAGCTCGGTAACCCTGTAAATCTATGTACCAAGTTCCACTTTGTGGGTTATCAAATTGACAACTTTCTTCGTTACCATTTTTGTAGGGCCGACATAGATAATTTGAACTTGTTGACGCTGAGCCATAGTTAACATACAAATCTGCATCGCCACTACCGCCAGATATAGTCACCGTTAAATTACTAAGGCCTGCCGGTATTTGTTGAGTAAAGCGCTGCCAACTACCGGTAGCGACACTCACGTTTGTCTCAGTTCGGTCAACGTTTTCGCCGCCACCTGAGGTGCTATAACTTCCCGTGAGTGACACATTCGAAATCTCATTCCACGCTTCAACCATGACATGATACGTGCCAGTTTGAACTGACGACATCACACAACTTTCATTACTTGTAGAGGTTGTGCTTTTACAATCAAAGTCTTGTAAAGTTGGTTTACTGCCAAATTTAACGTATAAATCGGCATCGCCCGAGCCGCCCTCAGTTACAAACTCAAGGTTACTGCTCATTGCGGGTACATCAAGTGTAAAGAATAACTGATCTTTTGCTGCGCCCGACAAACCTGTTTTAGCTACGCCATTTTCAAGCTGATTAGTCGGCTCAGTTACCACATCACCGGCATTTTTTGCCATTTCAGCAACATAGCTCACTGCTAGTTTTGCAAACTTACTCGCGTGAGCCGCATCAAATTGGGCATCATTTGATGTGTGGATCAAAGGGTTAATGTCACTCATCGTTGATTCAAATGGCATTGAGGCGGCAAACCCTTGTTGATACCAAGAGGCATGATCTGAGCAGCCATAACCACATTGATCAAAGCCATAGCTCACTGCGGGCTGGTAAGCATCGAGCAACTGCGATAAATACTGATTTTGCGATGAGTTTGTGTAATCTGTCATCATCACAATATCTGTGCTACTGCCGTTATTGCCAGTCATATCAAACTGTACCATGCCTACAACATTCTTACCCTGTGTTTTATAACTTTGAGCAATATCTTTTGAGCCCCTTAGGCCTACTTCTTCAGCGGCAAACCCCATAATTTGTATGGTCCGCTGAGGTTGATAGTTATTTTCCACTATTGCTTTGAGGGTTTGTGTGAGCACTGCAATACCCGAGGCATTATCATCTGCACCAGGAGCTCGGCCATTACTTGGATTAGACTGATTGATTGAGTCTAAATGGCCACCAATAACGACAATTTCATCTGCTTTTTCTGCACCAGGAATGGTCACAATAACTGATGATTGCGAAAAACTATGGTTAAAATACTCAACACTGATATCACTGCGGCTACTGGCTATTTGCTGCCAATGGCTCTTTAACCAATCAGCTGCATCAACACCACTTTGCACGGCATAATATCGGTTATGAAAGTTCATCATGCTATTAACCGTATCGCTCAGTTCACTACTATCAATCGATGATATTAGCGCATTAACTGTCGCGGCATTATCAATACTGTAGTTTACTAGGCTCGCATTCATCGCAGTCTGCGAAACCGCATTTAATTGCTGGGTATAGAGCTCTGCATCTGCTAATGAGTCATGGGCTACAAAACCACCGCAGCGATGATAGTTATCGTGCATAAACTCACTTAAACCAGCGATATCCTGCTTGTTAACGCGCATAAAATTAACTTGATTCAAAACCGATTTTTGCATCGCAAAATTGCTGTTTAGTTTACGTTTACTCACGGTATCTTGTTGAAAGTGCTCAGCAGCAAGGGCATCAATAGTGACCCAAATTGTTTCGTCTTGCGCTGCATAACTTAGTTGGCTCAGTGACAGTGTGGCAAAGCCTACTAAGCACTGTGTTAGGCGGGTTGTCATAATCAATCCTTTTATGATGTGTATTTTAATGAAAATAAAAAAGGGAGCCGAAGCTCCCTAAAAGGGTGGCTAGTTAGCCGAAATGGTGAGAGTTACACCACTTGCAGCGCTGTAGCCGCGAAGGTCGATATACCAAGTACCCGCTTGAGGGTTTGTAAATGTACAGGTTTCGCTATTGCCGTTTTTATATGGACGGCAGTCATAGCTAGATGTTGTCGATTGCGAACCAAAATTCACATACAAGTCAGCATCACCAGAGCCCCCAGAAATAGTCACATCCAGTGACGAATAACCCGCATCTAGATCTTGTGTAAAACGAGTCCAGCCATTTCTTGCTACACTCAAGTTAGACTCAGTGCGGTTAATCGGCGTTACACCACCACCGCTACCCGAATCATAGCTACCTGTGAGTGATACACCTGAAATTTGATTCCACGCTTCTACCATTACGTAGTAAGTACCTGCTTGTACGTTACTAATAGCGCAGCTTTCTGTACTGCTAGATGAAGTGCTTTTACAATCAAAGTTGCTCAGTGTTGGTTTTGCGCCATACATAACGTAAAGGTCTGCATCACCACTTCCACCAGTTGTATTGAATTGCAAGTTCGTTGCGTCTGCTGGCACTTCAAGAGTAAAGAACATTTGATCTTTAGCAGCACCACTGATCCCTGTACGTGGCACACCATTGGTTAGTTCTTCATCACCGCCCGGAGGTGGCTCCGTTGTTCCACAGCTACTACCCGCACTCAAGCTCGAAGTCACGCCAACCGCCGCAAGCGCAGCTTGAACATCTGCTGGTTCATAATTTAAATCACACGCTGCATCCATCACGCCGTTACCTGCTAAATCCCAGTTTGTGCTGGCTGTCCAGTAAAGTTGGTTAGCGCGTGCCATCACGACGAACGCCTTTTGCGTATCCCAACCTGGTGTTGTTGCAAGGTTATAAAATGCCTTGTTGAATACACCTGAGCTGTAGTGCACATCCATACCAGAGTAATAATTGTTTTGATGGTCAATCGAGCTGCCATCTTGGGTGGGGTTATTCATGTAACGTAATGCACCGTTACCTTTAAAGATTTCCTGACCCACTAACCAGTCATTTGAGCCTTTCATGTAAAACTCAGCTGCTTCACCTGCCATATCAGAGAAAGCTTCGTTCAAACCACCTGATTTACCTGAATAAATAAGCCCTGAATTTTGTTCGGTAAAACCATGGCTCACTTCATGGGCCGATACATCAAGGCTAACCAGCGGATAAAACGTATTTTGACCATCACCAAATGTCATGGCACTGCCATCCCAAAATGCATTTTCGTAGTTATTACCATAATGAACACGCATTTTTAGCTGGAAGGTTAAAGGCGCGGTACCTAACCAGTCGCTATACATATTGAAAATAACGTTACCAAAATAATGTGCATCATTTAAAGGCGAGTACGCACCGTTTATTTCTTTAAAGGTATTTTCTGGGCATGTAAACGAATACGCTGACGAACCACTTGTACCACCATTTAAATTAATGGTTCTTACGTTAGCGTTATTCATCGTACAAGTACTGCCTGACTGAGTAACATCTAGGCTATCAAAATCAGTACCGTAAATGTATTTACCGGTTTTTAAGTTACCGCCTGGGCCCGTTGCACTGGCATGTTGTAAGTTATCGAAGCTAAATAAAACTTCACCGCTGTTTGCATCAATAATTTGATACGGACGAGATGGGTTATCACCATACGTCACATAAGATACTTCATACACTAGGTGTGCAACGCTGTCTTCATCTAGCCAAATAGCTAAGCGTGATTGTTCATTATGCTTTTTTAACCCAACTGATTTAATTGCTGCGGGTGAGTTAGCAAGGCCCTTCGCCATTGCTTTTTTCTTGTTAAGTGCCGGAGACACTGAGTCGATGTCGGCGGCAATGTCATACACCGCTGCACCATGTGCGCGCTTTAATTGGCCATTACCATCAAATGTAAGGCTAACCGTATCGCCGATGACAGGTAGACCTTGATACATCTGCTGATAACGGCGCGTGGTGTTGCCGTTACTGGTTTTGATTTCTTTTAATACAACTAAATCATTCCCTGCACCTAAACCAACTAACTGATTTGGATTTGCACTCAATACAGATGATGCATTGGTTTGCAAAGCTTGGTTAATCCCTGTTTGTTCGTTTAGGTATTTCTTGTTCGCAGCTACTGCACTTGTTGCTTGAGTCAAAGCAAAAGCAGCAAGAGTTGCTAGTGTGATTTTAGATAAATTCACGTTTACGCTCCGTTAGATTGTTATGTATTTAATATTTTCCTAGTAACCGGACTGCACTGTTCCCGATTAGTGACCAGCCTAGATTGATTGGAACGAAATTGAAAATGAAACAAAAAATTTACAAATAAAGTATTAACTCTAAACTAAAACCCTATAATTAACAGTAGGATAAGAAAATTAAAGTTTATTAATTGTTAACAAACAAAGTGAAAGTGTAAAATTATTGATACAAAATAATAACATTTGATATACATTTGTACCTTTTATTTGCATTTAATATTGCTCATTTCATTATTTGTGGTTCAAAGCTGAAGGCTTAAATATCCACAAAAAGCCTGGGTACATAATTTGCAGCAATACCAAGTACCTAGAATTTAAGGACTAAGCATGAATACTGAGTTGATACAAAATGAATGGCTAAATGAGCCTTGGCTGGTTGTCATTGGAGGCATTGCACTAGCCGCTATCGCTTTGTTCTTATTGAGGTTTGTAATTATCTATTGTTTAAAAAAATGGACTCAACGCACTGACTTTGTGTTCGACTCTTTATTGGTTGACTCACTCTCTACACCATTGACCTTATGCACAATGATGGTGCTTGTGATCATTTTTGGTCAGTTATTGAACACCACCGGCTTTATGGCTGAGCACCCCTTACCTATTGCGGCCACCGCTAAATCCATTTGTATTTTTGCCTTAGTGTTATTTTTAGATCATTTCTTATTTGGTACCGTTGATTATTACAGTGCCCGCTCGGTGGTGGTTTCGAATAGTCATAGCATCATTAAAGGCTTGATCCGCTGTGCTATTGTGTGTGTTGGCTTATTGGTGTTATTAGGCACGTTAGGCATATCAATCACCCCAATTATTGCCTCATTAGGCATTACCTCTCTTGCCGTCGCTTTGGCTTTGCAACCGACACTCGAAAACTTTTTTTCTGGCGTGCAGTTGGTGATTGATAAACCAATTCGGGTCGGCGACTTTATAGAGCTTGAAAGTGGCGACCAAGGGTTTGTTGAGAAAATTGGTTGGCGCTCAACCTGGGTGAAAATGTTGCCGAACAACATGATAGTCATCCCCAATAGTCAGCTGTCTAAATCACGCATCATTAACTACTTTTATCCCGAAAAAGAGCTCAGCGTCCCCGTTGAGGTGGGTGTTCATTATGGCTCCGACCTTGAAAAAGTTGAGCAAGTAACTTTGGATGTAGCAAGACAGATCTTAAAAAGCCATAAATGGGGCATCGATGATTACGAGACCTTTGTAGTCTTTCATACTTTTGACCAATCAAGCATCAATTTTACGGTGATGTTAAGAGCAAAAGAGTACTTTAACCGCTTTTGGGTAAAATCTGCGTTTATCAAAGCATTACATCAACGTTACGCAAAAGAAGGAATTGTGATCCCTTACCCAATCAGAGCTATAAATACCAGCCAAGAATCAGCCCACTTTAAACAGGCTGATTGACCTAACTGAAGTTATCATAATTGCACATTCATCAGGTTTTTTTTGTCTCTTTTGAGACATTATTAACAGCGATTATACATATGCAATCAGCACCTTGAATTTTTACTCTAAAATGTCATAAAAATCGCATAAACACTGTGACATACCTATTTTAGAGGCGTACTATATGCGGCCAGAAAGTGACTGCTTTCTGCGTCTTGTTATACAAATATTTAAGGTCAAACAATGAATGCTTGGTACCTCATTTGTTTTCTTTCAGCATTAGCTATTTTTATTGCTTTTGCTAACCAATTCATCCTCAAAATGCAAACTACAATTGCTATAACAACAGGTTCTGTTGTTATTTCTCTACTTCTTATACTTGCCGTTAAAATGCTTGGTGATACCACCGCCCTCGAAATGACTCAAGTTGTCTCCAGTATCAACTTTAATCAGTTGCTATTAAAAGGGATGCTCGGCTTTTTGCTGTTCGCGGGTGCGCTAGAAATCAACTTAGCAGCCCTTCGTAAGCAACGGTGGGAAATTACCGCATTAGTATTATTTTCAACCATTACCTCAACGGTTATCGTTGGTTACTTAAGCTATTATTTGTTTGCTTTTGTTGGCTGGCCAGTACCGTTTATTTACTGTTTATTGTTTGGTGCTTTAATCAGCCCAACCGACCCGATTGCAGTGTTAGCCATTATTAAACAAATGCGAGCCCCAGAAGGTATTTCTGTGCAAGTTGAAGGTGAGTCTTTGTTTAATGATGGTATTGGTTTAGTGATTTTCACAACGATATTTTCAGTGGCCTTTTATGGCACCGAAGCTACCTTTACTGATGTTGCAGAATTGTTTTTAGTTGATGCAATTGGCGGTATCGTGTTTGGTCTGGTGATTGCGTTAGTCGGGCATTTTTTAATTATTAATAGCCGCGATGTGAACATTCGTTTGCTACTAACCCTGACCATTCCAACAGCCGGCTTTGCAGCAGCAAATATTTGGGAAATCTCAGGTGCCCTTGCTATGGTCACCAGTGGTATCTTACTTGGCAATATTACTCGTTCAAAAGCAACAGAGCGTACCGGGCCTGAAGATACTCGCTACGTGAAAGACTTTTGGCATGCCACAGATAGCTTTTTAAATGCCTTGCTGTTTTTGATCATCGGAATGCTAATTGTCACCATGCCTATTACTCTTGAAGAAATTGGCTTAGGTTTACTCATGGTGCCTGTGGTGTTGCTGGCTCGTTTTTTAAGTGTAGGCACGCCATTTGTATTCTTTAAAAAGTACCGCCAGTACGATAAACACTCAGTGAAAATACTCACTTGGGGTGGCTTACGGGGGGGGTTAGCGCTTGCAATGGCAGCTGCCATCCCACGCGATCAAGTAATGATCGCAGGCTCTGATTTACATGACTTGATTGTTATTGTCACTTATGTGGTGGTGATCTTTTCGATTATCGTACAAGGTTTGACAATATCGCCGTTGATCCAAAGCAGTATTCAATCAGCAGAAGCGAAAAATTAAGCACTGATTTTTACTTTAAAGGCTCGATTATCGAGCCTTTTTTTGTGCTTTATCGGCATACATTCGTGCGTCTGCAACAGCAAGTAATTTAGTCAGCGAGCAAGGCTGCTGATCTGAAAAATCGGCAATGCCATAGGAAAAGCTAAGTTCAACTTGATTATTAAAACTATTAGGTAAGTGACTGAATGACAAAAATAAACGCTGCATAATAGCCTCGCAATCACTGGTATTTAAATCTGTAAACAAAATTACAAACTCATCACCGCTCAACCGCGCATATAAATCCGCTTTGCGACAGCAGCTTTCCAGCAACCTTGCAAAATCTTTTAGCAACCGATCGCCTGCAGCATGACCGAACTGGTCGTTAATTGCTTTAAAGTTATCTAAATCTATAAATACCAATTTTGCTTTTAAATGCTGGCGAATGCATAAATCAAGGTAATGTTCAGCTGTGCTAATAAAACCCCGACGATTGGGTAATAAGGTAAGCTCATCTGTGGTTGCTAATTGCATAACCGCAAACTCACGCTCGACAATTGCTGCAAAGTCTTTTAAAACTTTAGTATCTTTATTGTTAAAACTGCGAGGTTGGTGATCAATAAGGCACAAAGTGCCAATTCTATTTCCTGATTTAAGTGTGATTGGGCAACCTGCATAAAAACGAATATTTGGGTCACCCATTACCAGCGGGTTATCTGCAAAACGTTTATCGTTTAAGGCATTTTCAACCACTAGGGGGTCTTTATATAAAATTGCATGGGCGCAAAAAGAAATGTCTCTTGCAGTCTCTGTCACATCTAACCCCACACATGACTTAAACCACTGTCTATGCTCGTCAATTAAGCTAATGACACAAATTGGCACAGAGAAAAACTGTTGGGCAAGGCGAGTGATTCGGTCAAAGGCGGGGTCGCTCTGAGAGTCTAATACATCCAAAGAGCGAAGCTCTTCAAGCCTTGCTTGCTCATTTAACGGCACTGCTGGTCGTTCCATTAGATTGCCTTTTGATCAAAATCACATGTATTTCTTAACCCTAGCAGAAAAAAATGGTCTATTGCATACAAACAATTTCTTAAATTTCTGCTATGCCCATGTATCTAGGTGTTTATTACCCTCTTCATCTTCTTCTATGGCATTTTTACCGCTTTTATCATCTTTTTTAGCAGCTTTTTTTCGTCGCTCTATTTCTCGTTTTTGGCGTTTTTCAAGTTCAATTCGCTGCACGTTCGCATCTTTTACGCCCGCAATGTGAAATGCGCCTTTACTTTCTAACTGTAGCCGTGTAATTCGACCTAAAAAGGGGATCATGATATCCATTTGTACCTCCTATCTATCCATTTATTATCGGCGGTTATAGCATATACTTTAATTTCGCAAAAAAATGCTTGCCAAATATTAGCAAAGCATGTTTATCTATATACGTAACTTATTTAAACAGATTTACGTACTGGTTTATACAAACGAGTGCAATACAGGAAAAATTATGCGCTTCAATCTGACAACTATCCATCATCACCATCATTCACCGGAATAGCCTGTCAGGTTTTTCGCTGAGAGGTTATTCCTAAAAGGAACCTCTGGCGAGCAATCAACCCAATTATTTATTTTCGCCCTGAGGTTCCCTCGGGGTTTTTAGTTTTTGAATTAAAGGAAAATGAATAATGAGCAATACCAACCGTTTACGAATCGCCATCCAAAAAGGCGGCCGCTTATCAAAAGACTGCCAAGAGTTGCTAAAGCAACTTGGTGTGAAATTAAATCTTCGTGAACAACGTTTAATCGCACACTCTACCAATATGCCAATTGATGTACTTCGTGTACGCGATGACGATATTCCGGGCCTAGTAATGGACGGTGTGTGTGATTTGGGTATCGTAGGTGAAAACGTACTTGTTGAAGTACAAGCCGAACGCGAACGCCAAGGTGTGGAATTCGAAGTAAACAAACTTTCTAAGCTTGATTTTGGTTACTGTCGCCTTGCACTTGCATGGCCGCAAGAACTTGGTCCACAAAATAAAAGCTGGTTCGAAGGTAAACGCATTGCCACTACCTACCCAGAAATCTTAAGCCAATACCTAAAACGCGAAGGTATTAACGCAAGCACAGTTATGTTAACGGGCTCTGTTGAAGTTGCGCCGCGTGCTGGTTTAGCTGATGCAATTTGTGACTTAGTATCTACAGGTGCAACGTTAGAAGCAAACGGCTTAATGCAAGGCGATACCATCTTAGAATCAAACGCATGTTTAATTCAAAACAAGAATCTAACTGATCAAAGCAAACTTGATTTAATCAATACGCTAATGCCGCGTTTACGTGGTGTACGCCAAGCAAAAGAAAGTAAATACATCATGCTACACGCACCAAAAGCAAAGCTTGATGAAGTATGCGACTTACTACCTGGCACAGGTCAACCAACTTTACTATCGCTTGCTGGTAGCGACGATTATGTTGCGCTACATATGGTTAGCAGCGAAACCCTTTTCTGGGAAACAATGGAACAGTTAAAAGCACTAGGTGCTAACTCAATTCTTGTTATGCCAATTGAAAAAATGATGGAGTAATTATCCATGTTTCGCTGGAATGAGGAAAATCAACAAGCACAGCAGGCGGTACTTACCCGCCCTGCTGTTACTGCAAGTAAAGAGGTTGAAGCAATTTGCATCGACATCTTAAATGCAGTTAAAGCACAAGGTGACGCAGCGTTATTAAAGATGGCAAAAGAGTTTGATAAGCGCGAAACACCTCGCTTATTAGTGCCAGTTGAAGAAATAAACCAAGCTGAGCAGTTATTATCAAACGAGTTAAAAGCCGCTATCGAAACGGCCTACGCCAATGTAAAACGCTTTCACCAAGCACAATTACCTAAAGATATTAAGTTAACAACGCAACCTGGCGTATTGTGTGAACTTAAATATCAAGCCATTGAAGCGGTAGGTATTTACGTGCCAGGTGGCAGTGCGCCACTGCCATCGTCAGTAATTATGCAAGGGGTGCTTGCACAGTTGAGTGGTGCACAAACCGTTGTGCTTACTACACCTGTGAAAGCCGATGAAACTATCAACCCTGCCATTTTATATGCGGCAAAACTATGTGGTATTAAAACCATTGTAGAAAGTGGCGGCGCCGGAGCGATTGCAGCGATGGCTTACGGTACAGAATCAGTGCCTAAAGTGAACAAGATTTTTGGCCCGGGAAATAGCTTTGTCACCATGGCAAAACAACTTGTTGCGCAAACTATTCCAGGTATGGCGATTGATATGCCAGCGGGCCCTTCTGAAGTGCTAGTGATTGCTGATGAGCGTGCAAACCCAGAGTTTATTGCGGCAGATTTATTATCGCAAGCGGAGCACGGTGCTGATTCACAGGTTATTTTACTGTGTAACAGCGAGCGTATTATTGAAAAAACACAGCAAGCATTAACAGAGCAGCTAGCAAAATTAAGTCGTAAAGACACTGCCGAGCAAGCCCTAGCAAACTCAAGCTTGATATTAGTCGACTCGGTTGAGCAAGCCTTTGCAGTGTCTGCGCAATATGGTCCTGAGCACCTTATTCTACAGCTTGCTGATGCGCAGCCTTATTTAAGCTTAGTGAAAAATGCCGGTTCAGTATTTGTGGGTGATTACACTCCGGAGTCTGCAGGTGACTATGCATCTGGCACGAACCACGTACTACCAACGTATGGTTACAGCGCGACCTATTCGAGCTTAAACTTACTGGACTTCTTTAGAACTTACACAGTGCAAACCATCAGTAAAAATGGCTTACGTGAATTATCTAAAGCAATTTTACCTTTGGCTGCAGCAGAGGGGCTTGATGCTCACGCCAATGCTGTTTCGATTCGTCTTGAGGCTATGAACAATGAGCGATAATTCAAAAATAATAACACTGTTGCCAGATAACATTGCAGCGCTTACAGCCTACAGTTCGGCGAAAAGTGAAAAGCTGACAGGCACAACGTGGTTAAATGCCAATGAAAGCCCGTATTCACGTACGCCAAATATCAATTTAGCTGATTTAAATCGCTACCCAGATCCGCAGCCTCAGCAAGTGATCACTCGTTACGCTTGCTATGCTAATTTAGAGCCAGAGCAAGTACTGATGACTCGTGGCGCTGACGAAGGTATTGAACTATTAGTACGTACTTTTTGTAGCCCTGCTAAAGATAGCATTGCACTCTTTTTGCCAACTTACGGCATGTACAAAGTCACTGCTGATACCCACAACATTGCAATTAACGGTTTAACTCAAGAGCTGTTATTAAAAGGCACCGTTGATGAGATTGTCACTGCGGTTGCTGATTCAAAGTTGGTGTTTATTTGTAATCCAAATAACCCTACCGGCAGCATGACAAGCCTAGACAAAATCAGAAAAATCACCCAACAACTTGCGGGTAAAGCGATTGTAGTGGTGGATGAAGCTTATATAGAATTTTGCCCAGAACAAACAGCGGCAAGCCTGATCAACGAGTTTAGTAACCTTGTGGTACTAAGAACCTTATCAAAAGCATTTGCACTTGCAGGTTTAAGAACGGGCTTCACGCTAGCCAACAGCGAGCTACTTGCACCTATTCGTAAAGTGATTGCGCCTTACCCTGTATCAACGGTGGTGGCGAGCATTGCCTCAGATGCATTAAGTAGCGACAACATCGCTTCAATGCGCCGTCAGGTGACAATTCTAAATAGCTTAAAAAGCAAACTAAAAAGTTGGCTCGAGCAATCACCTGCCGTTATCAAAGTACTGAGCGGTGAAGGTAACTTTGTCACTTTAAAATTAAAAGACAAACAATCATTTAATATCGCACTTGAGCAAGGACTCGTAATGCGTGCCTTCACTTTATATGGCGAAGATGATTGGTTACGAATTTCTATCGGTAACGAGCAAGAACTAGAACAAGTAAAAGTTTGGTTAGATGGCTTATCACTGACCAGTAAAACAGTAGAACAGGAATTATCATGAGCAACCCATATTTATTTATTGACCGCGATGGCACGATTATCGAAGAGCCTATCACCGACAAACAGGTTGATAGCCTCGAAAAATTAGTGTTTTTGCCGAATGTGATCCCTGCTCTATTACAACTTCAAGCGGCAGGTTACCGCCTTGTTATGGTTTCAAACCAAGATGGTTTAGGCACTGATAGCTTCCCGACCGCTGATTTTGATATTGCTCAAGACAAGATGATGGATATCTTAAACAGCCAAGGGATTAAATTTGATGAAGTTCTGATCTGCCCTCACTTTGATGAACAAAATTGTGACTGCCGTAAACCAAAAACAGGCTTACTTACTGAGCTTATGCGCTCAGGTAAAGTCGATTTAGCGCGTTCATTTGTGATTGGCGACCGCCAAACTGACATCGGACTTGCCAATAACTTATGCTGCGAAGGCATTTTGTATGACGGCAGCTGGGATGCCATTGTCACTAAGCTGACAACCGCAAACCGTGAAGGCCGTGTCACTCGTAATACCAAAGAAACGCAAATTGATGTGCAAGTTAATTTAGACCAAACAAAAAATGGCGAAATTAGCACTGGCCTTGGCTTTTTCGATCACATGCTTGACCAAATTCGTACTCACGCCAATATCGGACTTAATATTCAAGCCACTGGCGACTTACACATTGATGAGCACCACCTAGTTGAAGATATCGGCATTGCACTTGGCCTTGCCCTTAAACAAGCGCTAGGTACAAAAACGCAAATTGGTCGCTATGGTTTTGCACTCCCTATGGATGAATGTAAAGCAGAAGCGCAAATTGACTTATCAGGCCGTGCCTCATTTGTATTAAACGCCGATTTTAGCCGTGAAAAAGTCGGCGACTTAGACGTGCAAATGGTTGAACACTTCTTTAAAAGCTTAAGTGATAATGCCGCCATGAGCCTAATTCTGTCGGTTAGCGACGGTAACTGTCATCACCAAGTTGAAGGCTTATTTAAAGCGTTTGCAAGAGCACTTCGCGCTGCGATTGCAAAAGATGCTTCACAACAAACTGCCAGCTCTAAGGGGTGTTTATGATTGCCATAATTAATACTGGTTGTGCCAACATTAACTCAGTTCGTTTTGCCTTTGAGCGCTTAGGGAAGACGCCAGAGGTGATCACCTCACCTGAGCAACTAAAAGGCTTTGAACGTGCGATTTTACCCGGCGTAGGTCATGCTTCTGTTGCCATGAAGCGTTTAAAAGACGGTGGTTGGCAGCAAGCAATTGATGAATATCAACGCCCGCTAATGGGCATTTGTTTAGGCATGCAATTACTTTGCGACAGCACAGAAGAAGGCAATGTTGATTGCCTTGGCAAAATTCCGGGTGTTGTTAAGCACTTAGATGTGGGCACATTAACCTCACCACACATGGGGTGGAATGACCTAAGCGTGTTAAAAGAGCATGCCCTTACCAAAGGGTTATCGGCACAAGATCAAGTGTACTTTGTGCATAGCTTTGCTCACACAGTGAACGATGCCACCCTAGTTAGCGGTGAATACGGGCAAGCTTTTTCAGCAATTGTTGCTAAAGATAACTACGCAGGCATGCAGTTCCACCCAGAGCGAAGCGCCAAAGTAGGCACGCGACTTTTACAAAACTTTTTAGATTGGCAGCTGTAAGCTCAGCAAACAAATAAGAGAAATAAACGTGATTATTCCAGCACTCGATGTATTACAAAACCAAATTGTGCGCTTATACCAAGGTAAGTATGATACAGCACAGTTTTACCCTTACGAACTTGGCGCACGCTTACAAGAGTACGCAAACAGCGGCGCAGGCAAACTGCACCTTGTTGATTTAGAAGGCGCGCGCGATCCAAATAAAAAACAGTGGCAGCATATTCAAGCTGCGACTAAAGCGCTTAATGTGCCTTATCAAGTGGGCGGTGGTATTCGCTCTGAGCAAGATGTTGCTGACTGGCTTGAAGCTGGTGCTAACCAAGTCGTGATCGGCTCAATGGCCGTTGAAAAGCGCGAACAAGTAAAGGCGTGGATTGAAAAATTTGGCAGCTCTCACTTTGTTATCGCACTGGATGTTAATAAAACTGACAACGGCTGGGCGCCAGCAACACATGGTTGGTTAAGTGAATCTGAGTTTGGTTTGTTCGAACTTGTTGATTTTTACGTGGCACTGGGTGTGGTTGATTTTCTGTGTACTGACATCAGTAAAGACGGCACCATGACCGGTCCTTCGTTTGCACTTTATGAAGATTTAACCAACCACAACAGCGAGATTAAAGTTCAAGCTTCAGGTGGTGTAAGCTCACTTGATGATATTGCAAAGCTGAAAAAACTGGGCGTTGGCGGAGTTATCTTAGGTAAATCATTGCTCGATAGTGCCTTTAATGTTGAGGAGGCGTTAGCATGTTATCAAAACGCATAATCCCTTGTTTAGATGTAAAAGACGGCCAAGTCGTTAAAGGTGTTAAATTTAAAGGCCATGAAGTAGTTGGTGATATCTTAACGCTTGCTAAAGCTTACAGCGATGCCGGTGCGGATGAACTGGTGTTTTATGAAATCAGTGCCAGCGTCGAAAAACGCCTACTTGATGTCAATTGGGTTGAGAATATTGCACGCCACATTGATATTCCATTTTGTGTGGCAGGCGGCATTAAATCTGTTGCTGATGCAGCACGTGTTTTAGAACGTGGTGCAGATAAAATCAGTATTAATAGCCCTGCAATTGCTCGCCCAGAGCTTATCAAAGAATTACACGATGAGTTTGGTAAACAATGCGTGGTTGTGGGTATTGATAGCTTTTATGATGAAACCACTGGCGAATATTTAGTGTACCAGCTGACTGGCGATCCTAATGCATCAAGCCGTACTCGCTATAAAACCGAAGAATGGGTTAAGCGCGTGCAAGACCTAGGCGCTGGTGAAATTGTACTCAACTGCATGAACCAAGACGGCGTGCGTAAAGGCTACGACAATGTTCAGCTATCAAAAATGCGTGCACTGTGCGATATTCCACTAATTGCATCGGGCGGCGCAGGTACGATGCAGGACTTTGTTGATGTATTTCAACAAAGCCAAGTTGATGGCGCGCTCGCAGCCAGCGTATTTCACAAGAACGTCATTGATATTGGCGAACTAAAACAATTTTTAACTGATAATAATGTAGCGGCAAGACTATGCAATTAACCAAAGACACTCTTTCTCAAGTCGATTTTGCTAAAAGCGAATTGATCCCAGCTATTGTGCAAGACGCACGCTCTGGGGTGATTTTAATGCAAGGCTTTATGAATCAAGATGCATTAGCTGCCACTTTCGACAAACAAAAAGTAACCTTTTACTCGCGTTCTAAAGAGCGTTTATGGACCAAAGGCGAAACATCAGAAAACTACCTTGAAGTCGTCTCTGTACACACCGACTGCGATTACGACTCACTATTAGTACTGGCAAACCCACTTGGGCCAACATGCCACCTTGGTACACAAAGCTGCTTTGGCGATGATGCTAAACCTAGCTTGTCGTTTTTAGCTGAGCTTGAACAAGTGATTGTCTCGCGTAAAGACGATGATCCAAGCAAAAGCTACACTGCGTCTTTGTTTGCAAAAGACTTAAGCCGTAGTTGCCAAAAAGTGGGTGAAGAAGGCGTTGAAGTTGCCCTTGCAGCCATGAAACATGATAACGATGAATTAACCAATGAATCGGCAGACTTACTGTATCATTTAACTGTGTTATTGCAGCGCCAAGGCCTATCATTGGCTGATGTGGTGAGCTGTTTACAAGGTCGCCATAAGTAAATTAAGTTCAGTTAGATGCACCTTTTTAGGTGCATCTTTTCAATTTATAAACTATTACATTCAGACTGTATACTTCTAAACTCTAAATGCCAAAAAGCTTTTCGATAGTAAAAAGTTTTTAAACCCTTTAAACCTTTTTTATCATCACCTGCGACTAAGCTAATAACACCATAGATATGAAGGGAAGAACCATGTTAAGTACAGTAAAAACACTCTCACTCATTGCCGCAAGCTTATTATCAGCACAAACTTTTGCTTGGGGTGATATGCCACTACAAGACACGAAAAACCTAACGCTAGATGCAGCTTCACTAAGCGCTTTGAAAGTAGAAGCCGGATCTGGTTTTTTACACATAACCGGTAGTGACAGTGATGAAGTAACCGTTAAAGCCGAGATTTATCAAGAAAAGCCTCATGATGAATACTGCTTAAACCTTGAAGCCAAAGGCAATAACGCAGCACTTAGTGCAGGCCAGTGCGATTACCACACCAATAAGCAAACTCGCATTGATTTAACTGTTGCGATCCCTCGTTCATTTAATGTAAATGTGCACGATGGGTCGGGTGAAATTATTATCAGCAAAGTTGCGAATACTGTTATCAACGATGGTTCAGGTTCAATTACCGCAAATGACATTACAGGCACATTAGAAATCAATGATGGTTCGGGTAGCATAGAGGCACGTAATATCAGCCGTGATATTAAAATTCATGACGGCTCAGGTAATATTGATGTTGCCAATGCACAGGGCAATATTGAAGTACATGATGGTTCAGGCGGTATCGATTTAAATGATATTTCTGGTGATGTTGTCGTTTCAGATGGCTCAGGCAGCATTCGCGTTGACACCGCAGCAAACTTTGAGTTACTAAGTGATGGCTCTGGTTCAGTAAAAGTAACCAACATAGCTGGTAAAACTAAGATATAAGCCTGCGCTTTTACCATATACGCAACTAAAATGCCCTCCTTTACGAGGGCATTTTGCTTTGTAATCACCAATCTTTATTAGCATTTTTACAAGGGCTTATGTATCCTTTAGGAAACGTTTAAGGAACTGCTATTTAAAAGGATAGCCTGATATGAAAAAGCCACTCGCCGCCTTACTAACTGGCCTTGTTTTAACAGGTTGTACAGGACTAACAACTGAACAACAAACAGCCATTGATAACTTAACCCCTTGCGAGAAAATTAACGCCCTATTAGGTGCTTACGATAACCGCTTTGAAGGCTTAAAACGTAGCCGTGTAAATACTAAATACATGGAAACATGGACAGCAAAATACAACCTTATTGCCGATAACTGTCAAATCACGGCGCTTGATAAAGACAATGTTACCTACCGCTGTGTAGGCAACTACGAGCAACAGCAACAAGCTGTTGTCGATCACACCCGTGCGGTTAATTTTACCCAAGCTTGTTTAGCGGGTAATAATTGGCATCAAACACAAAAAGAGTCAGCTGAATCGTTACGCACCACGTTTGTGCTTGACGAAAACAACCCTGTTATCTCAATTCATTCGGGTAAAACCCTATCACGCAAACAGCCTTGGTCTACCACGCTTGAAATTGGTAAGCCAATTGAAGGCAAGTAATACTCTCATGAAGGCTATATTAGCCTTCACATCACTATGACACATTCAAAAATACCAACCAGCCAATACAAAACAGATTGCATCGGTCAATGTCATCGCCTAAATGGTTATTGCACTGGCTGTGGTCGCAGTAATGATGAGATTTTTGATTGGATCATTTTATCCGAGCAAGAAAAGCAAGCGATTTTAAACACTCCTCGCCCTGACATAAAAGCGAAATAGTTCTGACACCCAAGCGTCATTAAAGCTTGTTAGCCTGATTCAAACTGACCATCAGGTAACGATAATGACCGCTATTTTTGTAATCAACTTAGTAAGTTCTACTGAACGATTGAACCGTGTAAGCCATGAACTCAACGCACAAAATTTGGCATTTGAACGCCTTGATGCAATTGATGGTAGAGAGCTGTATGATACAGAGATAGCCAAGCACTATAGTGCTGATTTAAACCTAAAAAAATACCACAAGCCATTGAGTAAAGGTGAAATTGGATGTTACCTGAGTCACAGAAAAGCATGGCAAACCATTGTCGATAGGCAATTAGATTACGCCATTATTTTAGAAGATGACTTTGTTCTCGACCGCTCTATTCACAGTGCAATTGAAAACATTAGTACATTAAAACAGCCTTGGCAGCTAATAAAATTGGCCGCTTATAAAGACCGAAGTCGGGAAATTGCCTTTACAAAACACCTTGCTGATGAGCAACACTTAGTCATTCATAAAAAGCTTATGTCTGGCTGCTGTGCAACTGCTGTTAGTTTTGAAGGTGCAAAAGCACTGTTAAAAGCCACAGCCACATTTGGCCGCCCCGTTGACTGCGATTTACAGCATGTGTGGGAAACAGGTGTTTATGGGTATTCTTTGCTGCCTTACCCGGTATCACAACCCGATAATTCACAAAGCGATATTAGGGATAGATCAGTCAAAGTTAAAAAGTCGTTTTGGCGACGTAAAAAACAGCAGCTACAAAGTGCACTACTAAACGCAAAATACACTAATCAGTTTGTAAAAGCGCAGCAAGTACCAAGCAAAAAGAAAGGAACCGCAGCCCCTCTCTTACCAATCAAAAACCATTAACGATTTATTTAGCCTGATTTGGGTGGTCAACACCCATCCATGCTTTAAACAATGCCATTTGAGCTGGTGTTGCATCTTTTAATGCTTTGACCTTTTTCTCTTTATCAAAATCTTCGCTAAGTGTTAGCGTTGTGCTTTGCAGTGCATCGCGTCGAATGAAATCAACAGTCACTGTGTCGCCTGCTTTGAACGTTTCGAGGCTGGCTGTTAAATCTTTACCCACATGCTTTTTGTTAAACGCGACGATTTTATCATCCGTTGTTAAGCCCGCTTGCCATGCAGCGCCACCACGGCGAACATGCGTTAGGGTTAATAACTCACCGCTGTTTTTAGCAAACGAATCAATACTCGGTACTGATTTTGCGCCTTCTGGGCGAATTAAACCTAAGCCTACTTTTGCAAGTAGCTCATCAAAGTCGATAGCAGCTGGCTCGTCCACATTCGATTGCCACCAAGCACTGTAATCACGACCAGTTAGCTCTTTTAAAATCGCTTTAACATCATCTGGCGTAAAACCATCTGGTAAACGGTGCTTGTTATAAAGCGCACGGTGTACATCGCGGTAACTAATTTTGCCATCGCTTTTTTCTAGCAAATCAATATCGAGTGCCATTGAAATCAACGCACCTTCTAAATAGATATTAGTGCTGTAGTTGCGAGCGTGGTCGCCGCCTTGATTAATCCACTTATCAAAACTGGTTTCAGTTGCGCTTTGTACTTCACGACCCGGTGTTTGTAGGTGGCGATTAACGGTTTTTGTTAACGTACCGAAGAACTCATCGGTTGTTTCAATACCAGCGCGCACCATTAAGTGATCTTCAAAGTAGCTGGTTGAGCCCTCTGCAATCCATAATGTTTTCGCGTAGTTAATATTGGTGTAGTCGTACGGTGCGATACCTTTAGGGCGGTATGCTTTTACGTTCCAAGTATGAATAAATTCGTGTGCTGCGGTGCTGATAAACGCAAGGTAATCTTTACGAGAACCAAAACGGTCACGTGGGCGTTGGATAATTGTTGAGTTTAAATGCTCTGTTGCACCGCCTGCTCCTGACGTAGCATGCACCATAAATACATAACGCTCATACGGGTAGCTATCCCAAATTACATTACCGGTTGTCACTAGCTTTTTAAGGTCAGTTAGCATTTGATCTACGTCGTAGTTGCCTTCACCCCAAATAACTAACTCATATTCACGGCCATCAACGGTGAACTTGTGTAGCTCGTTGATACCCGTTTCGATTGGTGAATCAACTAAAATATCGTAATCAGCGGCTTTAAAACTGTGTTTAGAGCCCGCATTTTCCATACCCGATACTGAACGCCATGCTTTTGGTACATCTAGTTCAACTTTAACTGGATCTTGACGGAATGATTCACTGAACATGAAAAAGCCTGATGCATCAATGAAGGCATGGCTGTCATCAATATGACGAGCACGTTTACCTAGCTCGTTAGCGTACACTTGGTAATCTACATTGACTTGAGTAGGTTCGTTTAGGTGAACACGCCACGTGCTGTGGTCAATTTTTTCCCACTCTAATGCCTTACCATCATCATCTTTTGCTTCGAAAAAGCGCACGCCATTGGCAAGATTTAAAATTTCGTAACGACCAGTACGCCAAGCAGGAAGTTTAATATCTAAATGTGCTTGTGCAGTTTGCGGAAACTCAACACTTACATTACCTAGGTGGTGTTCAGGCTGAGTAATAGACAGTGAGTAGTTTACATCTGCAAACGCACTGCTAGAACAGGCCGCCAAAATAGACATGGCCAAAAACTTTTTCATAACAACTCTTTTTATTACTATCAAAATTACCAAATAGACTAACAATTGCGATAAAAAATGTGAATTAAAAACCGATAAACAGCCATTGCAACAAGTTTGATAGACAAAATGGCTAAGTTTTTGACTTGGAACCTACATTTCGTACTATTTTGTTGTAAACTTAGCTTATAGACAGTTGATTAATAACGGCGGTATTACTCGGTGCAGCAACAGCATGATCTTCTTAATAAAAAGTTAAAACAAGCAATCGATGCCCGGACGGTTGTTGAGGATGCACGCAAACACCAAGTTGAGGTTCTTTCTCAGTTTGCTGCAAAGTTATCTCTAAGTTGTAAGGGCTTAGATATTGAGCTAGATAATCGCCTCGCTAAGTTTAGAAGTGCTCTGAAAAAAGGGGTTGACTTTAACCTTCTTTCACCTTTTATTGATGATGTTCTAGGGCTATTAAAACACCAAGAAGCAAAGCAAATTGCTTTACAACGCGAACTTAACAACAGTGTCACTGATGCAGGAAAGCAGCTACAAAAAGTAAAAGGTTTACCGGATGATGCCCGTCGTTCTTTACGCCATTTGCTTGATCATGAGTTAAATAACATCCAATCTAACCATGACTTTATCCCTTTATTATCTAAGCTGGTAATAATTTATCATCAAGCTTTACAGGCAAAGCTTTCGACAAAAAGTGAAACTGAATCACAAATTAAACCCGAGCTTGCAGCCGAACTACTTAACCTAGCAAATGATCTCGTTTTAGAGGATGAAAGCGCTGAACAAATCAAAGCAGTAAAGAATAACATTACACATAACGACTGTATTGATGATTTACTTGATTCTGCTCTAAAAATTATCACGATTATTACTCGTAATATGAGTAAAGAGCGTCAATCAGCACAGAGTTTTTTGATCTCTTTAAATCAAACAATTGAAGATTTACATCATTCAATTGTTTCAACCAGTAAACATTCTGAGTCACTTAGCGCTGAGTACGAGTCGCTAAATAAGCAAATAGAAGCAAAAATTAAAAACCTTAATACTCAGACGCAACAAGCAACGTCAATATCGTCCCTCAAAGAGCTAGTCGAAGAAGAGTTAAAATCATTAAGTGATGATTTAATTGCAAAAGAAAAATTAGAACAGAGTGAAAGAGAGCATTTATTAAATAGCTTTAACGACATTAATAAAAGAATAAGTCATTTAGAAAGCAAACTCTCAACTTACAAAAAACGGTTAAATGAACAACGCTATAAAAGCTTACTTGATGGTTTAACAAAGCTACCAAACAGAGCCGCTTTCGATGAACGTTTTAATCATGAATTTCATTTATTTAACATCCAAGAGTCTGATGTGACATTTGTGGTGCTTGATGTCGATCACTTTAAATCTATTAATGATAGGTATGGCCACAGTGCTGGCGATAAAACATTGCAAGTTATTGCTAAAGCACTACAAAAATCAATTCGTAAATCAGACTTTATTGCCCGTTACGGTGGTGAGGAATTTGTGTTATTAATGACAGGCATGTCTATTGAAAATGCAGTTAGCTCTCTTGAAAAACTGCGCAAAAATATTCAGGCAATACCGTTTAAATTTAAAGATAAGCAAGTAGAAATCACTATTTCTCTTGGTGCTACCCAACTTAAAAAAGGTGATACCCCGCTGATTGCTTTTGATCGTGCCGACGATGCTCTGTACAAAGCAAAAAATGAAGGACGAAATAAAGTTTGCATTAGCAAATAAAGCCCTTATCTCAATGGTGAGGTCTTTGACACACAATGATAAAGGCTCATAGATGAGCCAGGAGAGTGCTTATGTTAAAACAACTGAATCCTACAGGTGTACTGGATTTACTATCGCAACTAGAAGTTGATCTACTCGAACAGTCATCCACCAGCGAGCGCTATAAATTATTTAGGAACTGTGTGCTCGCGGTTCTCAATGTGGGCAGCCACACCGATTCAAGCTCTGAAATTTACAATAAATACGAAGACTTTGATATTCGCTTATTAAGCCGCGAGCGTGGTATTAAAATTGAACTTGAAAACCCACCCGAATCCGCTTTTGTTGATGGCGAAATTATCACTGGTATACATGAACATATCTTCTCGGTTATTCGCGATATTCTGTTTATTTGTCAAAAATACGAAAAAGACTTAACAGAGCAAAAAACCATTACTCATATGGTCTTCGACATGCTGCGAAATGCAGGCGCACTGAGAGTAAATAGCGACCCGAGCATGATAGTTTGCTGGGGCGGCCACTCAATTAACGAAGTTGAATACAAATATACAAAACAGGTTGGCTACGAACTCGGCCTTCGTGGCTTAAACATTTGTACTGGTTGTGGCCCAGGTGCAATGAAAGGCCCAATGAAAGGTGCCACCATCGGCCATGCTAAACAGCGTATTACAGATAATCGTTACTTAGGTTTAACCGAGCCAAGTATTATTGCCGCTGAGCCACCTAACCCGATTGTAAATGAATTGGTGATTTTACCCGATATCGAAAAGCGCTTAGAGGCATTTATTCGTACCGCACATGGCATTATCATTTTCCCAGGTGGTGCAGGCACTGCAGAAGAGTTGTTATACCTTTTAGGTATTTTGTTGCATCCTGATAACGAAAAACAATGTTTACCAGTGATCCTTACAGGGCCTAAAGAAAGTGAAAACTACTTTATTGAGCTGTGTAAATTCGTTGAGAAAACACTCGGTAAAGCGGCGCTTGAGAAATTTGAAGTAATTATTGATGACCCTGAACGTGTGGGTAAAACACTCAAAGCGAAAATGGCTGATGTGCGTGAATACAGAAAGAGTCAAGGTGACGCTTACTACTTTAACTGGACGCTAAAAATCGACCATGATTTCCAACAGCCGTTTGCACCAACTCATGCTAATATGTCGAGCTTAGATTTACATTTAGATCAACCAACTCAGCAACTCGCAGCTAACTTACGCCGAGCATTCTCAGGCATTGTTGCAGGTAATGTTAAAGACGAAGGTCTACAAGCCATCAAACAACATGGCCGCTTTGTACTCAGTGGTGAGCCTTCGTTAATGGCTGATATGGATAAGCTGCTGGCAGCATTTGTAGATCAAGGTCGTATGAAGTTGCCTGGCAGTAAGTACATCCCTTGCTATGAGATCAAAGCTTAACAGGAGACTATGTGACAACCCAATTACTTTTAATAGATGCGCTAAATCTTATTAGGCGCATCTATGCTGTTGATAGTAATCAGAGTCATCACAGTGAAGAGCATATGATAAAAGCAAGCTGTGCCCGAGTGGCACATGCTTGCAAAAAGTTACGCCAGCAAACGAATGCAACTCACGCGATTGCCGTGTTCGATGGTGAAAGAAGTTGGCGTTATCACTACTTTGAGGCGTACAAAAGCACTCGCTCACCAATGCCTGACACCCTCAAGCAAAACTTATCACGCTTTAAACAAGCAATTGAAGACACAGGCATTGTGGTGTTTTCACCTGATAACGATGAAGCCGACGATATCATTGCCACCCTTGCTTACAAAGCAGCTACAAATAAAGTAGCTTCGACTATCGTGTCTACTGATAAAGGCTTTTTACCGTTTTTATCTGAACAAATAGCTATCTATGACTACTTTAAAAAGCAATACATTGAAGTTGAAGATATTAAACAGCGCTTTAATGTACCAAAGCATCGACTTGCTGATTTTTGGGCTTTGGCAGGCGATAAAACCAATGATATTCCTGGTGTTAAAGGGATCGGTAATAAGTCGGCACAGCAATTAATTAATGATTATGAGTCGATAGAAGCGGCCATAAACGACGATGAGCTAAACCCTACTCTTAAACGCAAGCTAAGCTCAGAAATGGAGATGTTTGTGATATCAAAAAACCTCGTCATGCTGCGTACTGATATTAACTTAGGCTTTAGTTTAAAGCAGCTAAGGCTCAATTAGTCGCAATCTCGTAGCACAGTTGGCCAACTGAGCGTATACTGAAAATTCGCGTTAATTTTATAGAGTTACACATGTTTAAAAAGGTTTTCCAATATCTGGTACTTGGGTTAGGTGTTTATGCACTGATTGCAACCCTCGTGATCACTTTTTATAAAGATGATCCGCAAGCCATGATCTGGCAAGACCGTGAAGCCTTCAATAAGCGATATATTGCAAAGCTGTCTGTTGATAAACCTGAAAATCTAAATGCGGTGCTTGATTATTTAGGCAGCCCCGATCTAACCTATGCAAAACGCACCGAAGACAATGTTTGGCAAATAATTTTTTACCGCACTCAGCACGTTAAATCCGATGGAATAACGACAATAGACGAGTGCACGGGCCTACTTTTTAAGAATGGTCAGTTGGTGTTATGGGGGCCAAGTGCCTATGAAAGCTATCAACAAGAAACCTAAACGCTTATGATGGAAAATGTAACCCCTCGGGAGCTAGCGCGCTTATTTGATAGTACGCACCAATTACTTAAACTTTACCATCAAAAGCAAAAATGGTCTCAAATCTTCCCTTTATTAAGTAACCTTGCTGAGCGGTACTACCTATTATACCAAGCCTACCCAAAAGGGATGCAAGCGCAATTAAGCTTGTATGTAGCGAACCACGGCTACACCACAAATTTAGTTGTAAACCAATGTGTTGTAGCCTGTATTTTATGCCGTAGTCTTAATTACAACCAAGCTATTAGTGAGCAAATTATTAGTTGCTGCTTAGCTAATTACCTGTGCGTGCAATCGCAAAGTAATAAATTAGCAGCAAGTAAAGCACTCACCCCGCAAGATAAAAAACTATGGCAATGCCGTCATCAATTAGCGGCAAAACTACTAAAAGAGTCAGGCTCGCATACACTGCCTATTCAGCATTTATTAGCGCGTCTAAATAAGTATAAACAAGCACTACTAAGTGCACCGAAAATTATGATTTACGATGGTGCAACAACCTTAGTTGCTTTGGCTAATATTATTGCGATGAATACGACTTATCGCGAGTCAGGTGGGCACATAAGCGTATACAAAGCGTTAGCTGATATATATTTGCGTACACCGAACGAATTTGCACAAAATGCCATAAAAGCTCTGATTGCGCATATTGGCCCTTACATTCCGGCCAGTGAAGTAAAATATGCCGAACAAGTACTTATCTATTTAGCGACAGATGAACATGGTCGTCATATTTTAGTCGATGTGAGTCGTCCTGAAAAAATTCGTTGGCATCGCATCAAGGCAAGCTTAACGACTTGCGCTAAGCAAAGGCCTTGTAAAGATACTCGCTTGCTCTACACAGTATGGTTTAGTGAGAACATAAGTTTTGCTGAGCCACAACCAATAAATGAGCAACGTAGGCAACAATATTTAACGTTAATTAGTGCATTAAAAGTATCAAAAGAATATAGCTATCAAGGTTTAAATAAGCTTTTAAGCCCCTACCCTGAATTAATAACACAGCTCACTGTTGCCGCTAAACCCTATAATAAAGAGCAGCAAAGAGCTAAAGACTTGCGCCATTGTTTATCTATGGTCGGATACGATAACGCCCCTGCGATTATTCAAAAAGTATTATTTCAACGCTTAGTCGCAACCACCTCTCACCCACTTTTTCAGCATATCTCTAAGCGGCTTGAGAACATGGTACGTATTATCCAAGCGTTATTTAAACACATCGATTCAATTCAATTTGAGCAGGTTGCTTTGCCATTGTATGCCTATGTTCTTTATCTTTGTGAACATCAAGCAACCAGTATTTCCCGTAAAACGGTATTTGAACAAGCTGAAAAACAAGTGATTAGCCCTCCTCTTGGCTGTTTGTTTGGGGTTAGTCAATTAAACCAAGAACCACTAACGGCGTATTTAAATCAACTGATTGGCGATAACAGTTGGACACAACATTTACTTGGTAGTGAGCAACATGATAAACAAACACTTGATATCAATGAAAAGCATTGGGTCGCGATTAAGCTATTTACTTATTATGTTTTTCAGCCAAAAGCACTTTTTAGTAGTTGGCAGGAACAAATTATTTTCGATAGTTTATCGGCCGCTGGATGGCAATCAAAAGCAGATTTTTATGCATATCTCAAAAACTGTGAATTTGCAGACAATTTTTAGATTGTGTTGTTAAAAAGTGCGAAAACGTTAAATAAATATGAACTTTAGTCTATTTATAGTCAGTATTCACAGGATAAACTGGCAAAAAGCTGAATAAATTGCTATAAAAGCCGCTTAAATTTTCAAACACATCCACGTAAACCCTCTAACAAGTAAATCGCATGCTATTTCGCGATAAGTTTACGTGTTTATCTACTCATAAATAGGAAAAGTAAATGGCTAAACAAACCATCACAGTGATCAAAGGCGACGGCATTGGTCCTAGCATTATTGATTCAGCACTTGAGATCCTTAAAGCTGCAGGTTGCGATTTTGATTATGAATTCGTTGATGCTGGCCTTGCTGCCCTAGAAAAAACTGGTGAGTTACTTCCGCAAGAAACAATCGACACAATCGCGCGTAACAAGATCACTTTAAAAGGTCCATTAACAACACCAGTTGGTGAAGGTTTCACTTCGATCAACGTAACTTTACGTAAAAAGTTTGGCCTTTACGCTAACGTTCGTCCTGTTAAGTCATTTGCAGGTACAAAAGCTCGTTACGATGACATCGACATCATCACTATTCGTGAAAACACGCAAGGTATGTACTCAGGTCTTGGCCAAGTTGTTTCTGAAGATGGTAACGAAGCTGAAGCAATGTCAAAAATCACCCGTGAAGGTGCAGAAAAAATCGTTACTTTTGCATACGAACTAGCGGTACGTGAAGGCCGTAAAAAAGTAACTGCTGTACACAAAGCGAATATCCTTAAATCTACATCTGGTTTATTCTTAAAAGTTGCACGTGAAGTAGCTGAGCGTTACCCACAAATCGAATCAACCGAAATGATTGTTGATGCAACTTGTATGAAACTAGTTATGACTCCTGATGAGTTTGATGTAATCGTTACTACAAACTTATTCGGTGACATCCTATCTGACCTATGTGCTGGTCTTGTTGGTGGTTTAGGTATGGCTCCTGGCGCAAACATCAGTGAAGATGCTGCTATCTTCGAAGCTGTACACGGTAGCGCACCAGACATCGCAGGTAAAAACCTTGCAAACCCAACGTCGGTGATCTTAGCATCTATCCAAATGTTAGAGCACTTAGGTATGGGTGACACTGCAGAGCGCATCCGCAGCGCAGTTGCTGATGTTATCAAGTCAGGCGACCGTACAACTCGCGACCTAGGCGGCAACCACGGTACTACAGACTTCACTCAAGCTGTAATTGAGCGTCTATAATAGAACACTTGTTTGGGGCTAATAAACTTAGCCCTTAACCACCTAGCAAAAGCCAGTCTACGACTGGCTTTTTTATTACCCCACTTAACCAGACACCCACTTTATCTAACAAGATTTAAACACATAAAACTAGACACCCACATTTATTCTTTCAAAATACTAACCAGACATCCAATTTAATATTTCTCACTTCTCAAAATTATGACTAAACTTACACTGTTCAACTCATGGAGGAGAAGAGCATGGCAACCCCTCGTAGAAACTTAATTAGCGTTTCAAACACGCCTTATTATCACTGCATTTCACGCTGCGTTCGTCGCGCTTTTTTGTGCGGGCAAGACCCACTAACTGGTCGTTCATATGAACACAGGCGCGATTGGGTTGAAAAGAAACTACTTCAACTTGGTCGTGTATTTTGTATTGATGTTTGTGCTTACGCAGTTATGAGTAACCATACTCATCTAGTACTTCATATTGATATAGCAAAAGCAAATCGTTTGAATAATAAAGCGATTCTGATTAGATGGCACAAGTTATTTAAAAGTACATTCCTTTGCCAACAATTCTTAAATGGCGAATTGCTAACACAAACCGAGCTCGCTGCGGTTAATGCCAGAGTAAATTTATATCGAGAGAGGCTCAGTAGCATCAGTTGGTTTATGCGCGTTCTTAATGAGAGTGTTGCTCGAAAAGCAAATCAAGAAGATGACTGTAAAGGTCGTTTTTGGGAAGGTCGCTTTAAATCACAAGCTTTACTTGATGAAGCAGCTCTTGCAGCTTGCCTTGCTTATGTAGATTTAAACCCTGTAAGAGCGAAAGCGGCTGATTTACCTGAGCAATCTGACTACACCAGTATTAAATCTAGAATTAATGCAGCTCAAAACAATAAGCAACCAAAATCACTTATGCGTTTTGCAGGTAAACCACGTAAACATATGCCTAACGGACTACCTTTTGAGCTCAAAACATACCTACAACTCGTCGATTGGACTGGCCGCTCAATACGAGAAGATAAGCCAGGGAGAATCCCCGAAGATGCGTTACCAATTCTTGAACGATTAAATATTTGTATTGATAACTGGCTTACACTCACCACTTCCTTTACCCGCTCATTTAAAAATACTGCAGGTAAAGAACAAGCTATCACAGCTTATACAAATCATATGAAACGAAAACGAAGAAGCTCTATAGCTAATAGCTTAGCCTTATTTACTTAGTTACGCATTCTACACTAGAAATCAACCTTGCAAACCCAATCCTTTTAATTCTAGGAGCATAACGACTTTTGCAACTAGCGCTGACCAGTATGTAAAACTAAAAATTAACTCAGCACATAAGGCTGAAATTTAATAAATAACAATGAAAAATGACTATTCTTTCTGGCAATTCAGCTTGTTCTCAATAATTCACATCTTACTTAAGCTACATCTTTTTAAAAATAAGCTGGGTGTCTCATTAAACTGATTAAATATAAGTTGGGTGTCTATTTAAAAATATCCAAACCTTATTGTAGCGAGGTGTTAAAGTGGGTGTCTAATTATAAAAAAGAAACCTATTCTGATAGTAGCTAAGTTATGCAAGGCAGTAACGTAAATGTATTATCTATTGGTTTGATTAGCCATTTTCCACACGAACAATTCAATGCATAGTTACACCCCAAAATAATGACAACTAAGCATCTAGATGCAGAAAAAATATCAAAAAATGAAAATAAAGAAAAATTAATGCAAAAAGCCACATTTTCGGTTGACATCAGTTTCCAAAACGCTTAAAAATACTCCTAACATTTTTTAAACAGCAGCCATCTAGTCGGCTGTGCATTTTTTAGAAGAAAATTAAAAAATAATGAATATTCGCCGTCACCTTTTAGTCGTCAACGTTCTCGTACTGGTCTTAGTTACAAGCCCAGCGGGAGGCTATTAAAAGGTGAAAGCACGCTTTTTAAAAAACCCCCGCCATATGCGGGGGTTTTTTTATGCATTTATGCTTGCACACACAGAGGAATGAGGATGAGTACAACTGAATACAATGGATCCGAACTAGTTGTTCGGGCACTTAAAGAATTGAATGTTAAGTATATTTTTGGCTACCCAGGTGGCTCTGTTCTTGATTTATATGACGCGTTATTTCAACAAGAAGATATTGAACATATCTTAGTACGTCACGAACAAGCAGCAACTCATATGGCTGATGGTTATGCTCGTGCTACCGGTGAAGTTGGTGTGGTGCTAGCAACGTCAGGCCCTGGCGCGACAAACTGTGTAACAGGTATCGCGACAGCATACATGGACTCTATCCCAATGGTGGTGTTATCTGGCCAAGTTCCTACTGGTTTAATTGGTGATGATGCATTCCAAGAAACAGATATTGTTGGTTGTTCTCGCCCTATCGTAAAGCACAGCTATAACTGTCGTAGCGCAAAAGATATTCCAACAATCTTAGCAAAAGCATTCTACTTAGCCAGCACAGGCCGCCCTGGCCCGGTTGTGGTTGAATTACCTAAAGATATGCTTAACCCTGAGTTAAAGTTCCCATTCGAATTTCCAAAAACAACTGAACTTCGAACTTATAACCCGAACACTAAAGGCCACTCAAAACAAATTCGCAAAGCAGTGAGCGCAATTTTAGAAGCTAAAAAACTGGTTATTTACTCAGGTGGCGGCATTATTCTATCAAATACCTCTGAGCAACTGACTCACTTGGTTGAATCATTAAACGCGCCTATCACTAACACCTTAATGGGTCTAGGTGGTATCAGCGGTACTCACCCTAACTTTATTGGTATGTTAGGTATGCATGGTAGCCTTGAGGCAAATAAAGCCATGGCAAACGCTGATGTTATTTTAGCTTTAGGTGCTCGATTCGATGATCGGGTAACGAATAACGTTAAAAAGTTCTGCCCTAATGCCACTATCGTTCATGTTGATGTTGACCCAACCTCAATTTCTAAAACAATTAAAGCGCACATCCCGGTTGTTGGCTGCTTGAAAACAGTGCTTGAGCAGTTACAAACGGCGATTGATAAGAGCCCTATTTCAATTGATCGTTCTGCACAAGAAGACTGGTGGCGTCAAATCATTAGCTGGCGTGAACAAAAATGCCTAAGCTACAGCACGGATGGCGATAAAATCAAACCACAAGCGGTTATCGAGGCAATTTACAAAGCAACCAATGGTGATGCTTACATTAGCTCTGATGTAGGTCAGCATCAAATGTTTGCAGCTCAGTATTATCCGTTTAAACACCCTCGCCAATGGATTAACTCTGGTGGCTTAGGCACCATGGGCTTTGGTTTACCTGCGGCAATGGGCGTTAAGCTTGCCTTCCCTGATAAAGAGTCTATCTGTGTGACGGGTGATGGTTCAATTCAGATGAACATTCAAGAGCTATCAACTTGCTTACAATACAATTTAGCTGTGAAAGTTGTGTCGTTGAATAACCGTTCACTGGGCATGGTACGTCAGTGGCAAGATATGATGTATTCAGGTCGTCACTCATCTTCTTACATGGAATCACTTCCCGATTTTGTGAAATTAGTAGAAAGCTATGGCCACGTAGGTATTCGCGTTGATCATATTGATGAACTACAACCTGCTATTGAAAAAGCCATGTCTATTAACGACAGACTGGTATTTTTAGACATCTGTGTAGATGAAAAAGAACATGTTTACCCTATGCAAATCAAGCTAGGGGCAGTCGATGATATGTGGTTACGTAAAGGAGTAAAAGCATAATGCGCCGTATTTTATCAATCTTATTAGAAAACGAACCTGGCTCGTTATCGCGCATTGTAGGCTTATTTTCACAGCGCGCTTACAACATCGATAGCCTGACTGTTGGCACGACTGACGATCATTCTCTTTCGCGTATTACCATTACAACCATGGGTGATGATCGCATCGTTGAGCAAATCACCAAACAGGTGAACAAGCTGGTAGATGTTCTTAAGATTATTGACTTAACCGAAATGGCGCACATCGAGCGTGAGCTATTATTGGTGAAAGTTTTTGCCCAAGATGAAACCACTCGTGCAGCGGTAACGCGTGTTGCTGATGTATTCCAAGGTGCTATTTTAGATATGGGGCGCCACAGCTACACACTGCAGCTTGTCGCGAGCACAGAAAAAATTGAATCCTTCCTTGATACTTTGCGTCATGAATCAGACATTATTGAAGTTGTACGTTCAGGTGCGGTTGGTATTGGTCGTGGTGATAAAGCGTTAAAGGCATAAGCCTTTTTCGCTAGCGCGACAAAACTCCAGATACAAAAAAAGGGCTATAAGCCCTTTTTTCAATAATTAGTAAGTTACCCTATTAAGGATTAACTTGGTCTTTAAGACCTTTACCCGCTTTAAAGCTTGGGATAGTTGCTGCTGCGATTTGGATTTCTGCACCAGTTTGTGGGTTACGGCCAGTACGCGCTGCGCGCTCTTTTACTGAGAAAGTACCGAAACCAACTAATGCTACTGAGTTACCTTCTTTAAGAGAGCTAGTAACTGCGCCAGTGAATGCATCTAGTGCACGAGTTGCTGCCGCTTTTGAGATTTCTGCATCAGTAGCAATTTTTTCAACTAATTGAGCTTTATTCATTGTTAGATTCCTATTCGTTATTATTTTGCCTTCGCAAAACCTATCTTTATGCATTTTTGAGAAGTTAGCAACAGCAAATTGCTATTTTTACGTAATTTATTCAAAAATGACTACTATTTAACTATCAATCACAAGGTTAGTGACATCAGTATTAATAAAGACTTAATTTAACTTCCATCACAAAATTTTATGATAGCCAAACCATCATTCAATTTTCTCGATAACCAAGGTAACTTCCCCGACCTCAAAGCCAAACTTATCAATAGCGGTACGGTTTATCAAGCGTGATTGTGTTACCAAGTACATCCAATCATCGAAATTTACCACTAAAGTACTACCATCATATGGAAGCTCGACAGAATATGTCCAATGGAACACGCTTCCATTGCTCTCACCCTTTGCTTCGCCAATCACATCTGATGCTGTCCCTGTGATACTGCCATCATCATTAATGGTGATGTACCAAACACGGGTTTGCGTTTCGCCATCATCATAAACAAATTGCTCGTCAATCACTCCCTGATTGCCGTTCCAAGATGCTTGCATGTCAACTACCAGCTTACGAGTTAACTCGCCCTTGTGGTCTTGCACAACGCCGTAGGCTTTGAGCTCACCACTAAAAAACTGCTTAAAGTCAAACTTAGGCTCTGTTCCGTGATAATAATCAACATCTGGCGCAGAGCAGCTGGTAATTAACAGTACCATAGCAAAAATAAAGAGTGCTTTGAGCTTAATCATGTTTCCCTCCAATAAGCTGTTTACGAAGTGATGGTTCAGACGTGTCGGCGCTTAACCAAATTGCTAAGAAGTTGTCAGCGAATCTATTATCATCGATCTGACCTAGCTTTTTATCATTAAAGTAGAAAGTACCAATTCCTTGCTCGTTGGTTTGAAACGACAAAGAATCGTTTTTTTTGATATCAGGCCAAAGGGCTAATAATTGTTTATCGTAAGCACCTACCATGTCATTGAGCTTTAAATGTTGCCATTGCTCGTTGGTTGCTTTGACGATGTCTTTCGCATCGAAATCCCGCAAATAAGTGAGTGTAAGTTTGCTGGGGTGTTGGCCAAATTGATACGAGCCCGATAGGGTCTCTAATTTGGCGTTATACACATCCCAAAACAGATACTCCATTTTCGCTTGGCCCACCGTTTTAAAGCCATTTGCATACACGCCCGCAGAGAACAATAACGCAGCAAATAAACTTAAATTAAGTGACTGTTTCATCGAATAATCCTTAAAGTTGTGTTGTAAAACACTACGAAAAACCACCTAAAACTGATCATTTAGCCGCTAAAAATCGCTTATTAATAGCGATTATCGCCATAAACATACTTGCCCAACCCAAACCATAAACGAGCCAAAACTGCCAAAGAACGAGCTCAGTATTAAGCACTTCAAAGCGCATTCCAGCATAGTAACTAGCAGGAGCAAATAGCGCGCAAACACCCCAAGCAATATACCAAGGCAGCTTTTGTAGAAAGTGCATCGAAGTATTAATGGTTAAAAGTAGTGCAGCCCAAAGTACAGCAAGCCATAGAGGAAAAGGGCTTACTTTAAAGGCAAGTAAATTTAAGCTGCTGGCAAGCCATTCATAGCCCAGTGCGAGAGGCAAACCACATAAGAGTAGCCAACTATCTTGCTGGCGTTGCTTTGATAGATAAATCATCAAAGCGACAACAGCTAAAGCGGGTATCAGAGAGTTGTGCTCAAGGAGTAAGGCCATAAACCAGACTCCTTGAAACAAAACAAAATTAATAATCGAGCGCGATATCATCGCCAGAATGGCCAAAACGAGGTTTACGGGCAACTAAGTGCACTGTACTTATAGCACGGGTTCTGAACGCACCTTCACAGTAAGCTAAATAAAATAACCATAAACGATAGAATCGCTGGTCAAATTTCACTTTATCTATTTCAGGCCAGCTAGCGACAAAGCGCTCGCGCCAATCAGCCAGTGTTCTTGCATAGTGAACACCAATATCTTTTACACTGTGCACAACCATGTCTGTTTGCTGCTTTATTTGCTTATTCATTTCGTCTAAGCAAGGCAAACAACCACCTGGGAAGATGTACTGCTGAATAAAATCGGAATTTTTGAGGTAATGGCTATAACGCTGATCAGCTATGGTGATTGCTTGAATAAGCATGGCACCACTGTCTTTTAATAAAGACTGACATTTTGCAAAAAAGCCAGGCAAATACTCATGACCAACAGCTTCAATCATTTCAATTGATACAAGCTTATCGTACTTGCCCTCTAAGAGGCGGTAATCCTGCTTTAATAACGTTATTTTATGCTCAAGGTTAAGCTCTTTAACCTTTTGTTCAACATAGGCATGTTGCTCATCAGAAATGGTGGTCGTTGTTACATGGCAATCAAAATGTGTTGCTGCATAAATCGCAAATGCGCCCCACCCTGTGCCAATCTCAATCACCGAATCACCGGGTTGTAAATCAACCTGCTCACAAATCAATGCGAGTTTGTGCGCTTGGGCTTGCTCAAGGCTAGCTTGTTTTGACGGGTAAACAGCACATGAATACAACATTTCGTCACTTAAAAATGCACTGTATAAATCGTTGCCTAAATCATAGTGCGCCGCGATGTTCTTTTTCGAACCACTGGCAGAGTTTTTATTTTTAATGTGATTAACTCGGTGCGCAATGCCACTTAAGAAGGCGAATTTTTTCTCGAATGCATCTAGCTGATCTTGATTAAGGGCAAATATTTCAATAAGTTTAGTGAGGTTGTCACAATCCCAATAGCCGAGAATATAAGCCTCTCCGGCACCCACACTACCAGATAACGCAAATGACTTATACATAGCAGCATCATTTACCGTGACCGTTGCGTGTAAATCACTTGTAATGTCACCGAATTGCTCTGTTTGGTTACCCTCTTTAAGAGTAATGCAACCGATGTTGATACTATTGAATGCACCTATTACCAGTTTTTTATAAAGCTTTGTCATCCAGCCGGTCGTTTGGGCTTGTGTTAAATTTGATACTTTTTCCATCACATCACCTAGTTGAATTCTCTTATTTGCCCGAGTGGCCAATAAATGGCACACGTTTGCAAAACAACTTCAAAGCATGAAGGTAAATACCTTTAAAAATACTTAACGTCATAGCCGGAAACTGTTTAAGCACGGCACTAACCTGCTCTTTCGTGAGAGGCTGCTTTTGCAAACGCAGGGTTGCATCAAACAAAAGAGTGTCGTCTTTTTTATTTTCAATATGAATCATGGTGTTATCAGAATTCATTCTAATATGCCAATGATAGTTCATATCTAAGTTCATGAAAGGTGATACGGAGAAAACCTTTTTAAAGTTCACTTTTTTTTCAAGGGGTACGACATAATAATGACGTTCATTCCAGGGTGTGTTGCTGACTTCAGCAAGCATGTGAGTGAACTCGCCATGACTAGTTTGGAAGAAGAAAAAGTTAACCGGGCTAAAATAAATTCCTAAACAGCGCACCTGTCCGAGCATAAAAACATGGGTAAATTGATCGTCAATGCCAAGCTCTTTAATTTTGTTAAGTGCACGCTGCTTGAGTGGCAACTGCATATCGGTTTGATAATTAAAATAGTCGCTCTGATTAAATTTAAGCGCCTTGAAACCACTTAAGCCAAGCCAAGGATGAACTCCATTAAGCTCATCAGGCTTAGCTAAATCGACCCACATCATATAAAGCGGGTATTTAAAGTGATGCTCTTTGACGGCAAAGCGCCTGTGGCGAACATCACCTACATAAATGGCGCTATTCAAACTCGACTCCGAGTTGCTTTGCCACATTTACAGCACTTCTTACACCATCTTCGTGGAAACCGTTGTACCAATAAGCACCGCAAAAATAGCTATTATTTTTACCGTCAATAAGAGACTTTTGCTGCTGAGCGGCAATCGACTGCTTATTAAATACCGGGTGATGATAGGTAAACTCGCGTAAAATTTTATCTTTATCAATGCCATCAAGGTGGTTAAGCGTGACACAAAATTGCGTGTTGCTCTTAATGCCTTGCAAAATATTCATCTGATAAGTTACAACAGCAGCTTTGTCTGTGTTGTTATTTAACAGATAATTCCAACTCGCCCATGCTGCTTTGCGTTTTGGTAGCAGTGAAGTATCAGTGTGTAGTACCACTGAATTAGCCGTATAAGGTATCGCTGAGAGAACACTTTTTTCGTCTTCGCTTGGGTCTAATAACAGCTTTAAAGCTTGATCTGAGTGGCAAGCAAACACAACTTTATCGAATGATTCACTGTGGCCATCATCAAAATGAACATGCACACTGTCATCTTTACGAGATACCGAGCTGATATTACTATTTAAACGAATTTTATCAGCAAAACCTTGGATCATAGGTTTAATGTATTCGCGAGAGCCACCCGGAATAACATACCACTGCGGACGATTAGTGATGTCCAACAAACCATGGTTATAAAAGAACTTAACAAAAAACTCTACGCCAACTTGCGCCATCTCTTTAATGCTTGTTGACCAAATAGCAGCGCCCATCGGCAAGATATAATGAAAACGGAAAAACTCGTTAAAGTCATGCTCGTCTAAAAACTCGCCTAGAGTTTGATTTTCTTTGTAATTTTTTCCAGCATGCAATGATTTACACACATCATTAAAACGCACAATGTCTTTTAAAAGTTTCCAAAATTTAGGACGAAAGATATTGCGCTTTTGTGCGAACAAGCTCCAAAAAGTGTGGCCGTTGTATTCAAAGCCCGTTTGCTCATTATGCACACTAAAGCTCATTTGGGTCTTCTGACGGTCAACGCCCAAGCGCTTTAGTAGCTTTTCAAAATATGGGTAAGTTCGGTCGTTAAAGACAATAAAGCCTGTATCAACAGCGTACTCAACGCCATCAACTTTTACGTCTATGGTTGCAGTATGGCCACCTATGTAGTCGTTTTTTTCAAATACGGTTACATCGTAGTGTTTATGCAATAGGTGTGCACAGCTTAAACCCGCTATGCCAGATCCAATAACAGCCACTTTTTTCAACGTGATAATCCTTTTGCAAGCTTCAGCCAAAGTGGCGTAGGAAGCATTCTTAAAAATTTTAAAATGAAGGTAAAACGGTGCGGAAAGTGCACTTCTTTGCGCCTTTTCGCGACCCCTTTATAAATATAATTTGCCGCTTTTTCTGCACTCACCGCCATAGGCATAGGAAAGTCGTTTTTATCAGTCAGCGGCGTTTTAACAAAACCAGGGTGAACTAAAGTGACATCGATATCTTTTAAATCAACCGCTAAGCTATTAGCTAAATAACTTACACCGGCTTTAGACGCACCATATGCTTGGCTGCGCGGTAAGGGTAAATAAGTCACACTAGAGCTTACGAGCACCAGCTGACCACCGGGCTTTATTTTTGGTAATAGCGCCTCAAGACAATAGCCCATACTGAGCAGATTGGTCGTGACTACCCGTTCAAACAAGCTACTGTCAAAATTGCGAGCATCATCAATGTACTCACAATTGCCAGCATTTAAAATAACCCGGTCAAATTGCGTATAAGCCACTGTGCTCGAACGAATATCTTGAAGGTCTGTTGCATCAAACTGGCAAGACTCAATATTTTGATGTTGGCTCAATTTAGCAAGCTTTTCTGAATTTCTACCGCATGCAATGACCTGTTCATTATTGTCTGCATAAAGCGTTGCTAATGACTCGCCAATACCTGAAGTTGCACCTGTAATTAATGTCGTCATTATGCACTCGCTCTTTTATCGATGTATTTCACAGCCGAGCCAAGCACGGGAATATGCCTGTAAAGCATAGCGCCTACGTCAAAATAGTCGCGATGATTAATTATTTTATCGCCAGCAAACTTTAAACGGCTATGGCCTGCAACCGAGATTGCTTGGCCTTTGTTAAGCTTTGGATGTCGATATTGCATAGTCCAATAGATAAACGCGATGTCGTCTTTGCCCTCGGTATTTTCAGTAACATAGCTGTCTTCAATAACAAATTCGCAAGAAAGTACATTGGCGTAAAGGTTTTTGAAGTATTCACGCAGTTCCCCAAGACCATTTACCGCATGCAAGGGATCTGCGAAATGAATATCTGTATGATAGATTTCATTAAGTAACTGTAAATTGTCTTTATTGAGTGTTTGATAAACATCAATAAACCTATCAAGGATCGCCTTGTCCATGTCACACCTTAAATGCGTTAAGCGCTCGCTCTCGTGCGGCTTTATGATCAACAATTGCTGGCCAATAACTGCTCGACTTACCCTGTTTCGCTAGATAATCATGCGGAAAATGGATTTGCTTAGCAGGTATTTTTTCCAGCTCTGGTAAATATTTACGGATAAATTCACCATCTGGATCAAACCGCTCGCTTTGGGTGATAGGGTTAAAAATTCGGAAATATGGCTGAGCATCACACCCCGTACTTGCAGCCCATTGCCAGCCACCGTTATTAGATGCAAGGTCGCCGTCTATTAGGTGGTGCATAAAAAAACGCTCGCCTTTACGCCAATCAATTAATAAATGCTTGGTTAAAAAGCTCGCAACCACCATGCGTAATCGGTTATGCATCCAGCCAGTTTGCAGTAGCTGCCTCATTGCAGCATCAACTAACGGGTAGCCTGTTTTACCTTCGCACCATGCTTTAAAGTCGCTGTCATCATCACGCCATTTCACAGCGTTGTATTTATCGTTAAAATTTTCGTACTTATTTAGGTTTGGATAAATCGAGATAAGATGGCGATAAAACTCACGCCAAATCAATTCGTTAACCCAACAAAATAAGTTACTTTTACTGCTTCGTAGTACATCTGGGTGGTGCTGTTGGATCAGTGCCAATAATTGATGAACGCTGACAATACCAAGGGCTAAATAAGGGCTTAACCCCGAGGTGCCTTTAATGCTTGGGATATCTCGTTGGTCTTGATATGTTGCGAGTTTTTCTTCAATAAAGCGCGCGCAAACGTGACTGAGCGTTTCATCATCAACAGGCCATTTTTCTGAGCTGCCGTCTGAGGCTAATAACTCACTTGGCTGCCACTCAATTGGCTCGAACATCTTCGGCGGCTCAGCAAAATAAAAGTGGGTGTCTTGATAAACTTTTAGCCATGCATTTTTAAATGGCGTAAATACTTTAAACATTTCGCCGCTTTGATTTTTGATGCTTCCCGGTGGCGCAATCACATCGCCGTCGTATGCATAAAAAGCAATCCCATAGCTGTCAGCGTGCTGTAAAAAGGCTTTATCTCGGTTTACTTCATTAAGCTCATATTCGTTGTTAGCGTAGACATTTTTTACTTGATGCTGCTCGCAAAATGACGCTAATTTTTCAACACAGCCTGCGTAATCGGCTGCATCAATAATATGTAATTCAATACCTTTGCTAGCTAAAAGCTCCCCCAAGAAGCTAAGCCTACGCTTTAATAAATCTAGCTGGATAGCAGCCACATCATGCTTTTGCCATTGCTTTTCAGTAATAAAAAATACCGCATTTCTGCAACCATTTTCGATTGCATGATACAAGGCGTCGTTATTAAAAAGGCGCAGATCGCGCCTAAACCAAAATAATGTATTCATTAAATTCCGTAGCGTAGTTTTAATTCGTTCGGATAGGGGTCAAGATACACTTGCTTAGCAAGATACTCGTTTGGATGCACTTTTAAATGATGCTTAATTAGCGTAAGTGGTACGTATAGTGGCACTAAGCCTTGGCGATATTCATCGATGGCATCACGTAGTTCTTGCTTTTCAATCTTAGAAAGCGATTTTTTAAAATAACCTTGCAAATGCATTAAGGTATTTGCGTTATTTTTACGTGAAGCCGGTTTTTTAAGGGCTGTCATTAACCCTAAAATATATTCATCAGCCAAAGTTTGGATATCTTCGCCATCAAAAGTGCCAAGTAGATTTCCTAGACTACGGTAAGCTTCGTAGTTATGAGCCATCAATAAGTACTTATATTGGGCATGAAACTGAGTCAATCGATGAACTGTGAGTGGTTGTTCGCTTAATGTTTGCCAGTGTTTGTAGGTATAAACACGCATTACAAAGTTTTCGCGAAGGTGCATATCATTTAAACGACCGTTTTCTTCGCATGGTAACAATGGGTTATGCGCCATTATTTGCTCTGCAAAAAAGCCGATACCTTCTGAGGTATTGCCAGTACCCGCTTCGTTGTAGATTTTAATACGTTCCATACCGCAACTAGGACTTTTAGCGCAAAACACAAAGCCGCTTAAATCTGCCGTTTGTTCTGTTGCAACACGTTTGCCGTATTCAGTTAATTTAGGGCCAACATCGCCAGTGCCATCTGGGCGACACACTTTAATAGTATCGCCAACACGCACTTGACGAATAGTTGGTCGAGGGATTGGCAGCCCTACCGCTACTTCAGGACAAAACTTTTTATATTCAACATGGTTAGCCAACTCATCCATGCAAAAATTAGATTTCTTGTGCCCGCTGTCAAAGCGAACCTTGTCGCCAGCTAAACAGGCACTTAAACCAATTTTAATTGTCGATTGCTGCATATAAACTCTTCTAATAGATAAGATTACCAATTGGGTTCAGTAATTTACTAATACCTTTATTGAAGTGTAGGGCACTACTAACAACTGTAAAGCACAAGCACCCTTCAATCGTTTTTGGTGTGTGATTGTGACGGCCATCTAACATCATAAAGTCACCTGGTACATAGTCTCCGTCTTCATCACTAAACTCCCCATCTAGTAATAAAGTGAGCTCAAATCCAGTATGTGTGTGCTCAGGTATTTCACCACCCGCATCAATATGCAGCAGGCTTGCTCGTAACGCGCCATCATCTAAATCAATACGAGAGCGGGCAAGCTTACCAATTTGCATAAACTTGCTGTGGCCAATACGCGTGAGCGCTCTGGGTAAGGTGTAGGTTTTGTCTTTAACATCAACCGATACCTGCGCTTGCTCGTACACTTCATCAATCGTTTCATCAGCGGTGATGGCATCAAAAAGTGTTTGATCTAACATATCATCCAAGTCGGTAGCTGATTCAGTAAATACATTGTCTGCATTTTTCGCTTCAAGCGCAGCGAGCTCTTTTTGACACACAGGACACATTTCAACATGAATAGCGACTGCAACACTCAAAGTTGCAGGTAGATTCCCTTCACTGAACTTGGCAAGTAATTCGTTGCTAGGATGGTGCTTAATCATGGTGATCTCCCATTTCATTGCGTAACTTCTGCAAGGCTAAGCGAAGACGAGATTTCACTGTGCCTACGGGAATATTTAAATGTTCAGCAAGCTGTTCTTGCGACATATCTTGGAAATATACACCGCGCACAACTTCACGTTGCGCAAGGGGTAACTTATCAAGGTATTGTTTGATCTGTTTATCTTCTAAATGGTCACTAAATTCATGCTGGCCTGGCTCGGCTTCATCAATCAATGGCCAGATATCTTCACTAATGCACTCTTCTTTAGTGCTCTTCATTTTTCTAAGCATATCGAAAGAAGCATTACGCATCACGGTATACACCCAAGTTGTCGCAGCACCTTTCTCTTTGTGGTAAAGATGCGCTTTGCGCCATACAGAGGTAAGGGTTTCTTGAACTAATTCCATCGCTTGCGCTTCAGAGCCAAATTGTTTGATTCCAAAACGTTTTATTTTTGGCGAAAAATATTGGAACAGCACAGCAAACGCACGCTTATCACGGTGCGTTGCTACAGCAAATAAGGCATCAGCAAGCTCTTTGCTTGGTGTATCTGGCATGGCAGAAAATTGACCTGTGTTAGGTTTACAACCGGTTTGAAGTTGTTGACTTACCATCTTTGTGTCATCCAATTATTGTCGTAAAAACTTATACGCCAAAAAGTTGATGTGAGATCACATTAATCAGTAAATTCGTTGTTAATTAGAGTATGGAGGAAACTTAGCAAGTTTTCAAAATTAGATTTAAAGGCAAGTTGTTGTTTTTTAACTAATGAAATAGGCAAAATTTCGAGCCAGCGGGCAACAACCCAAGCAAGGTTATCAAATTGTGGGGTTTTATAAAGACCAGCTAAATCAGGCTGATTTGCAAACACAGCACGAAGCGTGTCGCTCAATAGAGTGTTTTCGTCATTGATTGGTGTGTTTACATACCATGAAGGCGATGTAATTAGTTCGATGTCAGCATGGCGTAGTTGCTGCTTATCCTGATACGCGTTATGCATAGACACGGCATGTTCAGCATAAACATCAATTAGTAATTGGCCACTATCATCTTGATTGAAGTCGGTTATTTGCACTAAACAACCTATTTCGGGCAAGTTAAGATCTGTATCGTGTTGATAAGTGCACAGCACAAAACCTGTATTATCTTGTACCGCTTCTTTGACCATCGTTAAGTAACGCTGCTCAAAAATTCTTAGCTTGGTGAACCCTTCAGGTAAAATAAAAACCGGTAAAGGAAAAATCGCACGCTTCATAAAGTCTACTATTCTAAAACCACATGCCTTTAATTACGTGCGTTTTTAATCCGCCGATCAATATTTCATGAAATCTTAATATCTACTTTGTACTCTAGAAGTTGAACCATTGCGCAACGTTACGAAATAATTCGATTGATGCATACGCACTGAGTAAACTCAAAACCGGTGCAACCATAAGTAAAAATAAGCTGATTTCACTACTCATTGTCTTGTTTCCTTACTGCTTGTTTGTTGCTTTAGGAGCTTGAGCAATTTTTAACTCTTCTTCTTTCGAAGCAATTGCATCTTCACTCATGTAAGTATCTAGTAACTTTTGAGCATCAAACTCAATGCTGTTCATTACGCTTTCTTTCAATTCAATGCTTGCTTGTTGAACATAGCTTTTAACAGATTGTGTAATGGTGTTGCTGATATCTAATTCAAAGTCAGTAGCGCTTGCTTGAGTTGACCCTAATACAAGTAACGCAGCAGTAGTTAATTTAAGTGAGTTATTCATAGTGGTATTCCTTGTCTCTTTAAGTAATTAGTCGTAATTACTTAATCAAAGGTTGTGCCACACTGAAAATATTTTTTAATTAATTGATTTATAAGGATTTAAATATAATTTTATTTTTCAACCTCATTCAGGACTGGTTAATATAACCAACAAATTTAAATTTTTTGACCAACATTTAGTGAAAAAATAAGCATTGCCAACTTCAGCGCACACTTGTACACTGAAACTGTTTTATTCACTCATTTTTAGTAGATAGATATGACAGAACAACTCCCTTATTCACACCAAGAAGAACAACTTAATGTGCTTACTCACGGCATGGGAGTCCTGTTTTCGGTATATGTACTGTGGGACTTAATTTCACAATCTAAAGTTGTGTCAGCTACGGTAAGTGCCATCGTGTACGGCTCAAGCCTACTGGTATTATTTTTAGCCTCGACCTTATATCACGCCAGTACCAGAGAGCGTATACGAGCCATTTATAAAAAATGTGACCACTGTGCGATTTACTTGCTTATTGCCGGAACCTACACGCCTTATTTGGTTATTTCGTTATCTGGGGCTTGGGCAATTGCTGCTTTAGTGTTTATTTGGTCTTTAGCGCTTGGTGGTGTTGCATATAAATTACTGGTCAAAAACACGAATAAAAAAGTCTCTCTCGCTACCTATTTATTAATGGGCTGGTTTGCATTAGCACTTGTTTATCCACTTTATTTGAACCTTGATTTAAGCGCTTTATGGTGGTTGCTAGCTGGCGGGATTGCGTACAGTTTAGGCACAGTGTTTTACAGCGCTAAAGCCCGCCATTACAGCCATGCAATTTGGCACGTATTCGTGTTAGTTGGCTGTGTTTGTCATTACCTATCAATTAGCTTGTATGTTTATTAGTCCCACTGGTGCAGGCGCATATTAATTTTAGCCTTATTAAAGGTAACGCCTTCACTGAGTAGTTTTTGTCGTTGCTCAAGGTGTTTATTGCTGCCTTCTGGAAACGATATTTTACCCTGGCTATTAACTACCCGATGCCAAGGAATGTTTGAGCCTTCGGGCATTACTTTTAATAACCTGCCCACTAACCTTGAGTTATTAGGGTATCCTGCAAGCTTTGCTACTTGCCCATAACTGGCAACTTTTCCCTCAGGAATGGCACAAATAATGGTATAAATTAACTCTTCTTTAGTTGGCTGCTGCACGACTCGACTCCAAATAGTGTTTACTGACCTCGCTAAAATCTTGCCAAATGGCTCTTGCAACAGGCCCATGATGAACCGAATGCTGTCTAAAAACTCGAATTTCTGCGCCAAACTGGTGTTCACGATCGACAATTTTAATTTGCTGCAATAAACCAGCATCGATTTCTGCTTGGCAATGTTGCAAACTGATCATTGCCCAACCCGCACCAGAGAGTAAAAACGACTTAACACTGGTTATATCGTCAATTTTCATTAATGCAGAGCCTAAGGTATAAGAAAGCCTATCGCTATCAAAGCTCAAGTCGCTTTCAAACATGGCTAAACACGGGTAATTTTGAATTTCTGAAAAGGTGATTGAACTTGGCACCACATCAGGCGCGCTGACAATACCTATATCAAATTTACCAATTGGCAAACTTTCTAGATCCCCTGTTGCATGAAACAAATCAAACCAAGGGCCAATTCCTAAATCAGCCTCATGGCTATTAACTTGCTCAAGAGATACAAAACGTTTACCTGAAGAAATACTAAACTCTGTACTGGCAAAACGTTTAAATGTACGACTGATCACTTGGTTATAGCTGTTTTGATGACAAAGTTGCTCGTAGCATATTTTGTAATTGGCCTCATTACCTAATGCAAGCTCTTTAGCGAGTGAGCTTAACTCACTGTTTGCATTAAGCAATTGTCGGGCTTCTCGATAAAAAATTCGGCCTTTTTCAGTTAAGTGTAATCGATATTGACTACGGTCTAGCAGCTCAAAACCTAGCTCTGACTCCAGCTTCTTAATCGCTAGCGTGAGCGCAGGTTGAGTCTTATGCAATTTAAGTGCGGCTTGGCTCAAACTAGAGCTTTGCACAATAGCATCTAGAATGATTAATTGATTTAAATTCATTAATAGCAAACTATATAAATAAAACTTATGCTGTTTCTAAAATTTAATAATTTTTATTTTATATCTTTGCAGCGTATCCTGCAGCAAATTTATGCTTTCTTATCTATGGAGAAGACAATGAGATTGGCACCCGCCGTGTTAATGAGCAGTATGTTTCTGTTACTTGCGGCATGTTCAGAGCAAGCACAACAAGGTGAAGCAGAGCCGGTAGTTCGCCCTGTAAAACTGTTTAATATTGGTAATAATTCGGAGCAGAGCATTCGCAGCTTTCCTGCTGAAGTGGTTGCTAACCAAGGATCTTACCTTGCCTTTCGAGTAAATGGTGAGTTACTTGAGTTCCCTGCTCTTGCGGGCCAACACGTTGAGAAAGACCAGCTTTTAGCCAAACTGGATCCTGAAGATTTTCAACTGCAATATGATGAGCGCAAAGCACGTTATGAACTTGCAGCGTCTCAACTTGAGCGTGTGCAAAAGCTATTTAACCGCTCAATTGCCAGCCAATCTGAGTTAGACCAAGCCCTTGCTAATAAACAAGTTGCTGAGTCAGCGCTTAAAATTGCCAAAACCAACCTAGATAATAGCGAATTACGCGCGCCGTTCGCGGGTACTGTGGCAAAGGTATTTGTGAAAAACTTTGAAAACATTCAAGCAAAACAAAACATCCTACGCCTTGAAACCCGCGACCTAATGGATGTGGTTATTCAAGTGCCTGAAAAACTCATTGCACGCATCGATAAAGACGTTCACTATCAACCTGATGTTGTATTTGATGGTTATCCAAACAAGTCATATCAATTAACCATTAAAGAGTTTGATACCCAAGCCGACCCAATTACTTTAACGTATAAAGTTGTGTTTTCATTACCTGTGCCAGAAGATTTTAATCTACTTGCCGGTATGACTGGCCGCGTTGATATAGACTTAAGCAAAATCACCAGTTCACAATCACCTTATACATTACTGCCTGTTGAGGCGGTATTCTCAGAGCCTACCAAGTCTGAAAACGACAACAGCTTTGTGTGGATTTATGACGAAAACACCGGTTTAGTGCACAAGCAAGCTGTTGAAGTTGGCCAATTACACCGTGATGGCATTGAAGTACTATCAGGTATTAAAGAAGGCCAAATCGTTGTGGCTGCTGGTGTGCACTTTTTAGAAGAAGGCATGAAAGTGCGTCCATGGCAAAAAGAGCGAGGCTTATAATGAGCTTTGCTGCACTCGCTATTGAAAGAAAAGTCATTAGCTGGATGTTCGCGCTGTTTCTACTTATTGGTGGAACCGTCGCTTACTTTGGCTTAGGACAACTTGAAGACCCTGAATTCACCCTAAAAAAAGCCATGGTGATAACCCTTTATCCGGGCGCGTCACCGCAGCAGGTTGAAGAAGAAGTCACCTTCCCTATTGAAAATGCAATTCAGCAGCTACCGTATGTTGATTACGTAACCAGTATTTCATCACCGGGTAAATCGCAAATTACCGTCGAGATGAAAAGCAATTATCGTAAACAAGACTTACGCCAAATATGGGACGAACTGCGTCGTAAAATCAATGATCAGGCATCGTCGATGCCCTCAGGTGTTTATCCAAGCAAGATTATGGATGACTTTGGTGATGTATACGGGGTGATGTATGCAGTCACTGGTGATGGTTATTCTTACGATGAGCTAAAAGATTACGTTGATTATTTAAAACGTGAGCTTGTTTTGGTTGATGGCGTTAGTAAAGTAACAGTGGGTGGTGAGCAACAAGCACAAGTTATGGTTGAGATTTCAACCCGTAAACTTGCCCAGTTAGGTATTTCGCCTAATCGTATTTATCAACTTTTACAAACTCAAAATAGCGTGTCGAACGCTGGTAAAGTGCGTGTTGGCGATGAATCAATTCGCTTACACCCAACCGGTGAATTTAAAGACGTAAAAGAGCTCGAAAACCTACTGATTTCTAAGCCTGGTGAAAATGAGCTTATTTACTTAGGTGACGTTGCCACCGTTTTTCGTGAGTACGCAGAAGTCCCTAACAATATTATTCGCTATAACCAGCAGCAAGCACTACTGGTAGGTGTGTCGTTTAGCACTGGCGTTAACGTTGTTGATGTAGGTGCAAATATTGATGCCCATTTAGCGTCACTAGAGTATCAACGACCACATGGTATGGAAATTAACAGCGTTTATAACCAACCAGAAGAGGTTGAGAAGTCAGTTAGTGGCTTTATTATCAGCCTACTTGAAGCTGTTGCCATCGTTATTATTGTACTTTTAATATTTATGGGCTTTAAAAGTGGCGTACTGATTGGTGTAATACTGCTACTGACCGTATTAGGTACCTTCATTTTCATGAAGTTGTTTGCCATTGATTTACAGCGGATTTCGCTTGGCGCCTTGATTATAGCTTTAGGGATGCTGGTAGATAATGCCATTGTAGTAACCGAAGGCATATTAATAAACCTCAAACGCGGTCAAACAAAACTGCAAGCGGCGACTAACATCGTTAATCAAACCAAGTGGCCATTACTGGGGGCTACGGTTATTGCAATTACTGCCTTTGCGCCGATTGGCTTGAGTTCAGATGCCAGTGGTGAGTTTGCTGGCAGCTTGTTCTGGGTGTTGTTTATTTCCTTGTTACTAAGCTGGATCACAGCTATTACCTTAACGCCTTTTTTCGCTGATTTAATGTTTAAACAAGCCACTGAAAAACAGCCGCATCACGATGAAGACCCTTATCAAGGTGTTATTTTTAATGTTTATAAAGGCGTGTTGCATACAGCAATGCGGTACCGTAAAACCACGCTACTGCTGATGGTGATCCTGCTTGTTAGCTCAGTTTATGGCTTTAAATTTATCAAGCAGTCGTTCTTCCCAGCATCGAATACTCCTATGTTCTATGTCGATTATTGGCATACGCAAGGCGCTGATATTCATACCACTATGGATGGTGTTGCAAAGCTCGAAAAATTCTTACAAGACGACCCACTGGTTGAAGAAATTACCACAACAGTTGGACAAGGTGCACCGCGTTTCATGCTGACTTACGCACCTGAAAAATCATACCCAGCTTATGGGCAATTGATTATTCGAGTAAAAGACCGCGAAGCTGTTACAACCATGATCAAAAAAGTACGCGATTACCAACACGAGCATGTACTTGATGCTCAGCTCAAAGTAAAACGTATGGAAATTGGCCCATCAACAGATGCAAAAATTGAAGCGCGTTTTTCTGGTGCTGATCCTGTGGTACTTCGCCAATTAGCAAAAGAGGCGAAAGACATTCTGCATCAAGATGCGGGGGCATTTAATATTCGTGACGATTGGCGTGCTCGCTCGAAGTTAATTCGTCCACAATTTAACGAGCAAAAAGCCCGTCGTTTAGGGATTGCTAAATCAGACCTTGATCAGCTGCTGTTAACTAGCTTATCGGGTAAACAAGTGGGCGTATATAAAGACGGCACGCAAATGCTGCCTATTATTGCTCGCTCACCTGCTGAAGAGCGCTTAAACGTTGAAAGCTTGCGCGACTTACAAATTTACAGCCCAGTGTTAGGAGTGTTTGTTCCGGTGACACAAGTGGTTGATGATTTTGTTGTTGAGTGGGAAGACAGCTTGATCATGCGACGTGACCGTAAGCGTACCATCACTGTAATGGCTGACCACGATGTTATTGGCGATGAGACTCCAGCGAAGCTCTTTGCACGTGTTCGTAAAGACATTGAAGCTATTGAACTACCTCGTGGCTATGAATTGCAATGGGGCGGCGAATATGAGTCATCAACAGATGCGCAAAAAGCTATTTTCGGCTCATTACCTCTTGGTTACTTAGCTATGTTCGCTATAACTGTATTACTATTCAATTCAGTTAAAAAGCCTTTAGTGATTTGGGCAACAGTGCCACTAGCCATTGTGGGTGTATCAGCTGGTTTATTACTAATGAATGCAGCATTTAGCTTTATGGCCCTACTTGGCTTACTAAGCTTAAGCGGTATGCTCATTAAAAACGGCATTGTATTAGTTGATCAAATTAATCTTGAACTCGATAGTGGCAAAGACCCTTACAAAGCAGTATTCGACTCTGGTGTAAGCCGTGTTCGCCCTGTAGCGATGGCAGCAATTACCACCATTTTAGGCATGATCCCACTGCTATTTGACGTGTTCTTCCAGTCAATGGCGGTAACCATTATGTTTGGTCTTGGTTTTGCGACAGTGCTGACACTAATTGTTGTGCCTGTGCTTTATACCATGCTGTTTAAGATCAAAGTACCTAAACAGCGTCACGCTAATTAATACAGATTGACTCTCAACCAAAAGCCCTACCAGCAAACTGTTAGGGCTTTTTCTTTATTACCTATTATTTTAAAAGGTAATAAAATCCGCCACAGCCAGCAAATAAAAATAAGCAACACCAAAAATAAAAGCGCACTGGTTCTTGGTGCTTATGGGTGGTGCTAATGCTCCCTGTATAGCTTCGGCTACCTATACGAATGTTATTCGTAAGTAACCCCAACACCCCATATCCAACAAACAATAGAGATGTAATAAAGATAAATACATTCTGAAAGCTAGCCATTGATAACCCAGTTTATTAGTCGTGAAACATTGGTCAGCTATCAATCATTAACTTATTTATTATTCTCGGTAAAGTCGGGTGCCGAGAGCTCGCCAGTGTCTAGTATAAATTTTTGTTATTTAAGGTGGGTTAAGGTGGGTGTCTAGTTAACGTTATTTAAGATGGGTGTCTAGTTACTTTTAAAGTGGATTTCCATTTAAAGTGGGTGTCCATTTTTGGGGAAGCGCACTAGCTTTCGTGAAATTTATTTAACGTGGCTGTCCATTTTGATGATCTGGTTATGGCTCTAAATAAAGTGGGTGTCTATTTAATGATTTTTTGATGATCTTGTTATGGTTATTAATAAAGTGGGTGTCTATTTAATGCTTAACCTATCAGCTTGTGTGCTAACCTATTTCTGCTGATTTAGTACTTGAAGAATTAAGATGTTTAGAAGTGGTTTTTACTTATTGATTGCAATACTCAGTGGTACTTTAAGTGCCAATGAAAAAGCATACTATCTGCATGAGTCTAATGTGGCTTTTCACGTTGCCGTTGAAAGTTTATCCGATGCTGTTTTAGCAATTGAAGGGCAAAATGGATTGATATTTAACTCAAGATGGATTTTTGGGGAAATAGGCACGCCAATCGCAGATATTTGTGAAGGGCAACAATCAGCCGATTTTGAACTTGGGTGTGATTCTGTTTCAAGCCGCGCTGTTGAATCTCATTACGGCTTTCCACAATACAGTCAGATTGCTCTGTATTTTAGACCTAACTTGATTGTGAATGGACTCAAATTGATTGAAGCAAGTGTCAAAAACAATGAAATAGCGCTATTAGTATTTGAAGATGACAATACAAAAGAGCTATTCTTTGTAAGAAAACATCAACTTATCGATATTATCTCGAAAAAACTCACTAAAAAAGAATTTAAACAGAAAAGAGACCGTCTTGAAGATGATGCTATTTACCCTAATAAAGGCTAAGGTTGAAATCAGTATCATTTAGAACCCTGAGGGAACCAGTAAAGACTAGTCAGGGCTCTAATGCGCTGAAGCTTACTTTTTCAGGCTTAATGTACCTGTACGTTTAGTACTGCTACGCTTCGTTTGATTTGGTTTTGATGAGTGTGGATTGCCAGCTTTTGATCTTGATTGACCTTGCTTGGCATCATTGCGTGCTTTTTTCACGTATTTAGAAAAGTCGCGCTTTTTTTCTTCTTCATTGCGTGGCTTTTGCTTCGCACGAGCTTGCGTTGGCTGTTTGTTTTCATCAATTGAACGCTCTTCCGTTTTACCTGAGTCGGCAATTGAGTTATTGATCTCAGCCATTTCTTGTTCGGTTAAGTGACGCCACTGCCCTACTTTTAAACCCTTTAGGGTCACGTTCATAATTCGTGTGCGCTTTAAAGTCACCACTTCATAGCCTAAATATTCACACATACGGCGTATTTGGCGGTTTAAGCCTTGTGTTAGCACAATGGTAAATTGCTGCGGGCCGGTTTGTTTAACCTTACACTTTTTAGTAACGGTATCGAGGATAGGAATACCATTTGCCATCTTATTAACGAACTGGCGATTAAGTGGTTTATCAACCGTTACTACGTATTCTTTTTCATGATTATTACCAGCGCGAAGAATTTTATTAACGATGTCGCCTTCGTTAGTTAAGAAAATTAAGCCTTCTGAAGGTCTATCTAAGCGTCCAATTGGGAAAATACGTTCTGGGTAATTAACTGCTTTAACAATATTGCTTTGGATTTTTCTCTCAGTCGTACAAGTAATACCAACAGGTTTGTTATAGGCAATATAAACCAGCTTAGGCTTTGCTTTTAAAGGCTTGCCATCAATGAGTACATCATCGGCGTCACTGACTTTTACGCCCATTTCAGGCAAGTTGCCGTTAACAGTAACACGACCTTCTTCAATATATTTATCTGCCTCACGGCGTGAACAAAAACCTGTTTCACTGATAAATTTATTTAATCGCTTTAACTCTGTCATGGCACACTTCTGTCTGGATTTTAAAGCCGCTAGTTTATACCAGAAGCCTTTACCAAGCTAGGTAGAATCTAGGCTCTTTGACTACACTTTTAGTGTTGCGCTGCGTTTTTGGGCTTTTCGCTCAATAAACTATGTAGCGTATCAAAATCGAAGGCGTACTCAGTGCTTTTACTGTTTTGCAGGAAGAAGGCTTCAAAAGGGATAACCGACCAATCTTTGATGTTTCTTAGCCAGCGGTAACTTTGAATATTGTGCTTTGTGATCACACCAAGCTTAAACTTAATCGCATCGTGATTCTGCCAATAAGGGTTGCCATTATGATGATCGACCACGCTAATTAGTGCCCACGCTCCCATCATAAAATGCCCGCCAACACTGGCAGTGAGTTTTTGTTGTTCAATTAAGTCTAAATTATCATCAAGCCAGTCTATGCCACCTATGAAATAGGCTTTATCTGTTTTACCTTTCACAGCTTCTAGGGCGCCTTGCGCCATTAAATCAGACGCACACCAAATCACATTGCTATCAGGGTGTCGTTGCAATAATCGGCTTACTTTATTCGCAGCCTCCTGCTTACTCCAATTTGCATAGACAACTTGCTCAAGCTCAACATCTTGTTTACGTAAATAATGAACGAGGCCATCACTGCGGGTGTCAGATTCAGTACCATAATGGCCATTAATAGCAACAAAATGAGGCGTTTGCTTTGTATTTATTGCCTCATCAAGTAAGGCTTTGCCAAGTTGCTCACCGACTTTGAAGTTATCGTGAAATACTTCACCTAACCAATACTTAAAGCGCTGACGGGGTTTACCGACTTCGTCTCGCTCTACGCCAACAATCGTTTCTTCAAGAGTGATAAATTTAATTTTGTGCTGCTCAAGCAAGGTCATTGACTGCTCTGCACCACCTGGGTAATTAATTAAAATTGCGTAGTCGGGTTTAGCGTTATATTGAAGGTATTGTTTCAGCTCAGCTAATTGAATGTGGCGATTTCCACCGCCATAAATTGTGGTAAGAGCGACATTATTTTGCTTGGCAGCAACCTGCATCACATTAGTCACTCTTTGCCAAAATAAATCACTTTTAACTGAGGGGTTAACTAACAGCACAGAGAATTGCTCGCCAGCATATAGCGGTGAATAGCTAAGCAAGGTTAGAACAAACAAGCAAATCCGCATTACCGCCTCACTCTATTATAATTATTGTATACGAGGAATTAATTAGATAATTTTCGCCAAATTAACTCGCACGGACCTTGTTTAAAATACATACTATACACTTTACAAAAAAACAATTGAAAAACAAGCATAACAGCAATAACTAACCAGTAATCTATTCTATCAAAGCTAAGCGCAGCAGTAGGAAATACAACTTTAAAAAACAATATAAATATGACTGTTTGCATCAAATATAACGTCAATGACATACGCCCAGCTTGCTGTAGCAGCAACCAGTTATTAGGGATATTCTTAACTACTTTCACAATAATGTGGCAATAAAAAATAGCCATGGATAAAGCAGCCAACCAATTAATTGGTTCTACAATCGCGTACATAAAGACACTCTGGTTTGGATCGATTATTAATCTCAGGGCCGTTAAACTTATCGCAGCTGGAACAATCAACTTGAACTGGGAGTTTGTTAAACCATGAATGAATACGCCTTTCTTATATAAATAGACACCCATCAGCATTAACCCTGCGGCCATCCACACAGTGATAAGGGGTACAGCAATAAGCATTATGATAAATACCAAAAAGTTACTGACGAATCCTGCGAAGTAAGAAGAATACGCTGCATCATACGCCATTAAAAAGCTCTCAGAGCTTCTCGTTACAGGGTTAAAATCTGGCTCTACAAAGGTAAGTAAGAATGAAATAAAGGCGCCGAGAAGTAAAAACAACATACCCATACGCAAGTTTTTTTCTTCATCTTGCTGACTAAATTTAAGCGTTAACCAGCCTGCACAAGCATAAATAAACAAAATATCACCAGCCCATAATAAAAAACCATGGGCAAGGCCTATAAATGCCAAAACTTTTAGCCGTTTATGTTGTTTTTCAACATTTTGCCAAAGCTGCCATTGAATAACTAAAGATGCTCCGAATAACAAGCAAAAAAGGCTTCTAAAACGCCCATCAATAAACACGGTATTAATAGTGAAAATTAGCGAGTCTGAAAAGGGTGGCGTAGCACTTGGGGTATAGTCATACTCAAACACAGCAAAGGTGTAGATGTTCATAAACATCAAGCCAAGTACCGCAATACCCCGTAACACATCCATATTTATATTGCGCATAAATCCCTTATAGGTTTTGCCTGCAGCTATCACTCCAATTTACTGCATTTTCGTATATCTTGGGAAGATCTGCGCTTTCAATACTTAGATAGGCAACAGCCTGTTCAAGCGCCCACCAGCTACCAGTTTCGTACGCTTTAACCGTTTCAAGTATGTAATAGAGGATATTTTTTTCTTGCATGAGAGCAGCATGAATTTCGTCAGGAAACGGCAATCTATCCAATAACTTTTCCATAGGTTGATCTAATATGGCATCAAGTAATGAAAATAGCCCTGTTAAAAATGCCTCACCAGTTTGCTGTTTAGCAACACGCTGAGCGATTAATTCACAAAAACGGGCTCTTACAACACAAAGCCGAGTCAACTCGGCTGGTTTTGACTGGGCACTGTGGGCAGTAATAATTAGGCTAACAAACTTTTTAAGTCGTTCATGACCTAAATAAACAAGCGCTTGTTTTAATGAGCCAATTTTACTCTTTATAGGAAAAACACCGCTATTTATTAAACGTAACAGTTTATAAGCAAGTGCAGTATCTAAAGAAAACAAACCAGCGATTTCACTGATATCTGGATCTGGGCGCATGACTTGTGCATAAATCGATAATACCAGCGCATAATTGTAATCAATATCACGATGCTGAATCATCTTCGGTTTAGCAAAAAAATAACCCTGAAAAAAATCAAAGCCCATTTTATGCGCTTTTTCGTAATCATCAGCTGTTTCGAGTTTTTCAGCTAATAGCTTTATCTTTTGATACTTTTTTAATTTATGAACAATCGGGGCCAATTCTTCAAAAGGGGTTTGCTGAACATCAAACTTTATTAAACGAATAAGTTTTAAAAAACGGTCCCATTCGGGTTGGTAAACAAAATCATCCAACGCTAATTTATAGTTGTTATGAAATAACTCACGGCAATATTCGTAATTTTCGTCCGTTGGCTCAATGGTTTCAAGTAACTCAATCACGACATCATTTGTTGGCAAAAATGCGCAAAGGTCCAGCTTCAAAGACTCTGGACCAATATTAATCAATGCTTTTTTACCCGACGTTATATGACGAGTACCTAAATTGAGCTGGTTTTCCATAATTAGGCGAGCCGTTGCCGTGCTCTCTGACACATCAGGAAAACTATTTTGTAAACTATCTCTAAATAGTAGCTCATAGGCGACAACTTGTTGACGACGATTAAAGACCGCTTGCCTAGCAACAAATACAGCCACTTTACCTACTTTTCTTATTTTATATCACACTAAGTAATTAATAGCTGAAATTGGTAAAAAAGTCACCTAATTACCATGAATCACTTACTTTTTATTGATATAAGCCAGATAAATAGCCTTCTGCAACGGATTGCCACGTAAAACGGGCATTTCGAGCCTGTTCACATATTGAGCACCATTTTTCTGGTTGCGATTTTTTAAGCTCAAGCGCATCACTAAAACTAGTAACAAGTTCGTAGCTTTGTGATGCCAAACTCTCGCCTTGGAAACTAAAACCACTCACATGATGTTCTACTGTATCACGTAAACCACCTACACCATGTACTAAGCACGGCTGTCCTGCTCGCATTGCTAACATCTGGCTAATACCGCACGGCTCAAATGAACTTGGCATTAAAAATAAATCGCCTAAGTGGTACATGTATTCACCAACATAATGCGCATAACCTTTTAAAAATAGCAGGTTATCTTGACGTGCCATAACTGATGTCATGATGTGCTCAAGTTCAGTATCCCCTGAGCCTAAAATAATCATGTAGCCGTTATGTTGTTTTAAACGCTGACATAACTCATCTAACACAAGCCCTTTATCATAAGGCTGACGAAGTAACAGTGCTTTTTGGTCCGTTAAACGACCCACACTGGTTACTAATGGCCCAGAAAACGGCCGAGTTTTAAATTGAAGTAATCGTTGATGCGCTATGTAATAGCTTGGATCTAATACTGGGCCTTTTGCCATCCATTGAAATAACGCATTTTCGGCATGTTGATAAAGACTCGCTAAGCTGATGTTTTCAAGCTTCATTCCTGGGTACTCGCAGCCATTAAGAATGCCCACTACACGCCCTTGTTCATAGGCAGCCTGCAAGTCAGCTTCAAGTCCCTCACCACCAAAAAAGCCTTTTTCAGCATCACTTGGACGCAGTACTTCTTGGCAATAAGTTGGCGAAACAAGGTGTACTTTATCAACCAGGTTAATAGCAGTACGCATTGGGTTAAAGCAATCAAAATAGCGCGGATCGCATAACCTTTCGCCGTTATAACCTAAACTTGGGAACCAGGCTTCTAGGCTTGAGCTATCACCTTTGAAAGGACGTATCCCTTGCAATGCAAGGTTATGTACTGTGTAAGCTAAAAATAAGTGAGCTAGTTTTCTATAGCGGCTATCTGTTTTAAGTAATAGAGCAACACAAGCACTGTGCCAATCATGTAAATGCACAACATCCGGCGTGCGAATAAGCCCTTGTAATAAGGCTTCGCAAACAGCAGCGTTAAAAAGAGCAAACTTACTTGCATCGGTTGCAAACGGACGGCCCGGTTCATCATTACAATAAACAGCGCCGTTATGACGGCTAAATTCCCAATGAGAAATAAGCAGTTGCGTTATACCTTCTTCACTTTTAGCAAGCTTCCACACATCCAGTTTTTGCATTTGACCTGCAAAGGGCACGTGCACTACACCTATGTGATGCCGCTCTAAATACTCAAAGCCATAATCTGGGATCACCACATCAACACTAAGGCCTTTTTCTACTAACGCTTTAGGGCAATCTCTAACAACATCCGCTACACCACCGACTTTTGCATTCGGTAATGCATCATTCTCTGCAGCTACCATCAATACATGCATGCTTTGCAGTACTCCATAAAACTTTTATACCAATTGGCAATAATACTTAATTAAGCAAACTGGTATTATTCAAATATAAATAAAGGAGGGACATGCCCTCCCTTTTTGTCTTAGCGCGATTGCTTAAGCAAGGCGTTTATTATCTTGCTCTTGTTGCTCTAACTTCTTTGCAAGCTCATTCAACATATCACGAGTGACCAGCACAATCCCTTTTTTCGAGACTCTAAAGCCATTTTCTTTGTCGACTTTGTTATCGTAACCGATTTCAAGTCCTTCGGGGATCTCACAGTTACGGTCAATAATAGCACGCCTAATCTTACAATTTCGGTTGATCTTAACACCTGGTAATATTACGGATTCTTCGATTTCACAGAATGAATGAACATATACATTTGAGAAAAGTAGTGACTTCTTAACTTTAGAACCAGAAATAATACAGCCACCTGATACTGTTGAATCAACAGCCATACCACGTCTGTCATCATCATCAAAAATGAATTTAGCAGGTGGTAACTGCTCTTGGTAAGTCCAAATTGGCCATTTTGGATCATAAAGGTCAAGCTGTGGCTGTGGCATTACCAGCTCCATGTTGGCTTCCCAGAATGAGTCAAGTGTACCCACATCGCGCCAGTATGGCTGACCATCATGTACATCTCTAAACGGGTATGCAAATACGTTATGCTCTTCGATGATAGCAGGGATAATATCGTGACCGAAATCTCGGCCAGAACCTTCCGTTTCTGCGTCTTTTTTCAATTGTTCAAATAAGAACTCAGTATTGAAAATATAGTTACCCATTGATGCTAAACAGGTCCCTGGCTTACCAGGCACAGAAGTAGGCTCAGCAGGTTTTTCATCAAAACGACGAACACGATTGCTTTCATCAACTGTCATTACACCAAATGTATCTGCCGCTTCTTCGCAAGGTACCTCAATACAACATACCGTCATATCAGCACCTGTCTCAACGTGCTTAGCCAACAAACCACCGTAGTCCATACAATAAACGTGGTCACCCGAGAGGATCATCACATACTTAGGCAGCTCATGGCGGATAATATCCATATTTTGGAATACCGCATCAGCTGTACCACAATACCAGTCATCTCCATTTCGCTGAGAGGCAGGAAGTATTTCAACTGATTCTCCCAATTCTTTTTTGAAATGGCCCCATGCACGATTTACGTGACGAATTAACGAGTGCGACTTATATTGAGTAGCAATACCAACTCGACGAATACCTGAATTTATACAGTTCGACAGTGGAAAGTCGATGATTCGGTGTTTACCACCAAAATAGACTGCTGGTTTAGCACGCCAGTCTGTTAATTCATGTAAACGTGAACCTCGCCCTCCTGCTAGGATGAGGGCATACGTTTCTCTTGTTAAACTACTTATATATCGGTTTGCATAACTTGGCATAACTCTCTCCGTCTTAAGCTAGCTGCTTTTCTTCTGTGTGTTTTGCTGTGCACTAGTATCCATTAATGGCTCCAAATGCCAGATGTCGTCACTGTATTGACTAATGGTCCTATCGCTCGAAAACATGCCACTGGCTGCAGTATTCAAAATACTCATTTTTGTCCAGTGAGCAGTATCTAAGTAGGCTTGTTCAACTTGCTCTTGCGCTTCTACAAAGCTGGCAAAATCATGAGCGACTAACCATGGATCGTGCGGGCTCTTAATCGCCGCAATAATGTCGTCAAATAAATTAGGCTCAAACAGGTTAAAATGACCGCTCTCAAGTAATTGCATTACTTTATAGAGGCTGTCAGTTTGGTGAATAATCTGCTCAGGATTATAGTGTGCTTTGATATCGTCAATTTGCTCTGCACGTGCACCAAATAAGAAGAAGTTATCAGCACCCACTGCATCACGAATTTCAATGTTAGCGCCATCTAACGTACCTATAGTCAAAGCACCGTTCATCATGAACTTCATGTTACCTGTGCCAGATGCTTCTTTACCTGCTGTAGAAATTTGCTCAGATAAATCAGTTGCTGGGCAAATAGTTTCCATGGCTGTTACGTTGTAGTTAGGTAAAAAAGCAACTCTTAAATACGGTTTAGCAAGCGGATCTTTATTGATCACTTCTGCTACGTTATTAATTAATTTAATAATTTTCTTCGCCATGTAGTAACCTGGTGCAGCTTTACCGCCCAGTAGCACGCAACGAGGAACAATGTTTGCTGTATCGCCTTGGCGAATACGATCGTAAAGGTGAATAACGTGCAGTACGTTTAATAGCTGACGCTTATATTCGTGAATACGTTTAACTTGCACGTCAAACATCATTTCAGCGTCAAACTGTACACCACAGCGGTTTTTTACTAATTCAACAAGGCGTTGCTTATTAGTGTGCTTTACAGCTTGCCATTGTTTATGGAATTTAGGGTCGTCATATAGACGGCGTAACTGGCTAATTTTGCTAAAGTCAGCAACCCATTCATCACCAATGTGTTGATTAAGCAGTTTAGCCAACTCTGGGTTACAATGTGCTAACCAACGACGCGGTGTTACACCATTGGTTTTATTATTGAATTTATCTGGCCATAGCTGATAAAACTCGTTAAATAAGCCGGCTTTAAGCAGCTCAGTGTGAAGTGCAGCCACACCATTAACCGAATAACTACCCACAATCGCTAAATATGCCATGCGAATTTGCGGCTCAGGGCCTTCTTCGATCAGTGACAGTGCACGCTGTTTTTCAACATCACCAGGCCAAGCTAACGCAACTTCGGCTAAGAAACGCGCATTGATTTCATAAATAATTTCTAAGATACGCGGTAGTAATCGGGCAAATAAAGATACTGACCACTTCTCTAATGCTTCAGGAAGTAAAGTGTGGTTTGTATAAGCCATGGTCTTAGTCGTGATAGACCACGCTTCTTGCCAATCTAGCTCATACTCATCAACCAAAATACGCATAAGCTCAGCAACAGCAATACTTGGGTGCGTATCGTTTAATTGAAAAACATGGTAATCAGCAAAGTCAGAGAAGTCTTCGCCATGTTTGCTAACCCAGGTATCAATGATGTCTTGTAGACTCGCCGATGATAAGAAGTATTGCTGACGTAAACGCAGCTCTTTACCGTTCTCGCTACTATCATTTGGGTAAAGTACCATTGTGATTTGTTCAGCTAAGTTTTTACGCGCTACAGCTTCTGAGTAACTACCCGCATTGAACTCGCTTAAATCAAATTCGTCAGTGGCTTCTGATTTCCATAAACGTAGGGTGTTTACAATATCGTTCTTGTAACCCGGAATCGGCACATCATAAGGAACAGCTAACACATCATGAGAATCTAGCCATTGACGGTGTTCACGACCCTGTTTATCAGTATAGCTTTCAACATGACCGAAGAATTTTACGCGTTTTGATTGCTCAGGTGCACTCAGCTCCCACGGGTGCCCTTCGCGTAACCAATTATCTGGTTGTTCAATTTGATGACCATTTTCAATAGCTTGATTAAACATGCCATATTCATAACGAATACCATAGCCAACCACTGGTAATGCAAGACTTGCACAGCTATCTAAAAAACATGCAGCTAAGCGCCCTAAGCCACCATTACCTAGACCTGCATCATGCTCAGCCTCCGCAACTTGCTCAAGTTCGGTGCAGTATTCTTGCAACGCCTTAGCTACTTGCTCATCTAAATCTAAGTTTAAAATCGCATTGCCAAGGGCGCGGCCCATTAAAAATTCAAGTGACAAGTAAGCTGTTTTACGGCGTTTTTGTTCATGAATTTGCTGTTTTGTTATTCGGCAACGAGCAACTAATCGGTCACGAATAGTTAATGCTAATGCATGGTATAAATACAGTTGTGATTTACCTACTTTGTCACGTCCAAGGGTGTAATAAAAATGGCGTGATAAATCATCGTCTAAGGTACTTTCATCAACTGTAGGCGCATCCTGCCAGCCCTTAACAACACATACTTGATCGGCATTTTTAGCCATGATTAAGATCCTCTGAATTGGCGGTAAAAACCCAGCTGCTCATTGCAGCAATCTCGTGTTCCTTGTCAACAAACTGAGTTGACATTGGATGAATGCTGGTCAGCGCTAACTGCCATTTTCCTTTATCTAAGTTAGGAAGTTGGCAAGTTACAGGCTCTGATCCTGCATTTAATATGATCAATAAAGCTTGATTTGTGTGCTTGTCAGTCAGGCTGTATATCAGCACCTGGCGATCGCCTTGATGCCAATCGTCTTGTTGCATATTGGTGCCTGATTCAGTGAACCACGCGACGTCATAACGCGGGTCATTGTCGTGAACAAAAAAGCGGTGTTTAAAAATGCTGAACTGCTTACGAATGCGCAAAACATCGTCAATAAAACGTGTAAGAGGATGACTAAATTGTGAGTCTTTCCATGCAAGCCAACTTGTGCGATTGTTTTGACAATAGGCGTTGTTGTTACCACCTTGTGAGTGTGCCATTTCGCTTCCTAATGAAAGCATAGGCACGCCTTTAGAAAGCAACAAAGTTAACAGCATATTTTTTTGTTGCTGTAAGCGTAATTTGCTCACTTGTGGGTCATTGGTAAACCCTTCAACGCCACAATTGAATGAGTGATTGTCACTGTGTCCATCACGATTTTGCTCGCCATTGGCTTCGTTATGTTTATTCTCGTAACTAACTAAATCAGCAAGCGTAAAACCATCATGACTAGTGATAAAATTGATACTGTTAAGTGGCCCACGTAGGTTATGCTCAAACAAGTCAAACGAACCATGTAAACGTTTTGCAAGCTCACCAATTACGCCCTGTTCTTGTTTCCAAAAGCGTCTTATCGTATCGCGATATTTATCATTCCATTCACGCCACGGTGCCGGAAAAGCCCCTAATTGGTAACCTCCTGGGCCTATATCCCAAGGCTCTGCAATGAGTTTAACTTGGCTTAATACAGGGTCTTGATTAATCGCTTGGAAAAACGCATGCGCCTGATTAAAACCATTCGGGTTACGCGCTAAAATGGTTGCTAAGTCAAAACGAAAACCATCAACCCCCATCACTTCAACCCAATAACGCAAGCTATCAAGTACCAGCTGTAAAGAACGAGGCGAATCAATATTTACCGTGTTACCACAGCCGGTATCATTAATATAATGCTGGGGTTTATCAGCAACAGTGCGGTAATAACCTAAATTGTCTAAACCACGTAGTGATAAAATAGGCCCATCTGTGCCCGCCTCTGCAGTGTGGTTATAAACCACGTCGAGTATTACTTCTATGTCCGCTTTGTGAAGCGCTGCCACCATTTCTTGAAACTCACTAATATCATCATTAACGAGATACTCTTTATGTGGAGTAAAGAAATTAAGTGTGTTGTAGCCCCAGTAATTTTGTAAACCTTTAGCGGTAAGAAACTGCTCGCTGATAAATGCATGAATAGGTAATAATTCTAGGCAAGTCACCCCAATAGTGCGTAAATGCTCAATAAAGCTAGGATGGCTTAAACCTAAAAACTTACCTTGTAACGATTTTGGGATCTCAGGATGACGACAGGTTGCGCCAACTACATGACATTCGTAAATAACCGTTTTACCCCAGCTGTGATTCGGCTTTTTACCTGTGTAAGGTGCCAACTCACGGACTCGAGATTTTGGCATATCAATGGCATTATTAACCTGACTTAACTTTCCTACAGGCATTTGCCCATAGTGACGTTCACTCCACGTAAACTCGCCATATAAATCATGCGCATAAGGGTCTAACAGCAATTTGTGATTATTAAAAAATAGTCCTTTTTCGGGTGCGTACTCACCATCAGCGCGAAAGCCATACAAGGCGCCACTTTTCAGAGGGCTCACTTTTAGTGTCCAGATACCGCCTTCGTTCATATGCATCGCTAGGGTGAGAATTTCTGAATGACCACTGCTATCAAATAAGCACAGAGACATATGTTGTGCTTGTGGTGCGTACACAGCAAAGTTTACGCCCTCATCAACAACAGATGCCCCTAAAGGCGAGCTCACCCCAACTTCGAGTTCAACACTATGACTCATCGCTCACCTTCTTAAGGTAAATTGTCGCAAGACCAGGCAAAGACACACTGATGCTTTGATTAAAGCCATGGCTTTCAATCGCTTGGCTTACGATGATTTGCTCTGCGTGACTAGTTGCATCAACGCCAGAACCAAAATAGTCCGCTTTATCTGTGTTCAAAATAACTTGATAAGTACCAGCTTTTGGCACACCTATCACGTAGTCGTGATACACCTGTGGCGTTAAATTACAGATCACAACCACAAAATCTTCTGCTTTCTTTGCATAGCGAATAAAGCTAAACATACTTTGCTCAGCATTGTTGCTGTCGAGCCAAGCAAAACCTGCTGGGCTGGTATCTTGCTCGTATAAAGCTGGCGTACTAGTGTAAACAGCATTTAAATCTTTAATCGTTTGCTGCATGCCACTGTGGCTAATATGCTCAAGTAAATGCCAATCAAGCGATTGGTCGTGATTCCACTCTTTACGCTGGGCGATTTCAGCACCCATAAACAATAATTTTTTACCTGGATGCGCCCACATAAAGGCATAATATGCACGTAAGTTTGCAAACTTTTGCCAGTCGTCCCCTGGCATTTTTTCAATTAATGAGCCTTTACCATGCACCACTTCATCATGGCTAAGCGGTAAAATATAGTTCTCGCTGTAGGCGTAAACCATCGAAAAGGTCATTTCGTGGTGGTGATGCGAACGGTAAAGGGAATCGCGCTGCATATAATGCAAACTGTCATTCATCCACCCCATATTCCACTTATAACCAAAACCTAAACCATCATGGTCAACTTGGCGCGTAACACCCGGCCACGCAGTTGACTCTTCAGCCACCATCATAATGCCCGGATTTTTTGCATAGCAGCGCATATTGACTTGTTTTAAGCACTCAATAGCGCCTAAGTTTTCTCTGCCGCCGTATTGATTTGCAACCCATTGCCCTTCTTCACGGCTGTAGTCTAAATAAAGCATTGAGGCAACCGCATCCACACGTAAGCCATCAATACCAAATTCATGTAGCCAGTACATTGCATTCGCAATCAGAAAGCTACGAACCTCTGCGCGGTCATAATTGTAGATATAGGTATTCCAATCAGGGTGAAAACCTTGTCTCACATCAGCGTGTTCGTATAGATGGGTGCCATCAAAACGATGTAAACCATGAGGATCACTTGGGAAATGACCAGGTACCCAGTCAAGAATAAGGCCAATATCGGCTTCGTGACATTGCTCGACGAAGTAAACAAAATCTTCAAAGCTGCCATAGCGACTGGTCGGGGCAAATAATCCAACGGGTTGATAACCCCAAGAACCATCAAATGGGTACTCGCTGATTGGCATTAATTGTAGATGCGTAAAGCCAAGCTCTTTAGTGTAAGGAATAAGATTATCAGCAAGTTCACGCCATGTGAGATAGCGCTTGCCGTCATCTCGTCTTTGCCAAGAACCCGCATGCACTTCATAAATACTAACAGGCGCATCAACACTGTTTCGTTTTGCACGATTTGCTAACGCCCTTTCAGAAAGCTGAATACCTGTTTTTAGCTTTTGTAGCACTGACGCTGTACCCGGTGCTTGTTGCATCTTAAACGCAAATGGATCAGCTTTATCAAGCACTTCTCCTGTTAGAGTGGTAATAGCAAATTTATAGCATTGATGCTCTTTAAGCCCAGGAATAAATAACTCCCATACCCCACTGGCAGGATGAAAACGCATAAAATGACGATTACGCTGCCAATAGTTGAATTCACCAATAACCGATACACTACTGGCATTCGGCGCCCACACTGTAAAGCGAACACCATCAACCCCTTGTTGAGTCACAAAATGTGCACCAAAATGTTGATACGCATGCTCTAAACTGCCTTCATTAAACAGATACATTGCCTGTTCATCTAAGCTGCTTTCAAAGCTGTACTCATCATATTGTTGATGAGTAAATTCATTGCTATAGCTAACATCCAGCTGGTAGACAGGCTTCGTTTTTGATTTGATATTTGCGACAAATAAATGACTATCACCTTGTTGCTGCGCAACGATTTTTTCTGTGCCAAGCAGAATCGAAACTTTGCTTGCGCCAGGCAAAAAGCAACGAATTTCATAGCTTGTAGGGCCACTTTTATGCGCCCCAAGAAAGCTGAAAGGATCTCTAAAACAACCACTGGCTAATGCATCGATTTGTTTTTGATAAATAACAGATTGTGCACTTTGCTCTTGACGAACACGACTTCGCATTATTGATTCCTTATCGAAATTAAATTGGCTAAGAATGACTGTTGCGCTTCGATAATCTGCGCAGCTGGACGCGACAATAAACGCCGCCAATTTGGGTACTCTTTATCAGTACCGGGGATATTTACAGGCAGTATTTGCTGATCTAAGTCATCTATTTGAATAGTAAATAGCTTTGCTGGTGCTGCCGCTAATGAGGATGCCAACGCTTCATAAACCGTAAAGGCATCTGTTTCTAACGATAAATGCTGGTGTGACTCTCGTGCGATAAAATTAAGCATACGATGCTTTTCAATGTTTCTCGCATCGAATTGAGCCCGAGTTTGCTCATCATCAAGCAAACCATATTGTTGTTTAATCGTTATATCGTGGCCAATCCACCAGCCTTTGAATGGTGGTACATCATGGTTGGCTATCATTAAAAGGCTATGAGGCGCAAAATGCTCAGCCGCTAAAAACTCGCCTTGATAATCTTTTTCAAAGTAGAACAACCCATTTGAATAGATTGCACTTGCTTTTAATGCTTCACGCACTTCATTAGGTACCACACCTAAATCTTCACCAATTACGACGCATTGATTAAGATGAGATTCAATTTTAAGCACTGCTAATAACTGTTCAAACGGATAATAAACATAACAACCATCTTGCTGGGAATTATTCTCAAAACACCACCAAAGACGGCGAATTGCCATTACATGGTCAATTCTAAGACCACCCACATCTTCCATATTGGCGCGGATAAGTGAGCGATAAAAAGCAAAGTTGTCTTTACTTAACTTTTGTGGATTCAGTGCCGGCAAGCCCCAATTCTGACCATGTTCAGCCCAAGGATCAGGCGGAGCCCCAACATGTGCATTTTCGGCAAATAGCTCATTTTGGCTCTTGAACTCACTGCCATCACCTGCACAGCCAACGGCTAAGTCATTAATAAGGCCAATTGCCATACCGCTATCACGGGCAGCTTGCTGGCAGATATTTAATTGAAGGTGAGCTTGCCATTGTAAATAGCTAGCATAATCACGGTCGCCAACCAACATGGTCGACAGGCTGTGTTTATGGGTTTCACAAAAACGAGCGAACTGCTGTTTTCGCTCTTCTGAAGCAAACTCACAAAATTGTTGATATAAACAGCTAAACACTTGATATTTAAAATCACTAACCGATGTATAATCAATGTAAGTCGCATCGGTTTGCGGTTTATTTGCCAATAATTTATCAAGTGCATTATTATTTTTGGCGTCTTCGCATAAAGACACAGCAATATACAGCGGGTTCAATAACGCTCGGCTATTTGGACTATAAGGACTCGCCCTCTCAGGACTGTGTTCAAACAGTAAATGCAGCGGATTAAGCAACACATAATCCATATTGTTAGTCGCGGCTGCTTTAATAAGTTTTGTTAAATCAGCGAAATCACCAATTCCTAACCCCTCTTCATTGCATAAGCTATAAAGCTGAATGGATAAGCCCAAACGCTTTTTATCATCAATAGAAAAGCTTTCTTTAGGTGTGATCCATAGCTGACTATGAGCTTGCTGATCTGCCACTGTAATGAGTGCATCATGGTAACCGATTGGCATTTCAGGAACTGGCAATGCAAGCTCAAGATAACGAATGCCGTTTAAGCCGTAATCACCTAGTACAGCTAAACCTTGCAAGTTTTCACAAGTAAAATGAATATCAAGCGAAGGCACGCTTAGAGTACATGAGCGTGTTAATAAACGCTCATCAACGCGTACTTTCAAAATTGGATGGTGTGCCTCAATAATGCTTGTATGAGGCAACAAGTTCAGCCAAGTACCTGCATCTAATGCAAAATTAAGTTGGTTTATTACATCAGAATCTTGGGTATTTATACCGCAACAACTAAGCGCCTGCTTGCGTGTACTTTCATCGAAAATAACATGCTCACCAGTGTATTTAGTATATTCATAGCCTATGCCATGCAGGTAATATAACTGAGAAAGTGAGTGCATCAAAACACCTAAGCGCGCTGGGTATTAACAATGCTGTTATCAGTACCAAAACCGTTAGGAATATAACCATCAGCTTGGTGGTCGTTGTCCCATGTCTCGCCATTGATTAGATAACGGAAGTGAAACTCTTGATCAAGTGGTAAACGCTGCTTGCATTTGAAAACTTGCTCTTTTTTATTGAACTTCATTGGCACAGGCTGCCAATCTGTAAACTCCGCAACTAATTGCACATCTTCAGCATCAGGATGCTTAAATTCAAAAGTAACTTCGGTTTCGTCTTTAGTTTTAAAAAAACGTTTGCTTAGCATAGTGGGCTCCAATTCAACCAATTGGTAAATTAATCCTTGCCACAGTACCGCATTCAACGACTCTATAAGCGGAGGCTGTGCGTTCCAGGTTTCATAAACTTGATTACCAAATCATCAAGTTCATTAAGTAAATCAAACCTATATTTACGCATTATGACAGTGCAACTGTTTATTTTTCGCACCAAGATAGTGCGTAAATTAAACAAAAATTACAACAATCATATTGCTGTATTATTACGAGCAATAACTGAACCAAGTTGATGATAAAATACACTTTAATTTCAGTATGTTTTATCTACTCTCGTAATGACTTATAAAAAGTAGATAACAAATTGGGTTGGGTAAAGTGAATTAAATTGAAGTGAACAATTAGAGCAAAAACACTAAAAAGACACTATTTCATTTCGTAAAAAATATAAGCATATAATTTACAAAAATAAATTACATTGTTTCTGTAAGGTAAATTATATAAATCTATATGAGACATATATAAATCGTATTCCTTCCAGAAAAAACCTACAAAACAAAGCAAAACCAACCGTTAATTTTTACTACCCAATTAACTTATTTAAAAACTACCCAAGCAGAAAGACAAAAACAATAAGTACAAAATCGTAAATTTAAAATTTAAAACTAGTTATCAAACCAACATCAGACCCAGCTTTAAAATAAAAATAAAAACCTTTTAAAAATTTAAAACCGGACGTTTTTCCAGTGAAGTAAATTTATTTTACATCGTAAACGCTAAGCGAATATTATTAGCTCACTACCACCCCACAAATAGAGCTTATACTCTAAACGATGTGAATTTTCACATTTTGTACCAATCTAAACACCATTATCAATAAAACGCTTTTGCTAACTTATCTGTAACAATATAATTACTGACATTATAAAGGTGAGCACAACTTATAAAAATGCACCAAAATGGTACTCTAGATGACAAATGCAATACGAACTTCATTCACGATTATTATTACTATAATTGCTTTCGCTTATGGGATGAGTATCTTATTAACAAAAAAAATTAATGATTTAAATTATATTGATAGCGGAATAGAGCTGTACTATTTAACTGGTGTAGAATCGCAGATAACAAAAACGGCTTGGTATAATATTTTATTAAGTGGGCAAAACATAATAAGAAAAGAGAATGAAACCTATATAGTAATAAATTCTGAGCAAGGACTGACTGTCGCGGCACTTTCATCAGATATAATATTATCTACACTGTTAGCTCCAATAAATATAATTATACTATTATTATTGATAATGGCAGTAAGCTGGATAGTTAATATAAGAGTACAAACTCGAAATGAGAGTTACACTCTCAAATTGCTTAATACTCAAGCATCTGATTTACTTAAAAGTCTCAACTTAGCTACCAGCTCTACAGCTAAACAACCGCATATTGAGCAACTCCGCGTCAACTATGACGCTCTTCGCACGCATATCACTAACTACACTAAAGAGTCTGAAATAAGTATATTTCAAGATAAGCTCACTCACCTGCTTGACCGCCACGCATACATAGAGCATTTAGCCAAACAACTTAGAATCGCAGAGCGACAAAAATATCGTTGCGCATTACTTTTTATCGACTTAGATGGTTTTAAACAAGTAAATGATTCTTTTGGTCATAGTTTTGGAGATGAAATTCTAATGCAAGTCGCATCACGCTTAAGTAGCATAATGCGACACCATAAGTTATCTAACTTATCTCCGACGAGCCAACTAGATCAAAACTTAGCCCGACTAGGTGGTGATGAATTTTCGATATTTATTGACCTTAAAGAATGTAAAAATAGAGCCTTAGATGTAGCGCAAAATGTTTTACACGAAATAGAACGTGACTTCGTTTTAGGTAATAAACTAATAAAAATTAGTGCAAGTATAGGCATTGCGGTTTACCCAGATAGTGCAGCCACACCACAATCACTGTTACAGATGGCTGATGTTGCTATGTATAGAGCAAAAACCGATGGTCGAGGCATTTTTAAAGTCTATTCACCTGATATGGGCAAGAAAATTAGGCGATATCATTATTTACTTGACGAAATGCGTCTTGCAATTGCAAGCGAAAATTTTCATTTATCGTTTCAACCTATTGTTGATGTTGATGACTGCGCCATTGATTATTTTGAAGCGCTTGTTAGGTGGGAGCACCCAAAAGAAGGACTTATTTCTCCTGAGGAGTTTATTCCGATCGCAGAAGAGTCGAATATTATTCTAGAGCTTGGAGACTGGATAATGCTCGAATCATGTAGGCAAATGTCGGCATGGTACAACGCTGGTATGAGAAAAGTTAAAATATCTGTAAATATCTCAGGAGTACAGTTAAAGCATTGCAATATCTATGATTGGGTTATGGATAAACTATCAAAAACAGGCCTCCCTGCCCACGCATTAATGCTTGAAATCACTGAATCTACTTTTATTGAAGCAAGCAATAAGATTATTCAAACACTTGAACAATTGCGTGCAGAAGGTATTACTATCGCAATTGATGACTTTGGGACTGGCTTTAGCTCGTTAAGTACGCTTGCAGATCTTCCAATTGATGTTATTAAATTAGATCGTCTATTCGTATCGCAAGCTAAAGATAACGCTAAATACCATAAAATAATGCATTCTGTGAGCGAGCTAGGTGCTAAGCTCGGTTTAAAAGTCGTGGCTGAAGGTGTTGAAGATGTAAAACAATTTGAATTGGTAAAATCTATGGGTATCAACAGTATTCAAGGTTATTTGATAAGTCACCCAGAGTCATCTTTAAATGTGGGGCACAAAGTTTTGCAAGATAACTTAAACTTTATATCAGCCACCGGCCGTGGTGTTTGGAATATACAAAAATAGCATAAACCGCTATAATCCCAGCTATTAATCTGTACTTTTATCCAGTTGATGTTAAAAAAAAGCCTATTAACCATTTTTTTAGTTTCCTTTGCGATCACTAGCCTACTCATTGGTTCATCTATTTACACTCTCTATAGCAAGAAAAGATTGTCTGTAGACCCCAAAGTCAAAGAAATCTCAGGGATTGAATTTGATAAATTTAATCGACTTTGGGCCATAAACGACAGTGGCGATCAACCCAAGTTGTACCGCCTTAATCAAGATGGGTCTATTGCAAAAGAAATCTTGGTAACCAATGCTAAAAACATTGATTGGGAAGATATGACGCAAAATAAATTTGGTCATTTCTTTTTGGGTGATTTTGGCAATAACAAAAACGACCGAAAATGGTTAACCATTTATAAAATCGAAAATCCAATCGATATTAAAGGCGAAACCACTGAAGCAGAGATTATCAAGTTTACATACCCCGAAATGGATGGTCGCCCCATCCAACCTGATCAGCGAAATTTTGATTTAGAAGCCTTTGTAGCCTTAGGGCGACATTTGTATCTATTTACCAAAAATCGAACTGAGCCATTTGATGGCATTACTAAAGTTTACAAAGTTGGCGATCATGCAGCTAATTTTGATGCTGAATTAATTGATTCGTTCAAAACTTGCACCACCATGGAAAAGCTTTGTTGGATCACTTCCGCGGCGCTTAGCCCAGATAGAACTAAGTTGGTTCTACTTGATTCCACCAGTATTTGGTTATTTGAGAACTTTCGGGGTGATAAGTTTTTTTCTGGGGATGTATCACGTATTGATTTAGGTATTGTTACGCAAAAAGAAGCCATCACTTTTTACGATGACAACACGATTGTTTTTACAGACGAAGAGTTTAAAGGCATTGGTGGTAATGCCTATGTTATAAAGCTTGATGAAGTCGAAAAGAAGGTCATCCGCAAAGCGCCTCAAGCTGATACAAATTAAGTTCTATAGGCAAAAACTAAATCAAAGGTTAACGCTTAAACTTCGTTTCTAAAATCACCGACGACGTTGTTCGCTCAACACCATCTAAGTTACCAATGTCATCTAACAAGTGGCTTAACTTTTCAAGGTTTTGAGCTTGCACAACGGCGATCAAATCAAATTCACCGCTAATTGCATAGAGCTGTGAAATAGCATCAATCTGCTTTAGTTCAAGGTTCGTTTTGGTGGTCAGTTTTTGTTTCACTTTAATCGAAACGTGGGCTGATACCATTTGGCTCAAATAAGCATCTCCATAGTCTACGCTGTAGCCTTTGATCACCCCTGTTTCTTCTAATTTTAACATTCGGCTTTGAACTGTTGAGCGCGATAAGTTAAGCGCCCTCGCTAGGTCTGAAATACTCGCACGCGCGTTGGTTCTTAAGATAGCTAATAGTTTTTCATCTTGTGAAGTTATCACTTTGACTACTCTTTTCGTTAATTTGCTTTTTATTTTAGTCATTTTTCACAAAATAGCACTGCAAATTTAAGTTCCTAACCCAGATAATAAGAAAAATAGATAAGAAAAATAATCTCATCGTGCTTAATTAGGCAGGAACGGCTTAACTGACCTATTTTTTGCAATTTAACTTTTTTCATACTAAGCCAGATTTAGGTGTAATAAATGCAAGTAACAAGAGAACTTTTTAACGACGTAATGGTACCAAACTACAACCCATCAGAGGTTATTCCTGTTCGCGGTGAAGGCTCACGTGTTTGGGATCAAAACGGTAAAGAATTTATCGATTTTGCAGGTGGTATTGCCGTTAATTGTTTAGGCCATTGTCACCCAGCGCTTGTCAATGCCCTAAAAGAGCAAGGCGAAAAAATTTGGCACTTATCAAACGTAATGACAAACGAACCTGCGCTTCGCCTAGCTAAAAAGTTAACTGATGCTACATTTGCAGATAAAGTATATTTTGCAAACTCAGGTGCAGAAGCTAACGAAGCGGCATTAAAATTAGCGCGTCGTTGGGCATTAGATGTACATGGCGAGCAAAAGAACCAAATCATCGCGTTTAACAAAGGTTTCCACGGTCGTACATTCTTCACTGTTACCGTAGGTGGTCAAGCGGCTTACTCAGACGGTTTTGGTCCTAAGCCTGCTGCTGTTGATCACTGTGATTATAACGATTTAGCTGCGTTTGAAGCACTTATCAGTGACAACACCTGTGCCGTAATGATGGAACCACTACAAGGTGAAGGCGGTATCATTTCGCCAACGAGCGATTTTATCAAAGGTGTTCGCGCATTATGTGATAAACACAATGCTTTACTTATTTTTGATGAAGTACAAACAGGTGTTGGCCGTACAGGTGATTTATACGCATACCAAGGCTTAGATGTAACACCAGATATCCTAACAACAGCAAAAGCGTTAGGCGGTGGCTTCCCAATTGGTGCGATGATCACAACAGCAAGCATTGCAGCGCATTTAAAAGTAGGTACACATGGTTCTACTTACGGCGGTAACCCACTTGCATGTGCGGTAGCTGAAGCTGCTTTTGATACTGTTAACACAGCAGAAGTACTAGCCGGTGTTAAAGAGCGCGAACAGCTGTTACGCGATGGCTTTGCTGCAATCAACGAAAAATACGACGTATTTAGTGAAGTACGTGGTAAAGGTCTATTATTAGGTGCAGTACTTAACAGCAAATTTGAAGGCCGTGCACGTGATTTCCTAGTAGCAAGCACTAAGCACGGTTTAATGAGCCTTGTTGCTGGTACAAACGTTGTGCGCTTTACGCCATCTTTAGTTATTCCTCTAGAGGATATCAAAGAAGGGTTAGCTCGCTTTGAAAAAGCGGTTGCAGACGTTGTAAACGGTTAATCCTAGTTGGCGCATGCTTAAAGCATGCGCCATTGGAGTGCACTTAATGCAAGTATTACGTCCTATAACAGCAAATGATTTTGCTGCGTTAAAACAAATTGCTGTTGAATCTGGTCATGGTTTTACCTCGTTACCAGTTGACGACAATTTACTACAAGAAAAAATTGAACGCGCAGAACGCAGTTTTGCAAAAGACATTAATAAACCACAAGACGAAACCTATTTATTTGTTTTAGAAGACAGTAAAACGGGTGATGTTATCGGCACAACGGCTATCGAAGCTGCTGTAGGAATGTCGGTTCCTTTATATCATTACCACCAAGGTAAAACTGTTCACCATTCACCTACTCTCAATGTATATAACACGGTTGATATTCTGAGTATGTGTAATGACTACACTGGTTGCTCTGAAATTTGTACCTTGTTCTTACGTGAGCAAAACCGCAAAGGTTTAACAGGTCGCTTTTTATCGCGTTCTCGCTTTTTATTTATGGCCCAGCATAGCGAGCGTTTTGCTGACACCATCATCGCAGAAATGCGTGGTGTAAGTGATGAAGATGGCCATTCACCTTTTTGGCAGTGGTTACAAGAACACTTTTTTAGCATTGAGTTCCCACAGGCTGACCATTTAGTTGGTTTAGGCGATAAAGTTTTCATCAGCGAGTTAATGCCGAAGTACCCTATTTATGCCAACTTACTGAGCAAAAAAGCACAAGCTGTGATTGGTAAGGTTCATGAAAAAACCAAGCCTGCGCTTAAACTTTTGGAAAAGGAAGGGTTTGAGCACCGTGGTTATGTTGACTTATTCGATGCAGGGCCAACGGTAGAAGCAAAGCTTGGCAATATTCGCAGTGTCCGTGAGTCACAAGTTTGCCCTATCAGCATTGGTGAGCTTGCGCATATCAATGAGCAAAGCTCAGATACATTAGCTATTTGCAACCAAGGCGTAAATGATTTTAGAGCCACATTCACCAAGCATGCTCATTATAACCACGCTAAGCACACATTAATCGTCAGCCAAGAAGTGGCAGATGCACTTAAATTAAAACAAGGGGATGCAGCACGGTTTTTCCGTTTGTAACCGCTTAAGGAGTTTAAAATGAGTGTCACAACTCAACTTATCGATAACCAATGGCAAGCAGGCCTTGGTCATGATTTTAGTTCAATCAACCCAAGTAATGGCGAGGTTGTTTGGCAAGGTAAAACAGCCACAGCTGAACAAGTCGCTGATGCAATAAAAGCAGCTCGTAGTGCGCAGCTAGGCTGGGCTGATATGACTCTTGAAGAGCGTATCGTTATTCTTGAAAACTTTGCTGCAGAGCTTAAAGAGCATAGCGAAGAATTTGCAACGATCATTGCCCGCGAAACAGGTAAACCGCTTTGGGAAACACGTACTGAAGTAGGTGCAATGACGGGTAAAATCGCCATTTCAATCAGAGCCTATAACGAACGTACGGGTACCACAGAAAACCCAATGCCTGGCGCTAAAGCGTTTATTCGTCATAAGCCACATGGTGTTGTTGCAGTGTTTGGCCCTTATAACTTCCCGGGTCACTTACCAAATGGCCATATTGTGCCAGCTATTTTAGCGGGTAATACCGTTGTATTTAAGCCATCAGAACTAACACCACATGTTGCTGAATTCACCTTAAAACTTTGGCTTAAAGCAGGCTTACCAGCCGGTGTCATCAACCTTGTGCAAGGTGAAGTAGACACAGGTATTGCACTTGCCTCTCATCAAGATATTGATGGCTTATTCTTTACGGGTAGCTCAAATACAGGTCACCTATTACATAAGCAATTTGCAGGTCACCCAGGTAAAATTTTAGCGCTGGAAATGGGGGGTAATAACCCACTGATCGTAAAAGATGTCGCAGATGTAAGTGCGGCTGTTCACGACATTATTCAGTCTGGTTTCATTACCTCTGGCCAACGTTGTACCTGTTCTCGTCGTTTATTTATCGAGAACTCGGCAAATGGTGATGCAATTTTAGAAAAATTAATTGCTGCAACAAAACAAATTAAAGTCGCCGACAGCTTTAGCGAAGATCAACCATTTATGGGTGCAATGATCAGCGAAAAAGCAGCACTAGGTATGGTTGCAGCTCAGCAGCAGTTGCTTGATATGGGAGCAACCTCTCTTGTAGAACTTAAGCATCTTGAGCCGGGCACTGGTTTTGTAAGCCCTGGTATTATTGATGTAACGGCTGTTAAAGATATGCCTGATGAAGAGCACTTTGGTCCTCTTATCAAAGTTTATCGCTACACAGATTTCGATAGCGCGATTAATGAAGCAAATAACACCTCATTTGGTTTATCTGCTGGTTTATTAAGTGATGATAGCGATGACTACCAGCATTTCTTAAAACGTATTCGTGCCGGTATTGTTAACTGGAACCGACCAATTACAGGCGCATCTAGCGCTGCACCATTTGGTGGTATTGGTGCCAGTGGTAACCACAGAGCGAGCGCTTATTACGCTGCTGACTACTGTGCATACCCTGTTGCTTCTGTTGAAGCCGAAAAAGTTAACTTACCACAGACCCTTGCGCCGGGCTTAATTATTGAATAATTGTTTGGCGGCCTCGCCGCCTTAATCGAAGGAATTAAACATGCACACAGATGTAAACGCCCTATTTGAAAACCTATGGGACAACTATTTATCAGTTACGCCATCGGCGGTAAAAGTACATGAGTTACTTGGCTCAACACAAAAAGATGACGTGATTAACGATCACATTGCTTTACGTACTTTTAACCATGAAAAAATCGGGTTAGAAAAACTAGCAGCGCACTTTTTAGCAGTTGGCTACAAAGAATGCGGCGAGTACCACTTCGAAGCGAAAAAACTATACGCAAAGCACTTCGAACACTCAGATCCTAAGCAACCTAAAGTTTTCATTTCTGAATTACTTGTTGAGCAATGTTCAGAAGAGCTGCAAACGATTGTCAACGACATGGTTTCACAGATTGACGAAAACGCTGTTACAGCCGATAATTTCCTGTATTCAGGTACGCACTGGCAAGTAAGTTCAGACACTTACAAAAAACTGCTCGCAGAAAGTGAATATGCAGCATGGATGTCAGCATGGGGTTACCGTGCTAATCACTTTACGGTGAGCATCAATGAATTAGCAAAATTCGATGATATCGAAAGTGTAAACCAAGCACTTAAAGATGCGGGTTTTGCGCTAAATACATCTGGCGGCGAAATCAAAGGTTCACCAGAAGTATTACTTGAGCAATCTTCAACCCTTGCTGATGACAGCGAAGTTGAGTTTAGTGATGGTGTTGTTGCCGTACCGAGTTGTTTTTATGAGTTCGCTCTGCGTTACGCAAAACCAGATGGCGAGCTATACACAGGTTTTGTGGCAGCATCAGCTGACAAAATTTTTGAGAGCACCAATGCTCGATAACTAAAAAGAGTTTATGTATGAGGCTAATTGGGTTTATCGTAATTTTATTTACTCTAAACACTGCTACGGCAACAGAAAAGCCTAAGCTAACAATTCTGTCTCATGCATATTTTGCTAATGAATTTGACAAAAATAGTGTCAACCGTCACCTAAATGCTGTAATCAAACCAGCCCTTGCAGATGAATTCGATATAGATGTCGAAATAACAAATCATGCTCGGTTATTAAAACGCTTATCTGGTAACGAAGCTAGTTGCACTTACAATGCCATCAAAACCCAAAATCGATCGAAAGCTATGATATTTTCGACGATACCCACGTACATGCATGTACAGCGTCGTTTATACGCCCTTAAAAGTACCTTAAAGTCAGGTTCGGAGCCTGTTTCTGTTACAGAGCTACTAAAAAGCAAAGCTAGCTTTGGGATTGTTGGCTCAACTAGTTACCGCGAACTTGATAGCATTTTCGCTGATAAAAAATTCAATGTCGCAACGATTTACGGTGAAAATGCTTTTTTGCAATTAAGCCGCCTACTTTTCAGCAAACGTATTGATTACATCGTTGCATACAAACAAACACTTGATGTACACATTCCAGCTCATGAATTAAACCAACTCACATCAAGACGTATTGCTGAATACCCAGAATTTATAAATGGCTTTTTTACATGTAGTAAAAACACAGAAGGTTATCGAGCTATGTCGCTTATAAATGATTATATGCAAAAGGTAGAAATGGCTGCTTATATCAAAGAACTCCACCAGCAAATGAACGATCCTAGCGACGCAGAAGCAATGCTTAAAATTTACACAAACGAATATGGAATACTCTTTCAAAACGACTAAGCAGCCTCTAACTTTTGCATAAAAATAACTCAAAATATTATCAAAAAACACTTGCGCAAATAAAAACGCAGATCTATTATCTCGCCGCTTCTTGATGATAGCCAATCCGAGTACATTACAAACCCTGTTTGTAGCAAGGCGATAGAGCAACTATCCAAGAGTGTATTTGATTGCACAGAAAAAACTGTGCGCTTAATAACACTCAACTGACTCGGACTTCCATTTTTTTCCGAGCAGTTGCTTAATTGCCGGAGAGTAAAATGGCTATTTCAACACTTACACAAGACTTAACAATCAAAGTACCTGCAGCATCGGTTGCTGCAAACGAACCAGTAGCACAACCTTCAAACCAATTTATTGAGCAACTCGTTGAGCAACATGGCGCGCCATTAATGGTGCTTGATTGTGAATCTGTTCGTCATCAATACCGTGCATTAAGCCGTGCTTTACCTGGCGTTGCTTTACACTTTGCATTAAAGCCACTTCCTCATCCTGCGGTTGTTCGTACGCTTTTAGAAGAAGGTGCCAGCTTTGATTTAGCAACCAGCGGTGAAGTTGACTTAGTCGCCAGCCAAGGCGTACCAAGTGATCGTACTATTCACACGCACCCAATCAAACGTGATCGTGATATTCGTGATGCACTTGATTACGGTTGTAATGTGTTTGTGGTTGATAACATCAACGAATTAGAAAAGTTCATTGCATACAAAGACCAGGTTGAGTTACTTGTTCGCTTAAGTTTTCGTAATGCGGAAGCATTCGCTGATTTATCGAAAAAATTTGGTTGTAGCCCAGCAATGGCTATTGAAATCATTAGCTATGCGCAACAATTAGGTATTCGTATCAAAGGGTTGTCGTTCCATGTTGGCTCGCAAACAGCAAGTCCGGCTAAGTATGTCACTGCTATTGCTGCATGTAACCAAGTGATTAACGACGTAGCCGCATTAGGCTTACCTGCGCTTAGTACGCTTGATATCGGCGGTGGTTTCCCTGTGCCTTACAACAAAGACGTGCTGCCAATTGAGGAATTTTGTGCGCCTATTAATGATGCCTTAGCACAGTTACCAGAGACAGTTCGCGTAATTGCTGAACCAGGTCGCTTTATTGTAGCCAGTGCTGTAACCAGTGTTGCATCGGTCATGGGTCAAGCAGTGCGTGATGGTAAGCCTTGGTACTATTTAGATGATGGTATTTATGGCTCATTCAGTGGTTTATTGTTTGATGAAGCCTCGTACCCTATCGACTCGTTCAAACAATCAAACGAACGTGTTGAGTCCGTGTTAGCAGGCCCGACTTGCGATAGCATCGACGTAGTAAGTGAATCAATCATGCTACCAAAATTAAACAATGGCGATTTAATCATCAGCCGTATGATGGGTGCTTACACATTAGCAACTGCAACAGATTTTAACTTCTTCAAACGTGCAAAAGTTATCGTACTGAATGATGTAGTGCAGGTTGACGCACTCACCGGTTAATCGTTTCCTCGACTAAAAGCATGTAAGGCAACATGCTTTAACTCTTAAAATGCAGCTGCTCATTCCAGCTGCATTTTTTTTGCTTAAAGAAACAGTGGTTTGTAGTCGTTTTCTAATTGTTCAAACGACAAGTTACCAATAAAACGGCCAAAGCTTAACCACGTTGCTAGGCCTCGTAAATCTTTAAAATGTGGTGGTATAAATTTAGGGTCTTCAATCACACCTAAATCATGTAATTGCGATATCAGCCTGAAATCATCAATTGAGATTTTACCGACTAATAATAAGTGCAATTGATCAATTCGGCCTAATTGAATGGCAACCCGAATAAGGTTATACACCAACACAAAACCTTTAATGTAGGCGATATCTTTGGTAAAAGGTAAGCCTGTTGCTGTGCTGCCCCTAAACACGCGTTGAGTAAGTGTATAGCTTTCGTCTTTACTCAACCCTTGCGCTACATAATCACGATAAATATCAACAAATTCTGCGCCATCAATGACTTTAGTAATACCTTGAATACGGTTCACTAATTTTGCTAAACGTCGCGGCGTTGACTTTAAGGTAATAATTTCGGTCAATACCGCAAGGCCTTCTTGGGTGACCGTAGAGCTTGGAGTGCCTTTACTTAAACAGGTTAAATAAGGCTGAGCAAGACCATTTTGCGTGGTCCCAACATGGATCCAGCCTTCATGCACCTCAAGAATATCTAGCTCTCTTTGAGAAAATTTAACATCTTGATTAAGTTTAATATTATTTGCACCTGCCGCAGCATCACTCACAATACCATCACTCAGAATAACCTCAACGTCGATGCCCGGCATCGTTTGAGCTACTTGTGATGCTAAAATTTTTACTGCATCTTCTGCATCAATGTTTTTTGGATCATCAGGCAAGATATCAGCATCAAGCATGCTTTTTAGCGGCTGCTCAAGCATGGTTGCAAGTTCAGAAAGTGAAGGCTCTCCAGCATGGAATAAATCTTTTGGATGACCAAACAACTCAACAGACAAATCATGAAATTCAGGAGTACCACGATATTCAATCATACTAAGTACGGTTTTATATTCAGTACACATTTTGCTCATATATTGCGCAATTGGGTTTAATTGCCCTAACTGGCTGATGATATCGCGATTTAAATCAGAAAACGCGCGGCGCAACTCGCTTGGTACAAAACCAAGATCACGCTGTTGGTAATAGGCTTGATCAACCGTTGGGTTCTTTTGGCACTTATGCTTAAAAAACTCTTCTTTTATTTGTTTATCCCAATTAATCGCATCAAGGATACGAATGGGTGTTTGCAATGCGATTAATCGGTCAGATAACTCGCGGGTTTTTGCTAATAATGCCTTATCTATCATGCTCTAGGCTCACTGTGTAATGAGCCTAGAGCATAGGCTAAATTTGCATAATTACAAAGCAAAATTAAGCGTTTTTTAATTAAAATTTAGCTTTTTTAGAGACTAATTTTCCGTCGTTGTAGAGAAGTAAACTGGGTACCGAATTAATGCCATTTTCAATAAATAAATCATTACCATAATCGATTGAAACCGGCATAGTTGCAGAGAATTTATCAACATATTCTTGCACTGCGCTTTGGTCAGTCCACAGTTGACTCACTTTAACCTCGACATCAACTCCTTGCTCTGCCAACTGATTAACATGTTGCTGTGCTAATTCACACTGTTTTGCCATTGCAGGGCGCGTGTCGGCTAAGTACCAGTCGCACCATGTTGCGGTAAATAATACGGCTTTTTTTCCTTTGTTCGGAATAAGCAAAGGAGTGGATTGGCCTTGCTTTTCGTTTAATAAGCGCGCTTCATCAACTTTGCCATTGTGTGATAACAAACGTAATGTGTTATCAAGCGGTTTATCAGCTTCGTGGCCTTGAAAAATCACCTTTTTATCACTATCAATCAATACATGAAAAGGGGTGCCCATAAATTCATAATGTTTAGCAACTTGCCCTGTGTGATCAGTAAAAATTGGCATAGTAAGTAAAAAACGCTCTTTAACCTTAGCAACAGCGTCTGCATCATCATTGAGATCAATATTAATAGCCACAAATTGAATTTTATCGCCATATTGCTCATATGCATGCTGAAAATGTGGCATTTGCTCCATACATGGCTTGCACCAAGTCGCCCAAAACTTTAAGTAAACGGGCTTCTTGCCTAAGTAACTGTCAAGTTTAACTATTTTCCCCGCTTCATTTTCTAACATCAGGGGAGCTGTATTTGCTAATATGCTTTTGCTTACAAGCAACAAGCCTGTTAGTAGTATCAGGGGTATAAACTTATATTTCATTGTGTGTCCCTCAAATAAAATCTATCTTAAGTTTAAGGTAAGAGAAAATATTGTAAATTTTCGACATCTGCTATCTAAATGTGATTTTACTGATTTATCGCAAAGTAAGGTTTTAAAAATACAACAACACAATTAATACCTACATAAAATAGCACTAAACTTTTTATAGATCTGAAACGTATTACTTCAAAAAGGAGTCATCATGAAAAATGAACTAGACGGTAAATTGATCCTCTCAGTGTATGAAAAAATCATTCAACACGGTGAAGACCATGAAGATGGAAAGCTTTATGAGGGTATTTGCGCTTTTTCGGATATCGATGGTTATACGGTCTATCTAAAAGGCAGTGGCGTGTTACTGCGCTTTGGTTTTCACAATACTTATCACCTTGACTATCAACATGAAAAGAACAAAGAGGACTTTTTAAAGAAAGTGCTTTATATCGCAGAACAGGAACTGTAAAGAAGTAATGAAACGACGGGTAAAAGCTGAGTCAAAGCAACAGCAAGCGTTTATTAACCAAGTTATTAATGAGCTAAAATCTAACCCAGATAAGTTAGGTATCATTCGCGAAAACCTTAGTTACTATCGTGAACAACAGTTCCTCAAGCGTGGTTTTCTACTAGCTATTGAGCGCTTTGATTGGGTATTTGAAGCAAGTAACGATGTAGAGCAAATCTGTGCGCAAATTCTAGCCGATGATTACATTGGCAAACGTTTGCGCCGCTATCCCTTGCTGTACAAGGGCATTTTGGAACGTACCTATTAGTTCTCCCACCGCTAAAACATGATCTGTCCGGTAAAAAATGCTAGGTTAGCGCCATTTTGAAATAACGAGAACTGGACATGTCAAAAACTATAAACTCTCACAACACCCATGAAGGTGGCAATAATGGGTTGTTTAACCGATTTTTAGCCACCGTTGAATTTTTGGGTAATATGCTCCCCCACCCTATCACTTTATTTGCAATGTTCTGCGTTGCTATTATCGTTTTTAGCGGCATTGCCGATTGGTATGGTTTAAGCGCTATCGACCCACGCCCTGAAGGCGCTGCGGGTCGTGACCCTGATGGTGTTATTGAAGTTGTCAGCCTACTCAGTGCCGAAGGACTGCAGCGTATCGTTACTGGCCTTGTTACAAACTTCACCAGCTTCGCACCACTTGGTACGGTACTCGTTGCTTTATTAGGTGTAAGTGTTGCAGAGCACTCAGGTTTACTCTCTGCTGCTATGCGCGGCATGGTAATGGGTGCATCTAAGCGTTTAGTAACTTTTATGGTGGTGTTTGCTGCGATTTTATCAAATACGGCATCGGAACTTGGCTACGTCGTACTTATTCCATTAGCAGCCATGATATTCCATAGCCTTGGTCGTCACCCTCTTGCCGGTCTTGCTGCGGCATTTGCCGGTGTTTCAGGTGGTTACAGTGCCAATTTATTACTCGGCACCATTGACCCGCTACTTGCAGGTATCACCACGCCAGCAGCACAAATGATTGATCCAAATTACCAAGTTGGCGCTGAAGCAAACTGGTATTTCATGATGATTTCGGTATTTTTAATTGCCATTTTAGGCACGTTTGTTACCGAGAAAATCGTTGAGCCGCGCCTTGGTAAGTACAACCCTGATGAAGCAAGCAACGATTTGCCTAAAAATGATATTGCCGGTTTAACTGATAAAGAAAAGTCAGGCCTAAAATGGGCAGGTGTTTCACTGTTAGTGGTGTCACTATTACTTGCTTGGACAATTGTTCCTGAAGACGGCATTTTACGTAATCCAGAAACAGGCCTTGTGGCACATTCACCATTTTTAAAAGGCATTGTGGTATTTATCTTTGTGACTTTCGGTATTCCGGGTTTTGTTTACGGCCGCGTTGTTGGCACTATGAAAAACGATAAAGATGTCATCGATGCCATGAGTAAAAGTATGAGCTCGATGGGTATGTACATTGTGCTGGTTTTCTTTGCAGCACAGTTCGTTGCCTTCTTTAAGTGGACCAACCTAGGCACAATTTTAGCCATTAACGGTGCTGCTCTTTTACAAGCATTAAACCTAACTGGCCCTGAAGTATTTGTGCTATTCATTTTAATGTGTGCATTAGTAAACTTAAGCTTAGGTTCTTCATCTGCACAATGGGCTGTAACGGCCCCCATCTTCGTACCAATGTTAATGCTAATCGGCTATGCGCCAGAGACTATTCAAGCGGCGTACCGAATTGGTGACTCGGTTACTAACCTTATCACCCCGATGATGAGTTACTTTGGTTTGATACTGGCTGTTGCGACTAAGTATAAGAAAGACATGGGGATTGGTACATTGGTTGCGACCATGCTTCCTTACAGCATGATCTTCTTTGTTGGTTGGGTCGCGTTATTCTACTTATGGGTATTTGTTCTGGGTTTCCCAGTTGGCCCTGAATCACCGATTTACTATCAGCCTTAAAGCGCTTCTTAAAGGTGTAAAAAAGCCAAGCTTTGAAGCTTGGCTTTTTAATGTTTATCGATATGTTCGATAATAGCTGCGTCTTATCATTGTCAATGCGAATAATAACAAGATTAAGCTCATTGGCAGCGTACCACCGCCACTGGTTTTATGTTCTACACTCACCTGCTTATACGCTTTAACAACCACATTAAATTGTCCTTGTGTTGTTCCGCCATCACCATCTGAGATAACAAAGGTGACTGTGTCAGTACCTTCAAAACCTGCATTTGGAGTATAGGTAATCGTCCCATCATCGTTAATGACCACACTGCCATTCTCTGCTGTGGCTGAAATTATAGTGAAGTCATTATTATCTTCATCTGTCACATTTGCCAAAATATCAATCGTGACTGGACTTTGATCATCGGTGCTAACATCAATGATGGCATCTATCATCGGCGCTTCATTGGCTACGACGTCAACTATCACTGTCGCAAAATCAGCCCCTCCCTGACTATCTGAAATGCTATAACTAATCGTTGCAATTCCTAGGTGCTCTGCTTGCGGGACAAAATAAAGTAAATTATTAACAATACTTACTTCACCAATGTCTACTGCTGCGGATGTCAGAATTAACGAATCATCATTCGCATCTGTGTCATTCGAGAGTACATCAAGATATGTACTAATGTTGCGTTTGACCCTAACCATATCGTCTTCAGCAACCGGTTGAGTATTTGTACTTATTGTACTGGCAATACCACTTGGATCTTCGATGATACGATTTACTTTTCCGTCGGCGTCATTTGGGCCACCGTCTTCAATAGTAAGTTGAACACACCAATGTCCTTCAGTTAATCCTTGGGTATACTGAGCATCATGTGGTGGTGGACAGAAGCCTTCTGCACCAGGTGCTGATGCAATGCTATTGCGACTATCTACGACAAACTCAGTCCATCCGGTATGCATTAGCTTACGATATACAGCATTGCTCGGAATGGGTGCAAACTGAGCTATAACAATGCCGACTGACTGACCCGCTACGGGGATTTGGCTAACGTTAAAGTCAAAGACTCCGCTAGCATAATCAAATCCAGCATCTGCTGTGGCACCTGAACCATAATTCCCGTAATGCATTACTTCTTGCTCTGACACTCCGGTATTGGTGCCATGTGCTACAAACGCTACATGACCTAGGCTAAGTTGCAAACCTGGCTCGGTTTCCATTAAGAAAAATTCACTTTCGTTCAGTTTTTCTTGTACAACGTTGAGCGCTAACGAATCAGCATCTAAATAATCAGGTATGCCATCATTATCAGCATCCCCGTAACCTTCTTCATTATCAGGAATACCATCAAAGTCAGTATCTTCAGAAGATAATTGAGGCATTGAGTCAACAATAGTCAGTTCTAATAGTGAAGAACCCGCTTGTTGTCCGTCAAACACGCCGACTTCAAATTGATACGTCCCTAGCTCAAGAAGTTGTGGATCAAAAGTAAAACTCTCTTCAACACTGTCAGTATCGACAATGGCACTATCAGACGTTAACCAACCATATATGTGTGTATCGGTTAGGTTTGCATCCGTTACTAGTGTCGTTAACGTTACATCACCACCTTGTCTATTTATGATTCGCGTCACTATCCCTTGCTGATTTGCAAAGACCTCAATGCTTGGCGCAACATTCCCTTCTTCGATGGTAAGAGTATGCTCACCTAATGGACCGACAACAGCATTCTCAGGCGTTGAAAACTGAAGAACCAGTGTTTCAGACTTCTCATCAATGTCATCAGATGACACGTTAACAATCAGACTCGCTTCACGTTGCCCTTTTTCAAATCTAAATTCACCTTCAACTAGGTCATGGTCTGCACCCTCTAGCGCATCTCCAGATACTGTATATGGCACAACCACTGGGTAGTTAACGGCATCACCATTGAGAATTGCTTTAATAGAAACGGCCGTCCCCTCAGTTGCAGTTTGATTTTTACTAAAGTTAACCTGAGGAATAACATTGATTAACTGCGTTGCAGAAACTTGATCATCGCCTTCCCCGGCGCTCCAAATCACAGTGTGAGTCCCCGGTGCAAAGAAACCTTTTGAGCTTGCGGTGACACGAACTGGGTTACCCAGTGCATCCTTCGCAATAGCAGTGCCCATATTCACTTTGGTGAAAAGACCTTTAGATGCAATTGTTTTGTCTTCTGGTGCTGTAATCGTAATTTCAGCTGCCGTAGACACAACAGATACCACCAATGTGACTTCAACCACTTCACCATTTGAATCTTTAATTTGATAAGTAATTACAACATCAGCATTCAAGCCAACTGGGGCTAAGTACTCTAGTTTGTTATCGACAATGCGGATCGTGCCAGCACTCACGGTTGCCTTAACAAGAGTAAGTTCATCACCGTCAACATCAATATCGTTTGCGAGCACATCAAGCACCACATACTCATTTAAATCCGCATTGACGGTAAAGTTATCTGGCATAGACACTGGCGCATCATTGATTGCGTTAACGACAATAGTCACTGTCGCAATATTAGAGTTCAGCATGCCATCCGATACGGTGTAACTGAAACTATCAGTACCATTGAAGTCAGCGTTTGGTTGATACACCAGATGGTTTGCATCCATTATCAATGTACCATTACTCACAGGTGTCACAAGATTAAGCGTAAGCTCATCACCGTTTTCGTCAAAATAGTTTAGCGAAAAGGTAATGCTTTCATCTTCATCCATGCTGAACTGTTCGTCATGGGTAACCGGTGCAACATTCGCGATAATGACAACACTGGTTGCATCTGAGGTAAAGGTTTCTGTATTACCATGGCCATCAACATAGGTTACGACAACTGTGATTGTCGCGCCAATATCAGCTTCGGTTAGCATGTACTCTGCAAGCGTTGCACCAGTAATGATTTCGCCGTTACGCATCCATTGGTAGGTAAACTCACCTACGCCATCTGGGTCTTCGATTGTCGACTCAACAGCTAAGGTTTCACCTTCTTTTGCTTCACCAGTAATACTGATCCCGCCCGTGGCTTCATCGTTAACATCGGCCACTGTGATAGCAAAGGTTTGAGTATCGGTTAATCCTCCTGCATCAGTGGCAACTAAGTTGATAGTATGAGTACCTACATCATCATTACTCGGCGTACCGCTTAGCTCGCCTGTTGTAGGATCAAAATCAAGCCAACTTGGCAGCTCTAGCGCACTTAATTTATAGCTATCTGCACTGTCTATATCTTTAACAGTAACAACATAGCTATACGCTTCATCTTGTGTAGCCGACGTGACTGGGTGAGATTCAATAACAGGCGCATCATTGACTGCTAACACGGTGATAGTCACTGAGGCTGTATTTGACTGTGCACCTTCATTATCAAGTACAGAGTAAGTAAATGAATCAAAGCCCACATAATTGCTAATAGGCGTATAAGTAACTGTACCATCTACATTATTGGTAATATGACCAAATGCAGGGTTTGTTACAATATTCACTGAATCCTCATCAAGGTGACCATCAATGTCTGAATCATTCTGCGTCACATCAATAATCACGCTCTCATCTTCATTGGTCTGGATCACATCATTATTTGCCAATGGTGCATCGTTAACAGCTGTCACCGTAATGAACACCTCTGCATGGTTTGACCAAAGGCCTAAATCGTCTTTAACACGATAAGTAAATGTGTCTGCTCCATAACTATTACTATCTGGTGTGTAACTGAGCACGCCATTGTTCACTTGTACATTACCGTGTTCAGGCTGTGTAACAACTTCTAGACTCGTCTTATCAAGGGTGCCATCAACATCGCTATCGTTACCTAACACATTGATATTATGAGATGTGTCTTCAAGTAATACGGCGGTGTCATTTTGTGCAACTGGCGCATCATTCACACTATTTACCGTTAAAGTGACTGTCGCAATATTTGACATTAAAGACTGATCATCTTTGACACTATATTCAAAGCTATCAGTACCAAAGAAATCTGAATGTGGTGTAAAGCGGATTGTGCTTAACTCTTTATTGACAGTTAGCTCGCCATGCTTAGGGGCTTTCGTGATCGTCACATTCCCTATAAGCAACTCACTATCAACATCAATATCGTTGTCAAGAATAGACAACTCAATTGATGTATCTTCATCAAGTACACCTAACTCATTGGTCGCCACTGGTGCATCATTAACTTCACCGATAGTCACTAAAACACGTGCAATATTTGACACTGCACCTGCTTTATCTGCAATACGATACGTAAATGTATCGCTACCATTAAAGTTAGACGCAGGCGTGTAAACAATGCGCTCGTTTTGGACATTTGCTTGACCATTTTCAGGTGCAGAAACGACTACTAAGCTTGATAAGTCGAGTGAGTCTCCTTCGTCAATATCAGCATCGTTTAGTGCAACATCAATTTCAATGGCCATGTCTTCTTCGGTCATCGCGCTATCGCTATTTGCAAGAGGCGCGTCATTAACAGGATTAATAGTAATGGTCACCGTCGCCACATCTGAACGGCCATGCTCTATGTCATCGACTGTATAGCTAAATGTATCGGTCCCGTGAATATTCTCATTCGGCGTATAAGTGATCACACCATTTGCCGTATTCAAGCTAGTTTGACCTTGTGTTGGCGTTGTAACAATCATCACGCTTGCTGGGTTTAGCTTACTATCGACATCACTGTCATTGGCAAGAATATCAATCGCAACACTGTTATCTTCATCGACACTGGCGATGTCATTTTGCACATCAGGTACGTCATTCACGTTCTCAACCGTAATAGTGAAAGTTTGCTCAACCGTTGCATTGGCACTGTCAGTGACGGTTAGCGTCACAGAGTGCACACCGACATCATCATTGCGAGGCGTACCAGTAAGCACACCTGTTGAACGGTTAAACACCAACCAGTCAGGGTAGTTTGTTGCTCCATACTTCAAGGTATCGTCTTTATCGACATCGCTTGCGTTCAAGGTATAGATATAGCGATTATCCTCCGTTGCCACTGTAATTGGCGTTGAAGAAATCACCGGCTCGTCATTCACGTTTACAACCGAGATAGTGAATGATTGAGTATCAAGTGCATTAGCACCGTCTTTGACGCTCAAAGTAACAGCATGCTCACCCACATCATCATTGCTTGGTGTTCCAGAAAGTACGCCCGTTGATGGGTTGATCGTCAACCAATTAGGGAGCTTCGTTGCCGCATACGTTAGGGTATCACCTTTGTCAGCATCCTTTGCTGTTAACGTGTAACTATAAAAACTGTCTTCGGTTGCCGATGTGATTGGCACAGAAGAAATTTCCGGCGCGTCATTCACATTTTCAACCGTGATAGAGAATGATTGCGAAACAGATGCGCCAGTACTGTCAGTAACAGTTAAAGTAATGGCATATGTACCAATGGTATGCTTATTTGGGGTACCATACAGTTCGCCCGTAGACCTTGTAAAGCCTAACCATCCAGGGATCTTCGTTGCTGTATAGGTCAACGTATCGCCTTTATCGATATCGCTCGCAACAAGGGTGTAGCTGTATGGCTGGTCCTGTGTTGCTGCTCTAATCGGCGTGGAAGAAATCACAGGCTTGTCATTCACGTTTTCAACCGAAATCGTGAATGATTGAATGTCACTTGCATTTGCCTGATCGGTCACTGATATAGTCACCGTATGATCACCTACATCATCATTAGTCGGTGTACCCGCCAGCAGACCGGATGGGTTTAGCGATAACCAACTTGGTAATTGGGTCGCTCTGTATGTAAATGTATCGTCCTTATCAGCATCAGATACTGTCAGTTGATACGAATAAAGCATATCTTCTGTTGCTTGAGTCACCGCAATTGATGAAATACTCGGCGCGTCATTTACACCAGTCACCGTAATCGTGCCATTCACTGGCGTTATACTATTGCTGCCATCAGTTAAGTTAAATGTAATACCCAGTGAGCCAGAAAAATTAGCCGCTGGTTTAAATGATAAATTTGCAAGTGTAGTGGTGACATCCGCGAGCGACCCACTGACTGTTAGTGTCGCATTGTCATTATTATAATTAACGACGGCACTACCACTCGCCGCGCCTGCTAGTAAGCCAGATGTGTTATTAGCAAGTGTAATTGTCAGGGTAACATCATCACCTTCTTCATCGGTGATTTGATAATTATCGAATAGTAAGCTTGCGTCGCTGTCTTCTGCAACAGAAAGCGCATAACTATCAAATACTGCTCGGCTGGATTTCAAAACCGAAGCCTTATAATCATCAGCAGAATCATTAAAAGAAATGTACAAGCTGTCGTCACTCGCAATCGCGAATCCATACTGATAAGCTTTACCTGATCTTACACCTAGGGGAGATACCGTATGCCAGCTTGTGCCATCAAAACTCGTCACCCTCACCTCAAAGCCCTCAGTTCCATTCTTATAAGTCCTATTCGTATAAGCGACATGAGGTCTATTGTTACTATCAAACTCAATATCGGGTGTATATTTATTTTCCGCAGAAAAACCTCGTTCTCCTACTAAAACCCAATCTGTGCCATCGAATTTTCTTACAAAAATTTCAGACGAATTAGCATTTACAAAGTAAGGCGTATTATTATTTAAAGCAAAGTTAGAGCTATAAACATTTTCAAGGGAATCGACAGGACCAACAGGCACCCAACTATCATTCACAAATTTTTTAACATTGCCAAACCACTTGTCGTTTCTTTTATCAACATATGCAAGGAAAGGTGTGTCATTGTCATCAAATGCAAGTGAGATAAACCTTGCATCTCTAGGCGTAACATTCATCCCACCGACAGTCTGCCAATTTGTACCACCCCACTTTTTAACAATTGCTTTGTTAAAATAACGACTATCTTGATAAGCAACATATAGGTTGTCTGCACTATCAATTGCGATTGACAAATAATTAGTTTCGTTTAAATTGACTGGCCCCCCACCTATGGTTTGCCAACTTCCGTTAATAAACTTTTGAACGACGGCTTTACCACCAAGTGATATATCACTATAGATAATATGCGGGACATTATGACTATCTATCGCCATTTTTAATCCACTAGTAATTCCAGTATGGAAACGTTGAGGCCCTACATATTGCCAAGAATCACCCTCTAATTTAATTCCTGATAATACGTTACGGTTATTGAACTTGTCTGAAAAAACCACATAGGGAATATCATGACTATCTAACTCAAGGCTAACAGAAAAGGCAGCCGCTATAGAAAAACCTGTATTACCCGCAAAATCCCATTTTGGTTTATTGACCATCACTGGCGCATCATTTGTTAATGAAACAGAAATAGTAAAGTTTTGATTGGTAACTGGCTCAACACCATCTTCCAAGCCATCGGCTAGGTCAAATGTAAAGCTATCAGAGGTAGTCTCTGAGCCATTGTGTTTATAATAAAGGTTTGAATCATCCAACGTTTGCTGGGTAAACGTGCCATTTACAGCAAGCGCTTCGCCTGAGTCTAAGCTGCCGTTATCATTGGCATCAACAAACAAGCTGCCGTTAGTAGGCACTGATTTAAGTGTAAATGTAAGCTCTGCACCTGTGTCATCAGGGTCTGAGGCTGATAAGTCAAGTGTAGAAATTAGTGTCGTAGCACCTTCATCAATTGAGAGGCCTTTATTAACAGAAACTGAGGGCGCTTTGTTAGGTGTAACTACGTTATAAGTTAAAGTTACTGGCGAGGCGCTCTCTGTGCCATCAGTCAGTTCGTTAGTGAATGTGAATTCACCGGTGTAGTTACTATCAAGAGTAAAGGTTAAGTTTTCAATCGTTGCCTTTACATCACTAACACTACCAGAAATTGTTAATACACCGCTGTTAGCGTCGTAGTTATAGTTAGCCCCACCGCTTCCATTACCTGAAAAGCTCCCTGCGTTGGTATCCGAAAGTGTAATAGTTAACATCACGTCGTCGCGGTCTTTGTCTGATATTATGAAATCAGCAAACGGATCACCTATTGAGTCTCCTTGATTGATCGTTAGAGATGAGTCTGAAAAAGATGTTGTAGCATACTTCATTACAGAATTTGTTGTTCTAGTCGTATTTTTAGAATAAATAACATAAGGAGTGTTTTGGCTGTCAAGGGAAATAGAATTGCCGCGGGTGCTTTCTTCAGCAAAGCCTTCTCTACCAACATACTGCCAAGTGTCATTTTGATAACTTACTACGTTACCCCTACCACCGCTAAAAAATATAAATGGTATGTCATTTGCACCCAATTCAAGGTCAGAATCACCTGCAGAACCATCAGACAAGTTCTCACTAACTAAAGACCAAGTTGTGCCGTCAAACTTATAAAAACCTAGCCCAACAGTTCCATTGCTTGAGGTTCTAGCGCTTACATAAATATTGTCATTACTATCAATTGCTATCGACGGTTTAATTGCTCTTGCATTTGATATACCCGCCTCTCCGACATATTCCCAAGATGAACCATCGAAATACATCACAGAAACACCTGTGGTAGTTTGAGAATACTGACTGAATAAAACGTAAGGAGTATTTGAGCTATCAAAAGCAATTTCAGAATGGGTTACATCAGATTGGGTAAAACCTTGTAGGCCAACACTTACCCAATTATTACCATCATATTTTTTTACAACAGCTTTATTTCCTAAACTACTGTCGATATAAACAACATGTAAAACGCCATTATGATCAAACGCTAGATTAATGTATGATACATCGCCATTAGTTACAGGTGAACCTACGTCCTTCCAAGATGTTCCATTAAAAGTTCGTACTCTCAAAATTTTATCAGAATCTACTATATCACCGAAAGAAATAAACGGTGTGTTGTTGCTATCAAAAATTAAATCCGGGTACAAAGAAGCAAAATATGAATCTGAAGAATCCATCTCATCACCAATGAACTCCCAATCTGTACCATTGAATTTCATAACACTGCTACCAGTTGGACCTCCTCTTAAAATTACCCAAGGTACATCATTAGTATCGACCCTAATTTTTACATAACTTTTAGCAAAGTTTGATTGAACGAAGCTAGCACTGCCAAGATCCTTCCACTCGCTGAATGAAAAACTAGGCGCTGTATTTTTCTTTATAACTGTTAATTCATCATTCTTTTTGATGTTTCTATCTGACAAAGAAACATAGTTATCATCTAACACAGCGGTACCGCCCTCAACACTTTGAGTAATGACCACTCTGTCATACGGGATACTCGTTTCATCGCTTATTAATTGTCGTAGAGTACCAATACTGTCACTGGGCTCTACATCAAGCGTAAACGTTTTACTAGGAGCGACAATTGTAATTGGCATAGCCAATATCGACATGGGCGCAATAAGTGCGACTAAGTATAAATATTTAATAATTGTTGATAACATGGCATTTTAATCCTGTAGAAACTTCAAGCTGTTTGCTAATTCACGATGAGTGGTTTAGTAAGTAGACTCAGCTATTCCTTGAGATAATTAAAAATGTACGCCCCCTGCATACATTTGGAGTTGATTAGTTAAACTGATACTTAGCGCCAATAGAGAACATTGTCGTTGAGTAATCATCTAACCTAGCTTGGTCGTAACTTAAGAAAAGTAGAGTCTTTTCAAATATTGAATAGCTGATTTCACCGCCAAAAGTCACACTATTGCCGCTGCGTTTCGCTTTAAAAACATCTGATGTATTGATTTGGTATTGGTAATCTTGTTGCCAATCAAGGTACCCAAGTTTACCTGTTAGTGATAGGTCATTTGTTAGAGGCCATGATGCTAAAACAACTAGGTGTGGCCCCTTTGCAGATTCAGGGTAAGTTGCTTGCATTACATCATGAAAATTGTCTAAATCAGTCACCTCTCCTGTTAAACGAAAATTTCTATCGCCAAAATCTAAATAACCCAGTTGGACTGAAAATATAGAATCTAGCTGATATCCAAATCCTAGTTGATAACCTACGTCAGCATCTTTCACTGATAAGTTTTCATAATTGACACTCTGTGCAACAAGCTCATTTTTAACAGCGTCTGCCTTAAAATCAGTCGAAGCGTGGCCTATTTGGCCATACAAATACCAATTATTTTCTTTAGCTTGCCCATCTGTACTGAATAGTGAGCCACCAGAAAAAAGAATCAGTATAAAAGCCCATGAAAAACAACTAGAACTTTTAGTTAAAAAGTATTTATGGTTCAAAATAAAGCACTCTCTTAATCTAATTAAACGGGCACAGAATTGATTTAAATACAATAATATGTAGATTTAAAAGTCAGAATATCAACTCTGCATTTATGTTTTACATTAGATGAAAAGATGAGTGATCCGAATCAGAATCTTCCTAAATTTATGAGCTTATGAAATTTCCGACAGACATTGTTATTAGTTATTTGGTGATTTTGAATAATTGACAAAAAATCAATTCTAAATAACTAGTCATAGTTTGAACTAAATGGGCTATTATTATTCATAAAATAATGATTCCCGCTTTATTAATGAAAAATAGCTATAGATTTAAATTTATTTTTTATACCCCTATTATTTTCTGTATCTGCTCAGCGGTTTTTGCAAACCCGACTAAGCAGCTCGAATCGGCCTTTGCCACGTCGTTGGTTTTAACCGATGGTGATAGTATTACCTTAGGTTTTGGTGATTTTGATCCACAAACACTGTTTGACTCGCAACATGCCAACAAAGATGAAGACAGTATTGCGCTTAGAAAAGAACTCAAACTCTACAGTATTCCTTACACTTGGCAGCTTGATGAGCCTGTTTATCAACACAAACTAAGCCTGACCAGCAAAGTAAGCTATTTAAATCAATCAGATTTCATTTCGCTTTTTGATAATGTGGCTGACGACTATATTTCAGAAACAGTGTATAACGGGATGATCGGTTTTAATGCCGAAAAAGCACTTGGCTCTAAATGGTCATATCAATTTGGTTTTAATACTCACTACTTACATTACAACAATGATTATGAGTACAACTCTCCCGAGTCTAGACGTAATTTTAAGCCTTTAGCTGAAAATCTTTACACCAACCTCAATAGTAATGCACTGGTGTTAAACCCTAATGCGACCATGATCTATCGCTTACCTAGGCATTGGGGCTATTACGAGTACAAACTTAACTTTAATTATTACTATGGCTGGGCACTCTCTCACCCTGATGGAATAAATAATGCGGCGCCTGAGACATGGCGCACACTCAATGGTATTAAAGCTAAATTTAACATGTTCAAAATCGGGGTTTTTGAGCAAGCTTTTTACATCAAAGGCCAACGTATCGATTTAGGCGGCGATAGTCGGGTAGCGTTTGGGACCGATCACTTTTATGAATACGGTATTGGCTTTTTATGGGATAGCAGAAAATGGACGTCATGGTTCGATAACTTTGGTATTGGTATCAACATTCATAATGGCAGTAGCCTAGATGGCGCTGCTATTGTCTTGTACTTTAATGAAATTTAAGTCCAATATAAAAACACAAACTGAGTAAACAGACTATATTATTAGAAATACTTAGAATTCAAGGAAGATTATATGAAACATCACCTCGCAATTGCATGTTCATTGCTTGCCTTAACGGCTTGCGATAAAACCTCTGAACAAACAGCTGAAGCGCTTCCACTGCAAGTGAGTGCAGCAGATACCATTTATTATGGTGGTGATATTCTTACAATGACTGGCGATGAACCAGAGTATGCGCAAGCAATCGCAACGCAAGGCGACAAAATTATCTTTGTGGGTGATAAAACTAAAGCCCTTGAGCATAAGTTTGGTAAAACGAAGCTGATTGATTTACAAGGCAAGACCCTAATGCCTGGCTTTGTAGATGGCCACAGTCATGTGTACGCGGTAGGCTTACAAGCCATGGTAGCCAATGTATTACCTAGTCCAGATGGTGATGCTAACAGCGTTGAGCAAATCGTTAATATTCTCACAGCTGCACAGAACAACCCTGATTACACCACTTTTATTGAAAAAACCGGCGCTATCTTAGGATTTGGGTACGATGATGCTGAGCTTGATAGATACCCTACAAAAATGGACTTAGACCGAGTTACCACTGAAAAGCCTGTGATCATCATTCATACCTCAGGGCACTTAAGTGTGGCAAACACTAAAGCGTTAGCCATGGCTGGCTTCGATGAAAACACAGAAAATCCTGATGGCGGGATAATTCGTCGCATGACAAACTCACAAGAGCCCAATGGGGTGCTTGAAGAAAACGCGCACTTTGGATTACTGTTTAAACTGATGAAATCTGTTGATCCTGATTTACAAGATTTAATGCTGCAAGAAGGGCAAAAACTCTATACAAAATACGGCTACACAACGGCCCAAGAAGGACGTGCTACCCAAGAAGCTTATGACTCGATGGTAAGAGCATCAAAGGCAGATAAATTCGTGATTGATATAGTTGCCTATGCCGATATGGCCACCAGCAGCAGTTTTATGGACTCAGCCTATAACAGTAACACCTACACAAATCATTTTCGCATCGGGGGTGTAAAACTTAACTTTGATGGCTCACCGCAAGGTAAAACCGCTTGGTTATCTCAGCCATACTTAAAAGCCCCCGAAGGCCAAGAGCAAGGTTATGCAGGCTACCCTACTTTTAATAATGAGCAAGCTTATCAGTATATTGAAACGGCCTTTGCCAATGACTGGCAGGTAATGACGCATGCAAATGGTGATGCCGCCATTGAGCAGTTTTTAAATGCCGTTGAAAGTGCCAATAACAAGCTCGGCAAAAAAGATCGCCGCCCAGTACTCATTCATGGTCAAACAATTCGTCAAGATCAGGTAAATCGTCTTAAAGAATTAGGCATATTTCCATCGCTCTTCCCAATGCATACGTTTTATTGGGGCGACTGGCATGTAAATTCAGTGCTAGGTCACCCCCGTGCCGATTTTATTTCACCCACTCAAGCTGTTCGCAAACAAGGATTAATGTTTAGCACCCATCATGATGCACCAGTCGCCCTACCTGATGCACTACGTGTATTAGATGCAACGGTTAACCGCACAACCCGTACAGATCAAGTATTAGGGCCAGAGCAACGTGTTTCTGTGTATACTGCACTACAAGCAATGACCACATGGCCTGCGTATCAACACTTTGAAGAAAACTCTAAAGGGCAATTAAAACAAGGGATGCAAGCAGACTTGATAATTCTTGATAAGAATCCGCTAAAGATAAAGCCTGTAGAGCTACATAACTTACAAGTGTTAGAAACCATTAGTCGTGGTGAAACCGTCTACAGCAAAAATTAAATACTTTTCAAGGAGTAACATGAATAAGTTCATACAATTAGCCTGTGCTGCGCTGCTGTCTTTTTCTGCATTTGCAGCACAAACCGTTACTACAAAACTGGATATTTTAAATCTTAAGGCGCAGTCTGAGAATGTGCTAACTTCAGGGCAGCCAAGTCAAACTGATTTTGCCAAGTTAAAGCAACTTGGTGTTCAGAACATCATCAACCTTCGCGGTGATAACGAAACGAATTGGTCTGAGCAAGAGCTAGTCACTGAGCTTGGTATGAACTATTACCATATTCCTGTGCAATCTAAAGCTGATATTACCATTGAAAATGCTACGAAACTTCAGGCCTTACTCAATGAGCACCAACAACAAACCACCTTACTTCACTGCGCGAGCAGCAACCGTGTCGGTGCTCTCGTTGCGCTATACAATGCGGTAACCTTGAAAAAGCCAATTGATGAAGCTGTTGAGATTGGTAAACAATGGGGCTTAAAAAGCCTTGAAGGGGTGGTAAGAAGCAAAGTTAACGAAGAGGTTGGTCAGCCATAAGCTGACCAACATATTAGTTTATATTGCTTTTTTCTGACTCTCTTGTTGTTTCTTGGCTTCAACTTGCTGGAACATTGAATCCACTAATTCGATAATTTTATCGTTTGCATCAATAAATTTATCCAAACCACCACCCGTTCGATAGCTTGCTTGCGCAATTGTTTTAGATTGGTCAACATTAGTGACCCAGATATTGGCATAGGCCATATAAAGAGCTAAATCCCAATGCCAGTTCGCAACATAAAATGCAATTGCATCACAACCGTCTGTGTTAGCAGTTGAGATGTCTGTTTGATACGCTTGGTGTTTCATAACATAGTTAGCCGGTATCACGCGTGTTTGCACGTTATGTTTTGCAAAACCTGTTTGCAATGATGTTACAACACCTTCTTTAACTGCTTGATGCTCTGCAATACACACAGTTTTTGGTTTTTCCGCTTCAAAACGACTTACATCTTGTTTCGCCGCACATCCAGCAAGGATAGTTACCGCAGCAGCAACAGCTGACATTTTTAAATATTTCATTATGACTTTCCTTTTTTATAATTACTTAGAGCTGCCATGCATAGCTTAGTTTAGTGAAGAAGGTACGCTCGTCACGCTCAAGACTTTTCAAAGAGTCGTCTTGATATCCTTTGTCTGAATAACCTAAGTAAAACAGCGTCTGAGAGTTAATTTTGTATGAATACACCAGCTGACTGCCATAATCGCGGTTAGTTTGACTGACATCAAATCGATAAGCTTCGTTGTTTCGATCGACATCTTCAAACTGCAAAACGAGTTTTAGCATTGAGCGCATATTAAATTTATAATAAACACGTAAATCAGTTAAATTTGCAGTATAAACACGATCATTTTGTTCGTTATCTAGATAGCTGTAACTGTGCTCTAGTTGAACCTGCCAATGATCGTTAATATCCCATGTCATCTCAGGTTCAATACGAACCATGGTACCTAAAGCTGCATTACTGTAATCAATTTTGCTGCCATATTGAGCATACAATAAGAATCGCACATCACGAATAGGTCTAAAACCACCGTAGATATAGCCTATATTTTGATTAAAGAACTCGCCGGCATAAAACTCATTACGATGAATAAAGCCAATTTCTGTTTGCGACTGCATCTTACCTTTAAAAGTAATAAAGCCATCGTATTCTTCTTCGAGTAAGTCGCCATTTTGTGCCCACGTTTTATCCCACTCAACATTGTAGCTGTACTCTGTGATTGCATCATCAGCATCACGATACCAAGTTTGCCCACCACCTAATTGTACTTGTTCATAATCAACTTTAGCTTGGTAGCCTAAATCAGAGCGGTATTCTTTACCTATATTTTCGTAATTAGCGTAGACTTCGTAATCACGCTTAGTTCTAGTAAATTCAATAGCATAAGCTTGATCGGATTGATTCTTATCAACGCCATAATAATCAACTAAAAATTCTGAATTAGTGGTATCTGTGCTTGCAACTTGATACTGCAAACTATCTGATTGGTTAAACCAGTAGCTGCCATCTAAAGATAACACGGTATTATGGTAATCATCATTTTCACGGTGAGTGCTCATCACACCAATTGTGCCTTTTTGGCCAATATCAAATTGATAACGCCCCGCTACTGCTTGCGTTTTATCTGCCAGATTAGCAAAGCCCGATCCTTGATTTGTCGGAAGTAAAACACTGGTATTCTGATCATCAGCGTACATAAAGCCATAGCTGTGCGCGCCGGTTTTACCTGTTAATTTTAAACCTACATCAGGTTCAGCAATCATTCGCGTATATAAAAGCTCTAGTTGGCTGGTATTAAAATAAGACGCACCATCTAAAAAGAATGGACGCTTTTCAGCATAATAAATTGAGTAAGTAGTATTTACATCAAGTTCAAGTGAATCTGCCTCGACTTGCGAAAAGTCAGGGTTAATGGTGGCATTAATAACCGCATCTTGCGTCACACCCCAACGTAAGTCTAAGCCTGCTTCAGTATCAATATCGCCATTTTGCCAATCACCCGGCACTGTGTCTTTGCTATCATGACGAAGCGCAGTTAAAGTGGGTGTAAGCTGAATATTTTGGCTTTCTGTCATGTTGGCAAAACCTGTGAGTTTATCAAACTGACAAAAGCTACATTTTACATCTCGGTCAAAACCAACGTTCGACATTTGATAATACACATCACGCGGGTAATTTCGCCATACTGCAAAACTCCACGTTAATTCGGCCTGGTCTTTTGGAAAGCGAAGTGCAGTGAATGGAATACGCATTTCAACAACATAGCCGTCCTCTGTTATTTGCCCTGCGCTATCCCAAATAGCATCCCATGATGGGTCTTCCACCCAATCATCAATATCTGTCATGCGCATATCACCTTGCGCACCCAATGGATTTACATAAAACTCATAGCCAGTTCGTTCATCATTAAAAGTATCAATCATCAAGGCAACATTGTCGTCTTGCCAAAGTGTGTCGCGATCTCGAAGAGCGGCACGAATTTGCGAAGGATCATTATCTTTTGCAATAAAACCCACATACAAGTACTTGCCATCTTCGTACATGTAAGCATCGGTTTGCACGAGCGGTGTGCCTTTTTCGGTTGGTTCGTTCTGATATTTTAATGGCACTTTAGTGGCGTATTGCCAGTGTGGCTCATCCATCACACCATCAACGCTAATAGACTCTTTAATATGGGCAAGGGAGAACTCAGCCTTATCAAATGCATTAGCAGAAAAAGGCACACTAGCAACACTGAGTAAAAAAGTAGGGGCGATTATTTTATTTATTATTCTTTTTATGTACTGCATAAACATCCATTTAGACACTAACGCGTTAGAAACGCTACTTGACTGATTTCAAAGCGATTGTAATTCATCAAGGTACATTTGTTAATCTAATTTTGCATTTAACTGTATAAAAATTAACAAAATACTCCATTTGTACGATTAGCAGAGCCAAAAAAGCCCCATTGCCAAACAGCAATGGGGCTTTTTTATAGAAGCTCTTATCGTTTGTTATCGAAATTCATTACTTTTTAAGGCTTAATTTATTGCCTTTCAAAGATTTGCGAACATTTGCGATACGTGAACGATTCTTCGCACGCGCTTCCCCCGTTGCCTGACCTGAAGCCTTATTTGTACGGCTACGGCGTAAATGCGACGGCTTTTTACCTATTTTATCAATCAGTACTTCACGGCTGCTTACTTCATAACCTGGTAAAACAACACGCTTGATGCGCTGTCCAATTAGCTTTTCGATATCGAATAAAGTGTTTTCTTCCTCACGGCTCACAAACGAAATAGCTTGGCCCGGCTTACCAGCACGACCTGTACGGCCGATACGATGCACGTAGTCTTCTGCAAGCCAAGGTAAGTCGATGTTAATTACACGTGGTAACCCTTCAATATCAATACCACGGGCAGCCACTTCGGTTGCGACTAATACGCGAACTTTACCTTCTTTAAATTCGCGTAAAGCGCGGCGGCGGTTACCTTGGGTTTTATCACCATGACAAACAACAGCTGGAATACCGTCAAGGTTAAGCTCCTTTACAAGCTCATCGGCAGTTTCTTTCATGTTTACGAAAACAAGTACTTGCTGCCAGTTTTTCTTTCCTATCAATTCAGATAAAAGCTCTTGCTTACGGCGCTCTTCTACAGGATACACAACATGTTGCACTGTTTCTGCAGTACTGTTTGTTTGATCAACACGAATGATTTCAGGCTGCTTTAGTACTTTACTCGCAAATTGTTTAATTGCCGCAGGGAAAGTGGCTGAGAACAATAAGATTTGACGCGCTTCATCACAGCCATTAATAACCGTTTGCATATCGCTGATAAAGCCCATGTCTAGCATACGGTCAGCTTCATCAAGCACTAAATGCTTAACATTAGCTAAGCTAATGTTACCTAAACGAATATGATCAAGTAAGCGCCCTGGCGTTGCAACCACGATGTCGACACCCGCTTTCAAATCGTTAGCTTGACCCGCTAGATTAATACCACCAAATAAGCACACTGTTTTTAATTCGGTGTATTTTGCAAACGCTTTAAAGTTATTAGCAATTTGCTCTGCTAACTCGCGAGTAGGTGCAAGCACTAGTGCACTTGGTGCATTATTTTCGCTAACAGCTGATTCTGATAATTTTTGGATAAGTGGTAAAGCAAATGCAGCGGTTTTACCCGTGCCTGTTTGCGCACTAACAAGTACGTCTTTGCCTTTTCTTACTGCAGGAATTGCACTACGTTGAACGGGAGTAAGCGTTTCGAAATTAAGCTCTTCTAATGCCTGTAAAAGCTCAGAAGAAAAACTAAATGATTTAAAATTCATGCTGTATAACCTGCGGCCATCATATCAAGGGTCGCAAATTATACAGAAAAAAAATGACTTTAGTTAGTTATAACTTAACTAAAGTGCCTTTTAATGCCACACCAGCGATAAACGTACCCGCACCACATTGATATTCTGTTTGGCTAACAAACTCACGCTTCTTGTAATACGACTGAATATTTACAACTGCATTCATGCCTTCACGAACAGCACGCTCTTGTAATGCTTTTAAAGCACTGAGCATTACCCATTCACACGCCTCTCGGTCAGTTTTATTAAATGCATTGGTTTTCTTGTTGGTGATCACTTCACCATAAGTTGTTTTAATCGTGTTATGACTTTGATCAGCAAAATACAGCGGAATATCTAACAATGCTTGTTTCGCTTTGGTGGTTTCAAGTAATGCTTGTACAGGTAGTGTTTGTAAATCATCACGTGCAAAACTGTTTGCTGAAAACAAACAAGCTACTAAAACACATGCAAGGGTCAATAACTTCATTTAAAAATTCCTTCTATAAAATTTCCATGCAACGCCAAAACCGACCGAAACATTATAATCTTGCTTCACGAGTGGGCTTGCATCTTGTTGACTGTTAGCAAGGTGATGATATTTAACAAAACCACCTAACCAATACTTTGGTGTGTCAAAATGTACCCCAATTGATACATCAGCGCCAGAAAAACCTGAACGACTTGAGTATGCTTGGCGAGTTTCATTGCTATGTAAGTCACTCACTCCATAGTAGTAATCAAGGTATTTATCGCTAGCAAAGTTGATATTGCCACGAAACGCTAATGAAAATTGTGAATCCGCCTTTTCTATGATCGGCACTCGATAATACACACTTGGCCCATAACGCCAGCCAATATCATCAATACCAGAGAAATCTGTCGCAATGGCTTTGCGTGCAAACAGGCTTAAATACAAATGCTGTTTAGCGTTTGGTTCACCTATTAGGTAGTAATTAAGTGAAGGTCCTAATTCAAACACCCAATCTAGATCATCCATACCTTCTCGGGCTTTGTTGTCTTCACTATCAACTGCAAGACCTACGCTTGCAGATAAATCTAAATGGAGATTTTCTTGCTGCCACAAAAAGCCAGTGAAACTATTACGGTCTATGGCCATTTTATCGCTTTGATAACGAAAATAAGGCACAGGCAATAGGTATTGCTCACTTTCATCTGAACCTAAATAATGCGGGATATCTGCATAAAAAAGGCCTGCACCGAACTCCATTTTTGCAGTGCCCTTTTCTCCACTATCTTCTGCAGCATAAGCATTAAAAGTTAGAATAAATAAAATACTTATGATGCAGCGCTTGATCATGCTTGCCACTTTTTAAAAATTAACGAGGTATTGATACCACCAAACGCAAAGTTATTACTCATAATGTAATCTGTTTGCATTTCACGGCCATTGCCCTTGATATAATCTAGGTCAGCACACTCAGCATCGACATCTGTTAAATTAATAGTAGGTGCAAACCAACCATCATTCATCATATTGATACTTGCCCATGCCTCAATGGCGCCACATGCTCCTAAAGTATGGCCTAAATAACTCTTTAATGAACTAATAGGTTTCTTGCCAAGGGCATTGAAAGTCGCTAGAGACTCCGCAATATCACCTCGATCTGTTGACGTACCATGAGCATTCACATAGCCAATTTGGTCGGCAGTAAGCTGTGCATCATGAAGGGCCATTTCAATAGCCACTTGCATTGTTTCTGCGGTAGGTTGCGTAACATGTTGACCATCTGAGTTACAACCAAAACCAACTAGCTCCGCATAAATGGTCGCTCCACGGGCTAGGGCATGTTCATACTCTTCTAAAATGAGTGTGCCTGCACCTTCACCAATAACCAGACCATCACGATTTTGATCAAATGGTCGTGGCGTGCTTTTCGCAGCATCATTTTTTGTGCTGGTCGCGTACAAGGTGTCAAATACCGCGGCTTCTGTGATGCATAACTCTTCTGCACCACCAGCCACCATGGCTTTTTGGCGGCCATACTTAATCGCTTCGTAGGCATAACCAATACCTTGCGAGCCCGATGTACACGCAGAGCTGGTGGTGATCACGCGGCCTTTTAAACCAAAAAAGACACCCACATTCACAGGCGCCGTATGTGCCATCATCTGTATGTAACTGGTGGCCGTTACGCCCGTCATTTCACCGGTTTCCATCATTTTTGCAAAAGCCAGTAATGGTGGCGTTGACCCCGTTGATGAGCCAAAAGCAATCCCTGTAGAACCGTCGGTTAGACTTGGGTGGTCTAATAGCCCAGCTTCTTCTAAAGCAAGCTCTGTAGTTCGCGTCGACATCAAAGCAACACGCCCCATTGAGCGAACTTGTTTACGCTTATAATGGCTTGGTTTAGTAAAATGAGTAACAGGTGCCGCTAGTCGAGTGTTTAATTCTGGCGCCACATCCCAATCAGTCATGTACTGAACAGCATTTTCACCTTTTTGCAAAGCGGTTTTAAACTCGCCCCAGGTATCACCTAATGCTGTGATAGCAGACATGCCTGTAACAACAACGCGCTTCATTACACCATACCGCCATTCACAGAAATAACTTGGCGGGTGATATACGCAGCGTCATCGGAACACAAGAACGACACAGTGCCAGCTACTTCATTAACTGAACCCATACGTTTTAATGGAATCATTTTTAGCATTTCATCAACCGGTAAATCGTCTGTCATTTCGGTTTCGATTAACCCTGGTGCCACGCAGTTAACGGTGATCTTACGCTTTGCAAGTTCAAGCGAAAGCGCTTTGGTTGCACCAATAATGCCTGCTTTAGCGGCACTGTAGTTAACTTGCCCGCGATTACCAGCAATCCCTGACACTGACGCCATAGTGACAATCCGGCCACCTTTACGACCTTGCACCATTGGCATCACCGTTGGATGCACTACATTATAAAAACCGTCAAGGCCAGTACGGATCACTTTATCCCAATCATCACCTTGCATCGCAGGGAACGCCATATCATTCGTGATACCAGCATTACAGATCACCCCATAATACGCTCCGTACTCGGCAATATCAGCTTCAATTTGTTGTTTCGCACGCTCTCTATCGCAAACATCAAATTGCAATAGGCTTGCATGACGACCAAGCGCACTGATTTCTTCACAGGTTTGCTCTGCTTCAGCCACACCACTGCGACAATGAACAGCAATATCAAAGCCATCGTTAGCTAATCTAAGTGCGATTGCTTTGCCAATACCACGGCTTGAGCCGGTGACTAAAATACGTTTTGTCATTGATTTTCTCTTATAAACTGCATTGGGTCTTGTGGTTGAAACACATTGATTTTTGCTTCTGCTAAGCATGTTTCATCGCTGTGTATTTGACACTCAAATACACTTAACCCTGATTCTTCTTGATATAATTTTGTCACCGAGACTTTAAGCGTTTGCTCGTTTTTAAATACCGGTGCATAGGTTTTATATTTGCGCGTGCCAATTAAAAAACCAATTTGTACTTCATTTCCTTTGTCTTTTGCCAGCGCACCCGCGTAAGCTGCGATAGTTTGCGCCATATATTCACAGCCAATATAACTGGCAACCCCATTTAAGCTCTCGTCATAAAACGGGCTTTGTGAACTAATATCCACTTCACAGCAACCTGACTCTTCGCTGTAACTAGATAGGCGATTGAGCAATATCATTGGTTCGCTATGAGGGACGACTTGCTCAATTTTATAGTGATTCATTTAGATGTCCTAGTACTACACTGACATTATTGCCACCAAAGGCAAACGAATTTGATAAACAAGTGTTAATTTCTGCCGTTTCTGGTTGTGTTATTAAACCAATTTCAGCCAAAGAGCTGTCTTTTTTCACCTGATTACATACTAATTGATTAAACTCTGGGTAAGCCAAATAGAGCCAACATAAGCCCGCTTCTAAGGCACCTGCAGCACCTAGAGTATGGCCGGTCAAATGTTTAGAAGAGCTCACTTTAGTATTTTTTCCAAATACCTCACTGATTGCCAGAGATTCCATCGCATCATTTTGCGGTGTAGCTGTTCCATGGGCATTAATGTAGTCGATATCTGAAGGCATTAAATTCGCGTCTTGCAACGCCATTGTCATAGCTGCGATTGCACCAGAACCGTCTGCAATCGGTGCTGAAATATGGTGGGCATCGGAGCTTTCACCACCACCTAAAAAGGCAATACTTTGTTTTGTATGCTGCTCTTTACTCATAACAAATAACGCTGCGGCTTCTCCAATATTGATGCCTGACCTGTCGTCACTAAACGGCTTACAAATTTCATCGCTGATAGACGATAACGAATCAAAGCCATTAATAGTGAGTTGGCACAAGCTATCTACCCCACCACAAATTACTACATCGGCTAAATCGGCACTGAGTAAGGCGCGCGCACTAATAAGCGCCTTGGCACTTGAACTACACGCAGTTGAAATGCTGTAACTTGGCCCCTTCGCAGCGAGTTTTTTGGCAATATAATTGGCGGGTGCAACGAGTGCTTGGTCGTAATAATCAAATTCCTCTGGCCACTTTCCCTTCGCTGCATGGGCAATTCGGCCTCTTTCACCTTCTTGAATTGCAGCAGTACTGGTACCAATAACCACAGCAATACGGTTACTCGGAATGTTTATGCCTGTCAATGTGTCAGCAATTTGCGCCAGCGCTAAATCGATTAGCTGATAAAACCGCATTGATGCGGTTAATGGCAGTTCATTAACCAAACCCACAAAGGTTGGGCGCTGCTCAAATGCAAGCGACGTCACCTCTGTGAGTGTTTGTTTAGGTTGCAAGCTGATACTTTGCATTGTTTGTTGATGACCAACCCCCAATGCACTAACAATACCTAAGTCGTTAAGCCAAAATGGCATAATCAATTAACCCTTTGAAATTTAATTTTGTAATCTCGCTGAAAGTTTACAAGTTCTGTTGCACCGTCTAAATAGCGAATTTCACTAATTAACTGCTCACCCTGATATAAGCGTCGCGTTGAGCCTTGTTCAACCAAGTTCAAGCCATAAAGCTGCGAGTTAAGCACAGTAACTGGCCAGTGTACAAGCATGATATCAGCAAGAATATAGCGAGGATCAACCGCGTTGATAGGAAGCATTTTTTCGCTTTTAATTGGCCCTAGTGGCGCTTTTTCTAACTGAAAAATTGGCATACCTTGAGCCGTCATAACAGCCAAGTTAATACCCGTTTCACTGTTTAAACTCAGTTGCGCTAGTAATGTATGCTGCTCATCGCCATGGCGTACTTCAAGCACTTGCTGCCAATTATCGGCAACTAATGACGGCGGTGGATCAAGCAAATAAATTCCTGCATTTGGCGCTAAATCAACGCCCGTTTTTACTGCAAATTCACTGGCACAACTTGCCACTAATATGCTCAAAGTTAAGAGCAAAGAGCGTGTTAGTCGCGACATAATTCAACCAACGTATTTAAGCGTTTGTTGCTTTGTTTTACAAATGGGTTTTGTAAGTCCCATGCATAACCCGCGAGAATAGCACTGATCATCTCGCGCACTTGTTGGTTTTTCTCACTGTAAAAAATCACGTCCTGAAATGAGCCATCATACCAAGCACTGACGTAGGTTCTAAAGCAATTAACCCCTTGTTGCAAAGGCTCACTGTAATCGTTTTTGAAATCAACTTGCTCACCACGTAAGTAGCTATCAACTAAAGGAGCAACCAATGAAGCCGATTTTAATGCAATCGTCACCCCAGATGAAAACACCGGATCTAAAAACTCACCAGCATTACCAAGTAGTGCAAAATGCTCACCATACAAGCTCGACACATTAGCCGAATAGCCTTTGATAGCGCGCGCTTCACCAATTGCTTCACGATTGGCTAATAACTCACTTAAATAGCTATCTTGTTCGATAAATTCATTTAAACCAGCGAGTGGTTGTTTATCATTAAGTTGCTCTGGTTTACCGACCACACCAATGCTTGCCGTACCATCACTAAATGGGATCAGCCAATACCAAATATCTTTATGCTCTGGATGAACATTAATTAAGATTTTTTCGCGGTCAAACAGGGGATCGCTAATATTATCTTTAAAATGGCTGAAAAAAGCCCAACGTACAGGGAAATTTGATGCTGACTCTAAATCAAGTAAGCGAGGTAATACCCTACCAAAACCACTGGCATCAAGCACAAAGCGCCCTTTAATTTGATAGCCTTGTTGGTTTTCATCCGTAACGTCAAGTAAAGCGCCATCCTCACAATCGGTGAACGCTAACACGCTATGTTGGTAACGTATTTCAGCCCCCTGTTGCATGGCAACATCGGCTAAGCACTTATCAAAGTCAGCGCGTTTTACCTGAAAAGTCGTGCCAGGGCCTTCGCTAAATTTCTCGGTAAAATCGATTGTTGTGTGGTTGCCACGACGCTGAAACGCCGCACCATTTTTAAACTGAAAACCAAGCGATTGTGCCTGTGTTTGCACCGCTTGCTCAAGGCCTGCTTCAGCTAAAAAGCTCATGCACTGGGGTAATAAACTTTCACCAATCGAAAAACGCGGAAAGGTTTGCTGCTCTAACACCACCACATGCCAACCTTTTTTCACCAATAAACTGGCAGCCACGGCACCGGAAGGACCCGCACCAATAATAACAACATCAGCCTGTTGAACTTGATTATTCACCTATTATTTTTCCTTATTTTTAGGTAATGCAATACTGAGCGGCGCAAAGATATAGATACATATTAGCCCCACTAATACTGTTAATCCGAAACTGAAAATGGCCGGCGTTTTCGAAACAGCCAACATGCCAAATACCCACATCGATGATGCCGCTGACAAACTAATTGCGAGTACATTGCTCGGGCTTAAATTATTGACCTGATAAAACACCAAGTAATCGATTGCCAACGCTAATATCAATAAACAGCCTAACAAATTAAAAATCGATAGCTGAGATTGCAGCGCACTGCAGAGTAGCAGTACAGCCGCGGTAGTTAGTACAAGTACTAACGTTTGTTTACACGCCGTTTTAAAACCAAATTTAACGCTAAAGAGTAATAACGCAAAGGTCATCGCAATGGCCAGTGTCACCAGTAACGAATTTGAGTAATGACTTAAACCTTCGCTTATCATCGCGACTTTATCGTAAACAATTAAATCTGGGTAAGCGTTGGCTAAATCCATCAGCTCGGATTTATTTACACCCGTTACCATAAACCAGCTTGCGGTTAGTGTATTGTTTGAGATCACTTGGTTAGCGATTAACGGCGCTAACGGTGAATTAAGTGCCGCGTTTAAATCAAGCATTGATGTTGAAAGCTCAACGGTCGTCCCTGTCATTTGGCTAACCACACTCATCGCTTGCTGGGCCGAATGCAGTTGCTCGTAGTTTTGCTGTTGTAATTGTTTACTAGGCACTAAGTCACTAAGCATCAGAACATGGCCATTAAGGCTGCGAATAGTTGCTTTTAATGTTTCTTGTTCTACTAATAATTGCTGCGCATTATCGGCAAATAAAATCATTATTTGACCATTATCTTTACCTAATAAAGACATATGCAGCGCTTCGTTTTGCATTAAATCAGCAGGACTTGCATTTAACAGCTTTACATCATCATTAATCACAGGGGGTTTTAGTAAAGCAAAAGCACTCAATAACACTAGCATCAGCATGCTGAGTGCGACGCGATAATGCGCTAATCGTTTTAAATAACCACTTAAGCAGTTAGCTAATCGACGCGCAGCAGTGTTTATGGTTAAACCAGCTTGCCAATAAGGCAATAAAATACGGGTGCAAAGCCAAGCTGTAACTAGCCCTGCAACAACGAACACGCCCACTTGACTTAGTAACTGCACCGGTGAGAAAAACAAACTCGCGTAACCGAGTGTGGTGGTTAGTAACGACAACAACAGTGCCAGCTTAAGCCCTTGACTAAAACCTTGCAGCTGCTCGGTTAAATCAAGCATGCCATGAAATGCATAATCAATGGCAATACCAATCAGTGTCACGGCAAACACCATGGTTAATACATGCACCTGACTAAAAATACTGATCAGCGCAATGGTGCCGCCAATAGCGGCGCTTATCACGGTTACAGAGGCCAACCACAATGCATTTATCGAGCGGAACACCCAGACCACCATCACAATAAGCGCCAGCAAGCTCACCGAACCAAACAAGGTCATTTCAAATTTGGCTTGCTGCGCATTTGCTGCGGTGTGAAATAAAGCACCGGCATAGCGAATTTGTGTATCTGGATAGCGGCCTTCAAGCTCAGCGATATAGGCAACAATCTCATTGCTTAAAGCTATTGATTGATTTATTGAAAAGGCATTGTCAGCACTTTGCACGAATAACATTAAATACTCATCACCTTGATAGTTAATGTTAATTCGGCCATCTTGCAGCTCAAATCGCTGCATGTGTGCCATAGCCTCAGATAAGAACCCCGCAGTGGCAAGTGTTGGGTCTTGGTTGATAGTACTTGAAACAAAAGGATCAGCGACTTTACTCAACTGATTAAAGTAATACTGTTGAAAGCGATTAGCATCGTCAATCGCTTGCTTGTATTCCTCGGAAACTAAATGCCCAGCGTACTGACCGTAAAATGCTGCCAACTGGGATATTTCTGGTAACTTAAAACGAGGCTCAATATGTTTGCTAGAAAGCCACTGTTCTAAATCATCATAAGCTTTTACTGCATTCTCACCACGAAAAGAAAAGCTTAATTGCTGTTTATTAGCCGCAAAAAAGTGTTCTTCGACTTGCTGTAAACGCGGCTCTGACTTTGGCAACAAAGCCAAAATATCATTATTCAACGTAGGCTGTTTTAGAATAAAAACAACCACTAAGGCGCTAACTAATAGGCTCAGCCAAGCGAGCGTTAGGCCCCATGCTTTCACTGTTTTTGCTCTTTATTAGGATAAGCAAAGCGTAATACAGTAAAGTTCCCATTTGCTTCTTGAAGACGCACACGGCTCACTTGCTCTGCTGCTTCACATAATTCGAACTGACTAAATAGCTGCTTTAGCAAGTCATCTTTAGGTAATAAAGTCTGACAACCGGGCTCTGCATGCTCTGCCATCGTAAATTGCTCAGCAAGTGCAACTTCATCATGCTTTAAAATCGCTTGCAGTAAATTAACGTAAGGCTCTGCACCTTTTTGTAGCTGCGGCTCACCTTGAGCGTTAAGGGTATATACTTGCTCTTGCTTGATTAATAGCGTGCTTTTAACCGGAGATTCAACCTGCCAAGTGAGGCCATCTTCAGCAAGTTCAAACGAACCTGTTGATATAAAAGGTTTACTAAATCCTTTAAAATGCTTCTCTTGGCTGAATGTGCCTTGCTCTGTCACTGCGCTTGATGCAAACACAGGAAAAAAAACGAGCACACTCAGTAACAACACGCTTAATCGCATTAAATCACCTTTTGAAGTTTTTCATGTAGTACAGGCGGCGAAACAAACTGCATTTCTTTATTCTCTATATCAACCGCAACTTGGATAGTCGTTGCTTTGGTTAACTTTTTACCTGTAGCACAATCAGTGATTACGTAATCAATACGTAATCGTGTTTCATATTCTTTTAAGTAGGCATCAACTCGGATTTTTTGTGTAAACAATGCAGAGCCGACGTACTTAATATGCATGTCAATAATCGGCCATGCATAGCCAGACTCTTGCATTTGCACATAATCATAATCAAACAAACGCAGTAATTCGCAGCGCGCGACTTCTAAATAGCGCGGGTAATTACCATGCCATACCACATTCATTGGATCGCAATCATGAAAAGGAATTTCAATCTCAACATGAGTGCTCAGCAACGAGCCACGACTATGCATATAAACTCCAACGTTTTGTTTGAATAGCGTCAACTGTAAAACGAAGAACAGCCTCTAGAGGACGGTCTTCATCAAGCAGCGGGAAAAACTCGCTAATGTCTTGATACATACTTTGTACATCAGGGGTTAAACTAGCGAATTCAAGCTCACCGCTATTAATACGTAAACGCAAACCTTGAATACTCGCAAGCAAAGTACTTGCAACCACTTGCTCAGTTAGCTGTAAGATACGTAAGCAATCTCGAGCAGCGATGGTTCCCATGCTCACTTTATCTTGGTTGTGACACTCGGTTGAACGAGAAAACACACTTGCTGGCATGGTCAGTTTTAATGCTTCGGCCGTGTATGCACTGGCGCCAATTTGGACCGCTTTAAAACCATGGTTAATGTAACGACGTTCATCATTACTCGCCGATAGATTAGAAGGTAAACCATTGTTATAGCGCGTATCAACTAAGGATGCGATTTGTCTGTCGGCTAAGTCGGCTAAATTAGCAACGGCGGTTTTCATGCTATCCATAACCATTGCAATATGACCGCCATAGAAGTGACCACCATGCAATACGTGCTCACCTTCACCATCGATGATTGGATTATCATTTGCCGAATTTAGTTCATTTTCAATCATTTGCCTAAACCACGGCAAACTATCTTGCAGCACACCAATCACATGTGGAGCACAGCGAATTGAATACCTATCTTGTAAGCGGTCAGCATTACGCGGGTGTTCTACATGGTTTAAGTCTCCACGGATCCATGCAGCTACTTGCTGTTGCCCTGGATGTGGCTTCACTGAAAACAAAATATCATCAAAGTGATGACTGTTGCCTTTTAATGCAAGGCTTGCAAGGGCTGTTATGCGGCTAGTCAATTTAGCTAGATAATCAGCTCTATCATAAGCAAGGCATGCCAAAGCTGTCATCACGGCAGTGCCATTCATAACTGCCAGCCCTTCTTTCGGACGTAGCTTTAATGGCTTTAAGCCAAGTTCGTGCATCACCTCTAGACTGTTTTTAATTTCGCCTTTGTAATACACATCGCGCTCGCCAACCATAGCACCGGCTACATACGAAAGCGGTGTTAAATCACCACTGGCTCCCACTGAGCCTTCTTGCGGGATCACCGGTACGATATTGTGATTTAAAAAGTCACGTAATAAATTCAACATCTCCCAGCTAACGCCAGAATACCCTTGCGAAAGCGAGGTTAAACGGGTCGCTAAAATAGCGCGCCCTTGGGCTTGATTAAACACATCGCCAAGACCACAACCATGAAATCGAGTAAGATGCAGTGGTAACTCATTAACTAAATCAAGTGGCACTTTTACGGTTACCGAGTCGCCATAACCTGTGGTAACGCCATATATCACGCCATCATCTTCAAGCAACTTATCTAAAAACGCGACGGCGCTGTCTATTTTATTCGCAAATTGACGGTCTGATGTTAACGCTACAGCACCTTGCTCTAATGCAATATGAACAATATCTTCGATTGATAAACGCTGTTGGCCAAATACGGTAGTCGAGTGCTCTGACACCTTAGTTCTCCTTGTTTTGACTACGAGACACTTGCTCGTCATTTTGCCAAAAATCATAAAAATTAAACCATTGATACGGATAGGCCGCAGCATAAAAACTGAGCCTTTGCGCATAATCGCTAACAATTTGTTGTAATGTTTGTTGCCTCGTTTTACGCGGTAAAACGAGTTTGTCGGCGTATTTCTCAAAAATCACGCGGTAACATGTCTCGCCATTTTGCTTTTTATCTTTTAAACAAAACAGATGAAACACTGGGCAATCTAACAGTGCAGCTAAAATAAATGGCCCTTGTGAAAAAGGGGCTGGCTTACCTAAAAAGTCCGCTTCAATAACTCTTCCTGCGGTGGTGGTACTGGTTCTGTCACCGACAATCACCACAATTTCACCCTGCTCTACTTTCTCTTTGAGCATAATTGCTATGTCTGGGCCAAGATCGGTTACTTGAATGAGGTTTACCGCAACATCCGGATTAATACTTTTCAGTAATTTATTAAACTCAACCGCATGATGCGTAAACACTAATACATTAATCGTTTTACTGTTTCGGTGTTGGCTAAGGGCCCTACATACCTCTAGGTTGCCAAGGTGCGAGCCGATAAAAATAGCTCCTTGCTGTTGCTCATCAAGTTGTTTAAAAAGGGCTTCGTTGGTGTAAAGAATATTATGTTGCTGAATTCGCCCAAGCCAGGCATCTATTTTGTCAAAAGCGCTGTCTGCAAAGCAGCGAAAATGACGAAAGCTATCGCGCCAAGTAACCGCTTTTCTATTGCCATTCACCTTGCGCGCTTGGGTTAAGAATGCATGAGACGCTTGGCGGGCAGTTTTGCCAGTTAAAAACAAATAAAACACCACCGGAAACAACACCAACCACAAGCCTTTACGACCAAATACGCGATAGCACACGAGCAATATTTGCATGCCAAAGCGATTGCCACGTTCTTGCATTTTTGACCAATGTTTTACAGCCATTAGCCTGCCACCTTACGCCAAAGCAGCTTAGGTGAGCGTAGCAACATGCCAAAGAATAAACGCGTATGCAGCCACGAAATTCCCACGTTATCGTGTAAGGCACGAAAGTGAGATACACCATTTTCAGGGTAAATAACCTGGGTTGGCAAAAACGTGACTTGAACACCTTGCCAATAAAGCCTGACTAAAATTTCAATATCAAAGTCCATGCGCTTGCCAAGCGCTTGCTTAGCCATTAATTGCTTAACGGCTGCTAAGGGATAAACCCGAAAACCACACATTGAATCAACAATATCAAAGCTGAGTGTTTCTACCCAAACCCAAAAATGGGTGATGTAACGACTTAAATAACGGTGCTTAGGCACGGAGCTGTCATAAATTGGGCAACCACTGATCACCTTGTTAGGTGATGCATTACTTAGTTCAATCAACTTACTAATATCTGCTAACGAATGCTGGCCGTCAGCATCAACCTGAATGGCATGGCTAAACCCTTGCTGATAGGCAGCCATCAACCCTGTTTGAACTGCCCCACCCTTACCTTGATTTTGAGCATGGCTTATCAAGGTTAAAAAATCGTACTGTGCGTCAAGCTGTGTAAATACTTGCTTGGCATCAGCGTCACTGCCATCATCGACCATGATTATCGGCAGCTGTAACTCTTTTAGCTCATCGAGTACAGCAGCAATAGCATGGGTGTGATTGTAATTAGGAACAACAATGCAAAACTGGTTCATGGCTTAATCACAAAATACTATTCGACCGGATGCATGTTGGCCTTTGTCTGAGTGATAGCTAAACAGGCACTTGCCTTTTGCATTGCGCTCAAGAGTTAGGTTTACCGTCATATCGGGGGTTGTTACCACCTGAAACTTTAACACTTCTAAATCTTGTACTAGTTTGCCAAAACCCAAATATTGCTGAGCATATTTTACTGCCCAATCCAGCTGTACTACGCCTGCTAAAATTGGTGCATCTGGAAAGTGGCCGCGAAAATAATCTAAATCAGCCGCAATGGTTAACGCTAAACTCACGCTAGTTTCTGTTTGTGATAAAACGGCCACCTCTGGGGTCACGTTATTCAGACTTGGCAAAATACTGCTCCAATGTTTTTAAACTTAATTTAGCTTGACTGTTAAAAGGAAGTGCATCGATATAGCGCCATTTGCGTGGTAAGCAAATACGTTCAAAGCGGTTTGAGAGGTGCGCTTGTAATGTGCGGTTAATTGCCAGTTTACCCTGCTCTTCAAGCTCTTTATTAGCTTCATCACTGAGTACAACCACCGCACCAATTTGCACGCGCTTAGCTGGAATAACCACCACTTTAACTTCTTTTACCCAGTCATGGCTTTGCAGATAACTCTCAAGCTCATCTAGATTCAAACGTTTTTCTTCAATTTTTATCGTTCTGTCTATACGGCCCAACAGTTTAAATTGACCATTTTTATGAACGAGTGCTCTATCGTCTAAAGGGAAATTTGATTGCTCTAAAATCGCAGAATCTAGCATCAAGCGCCCTTCATGATTCAGCGATAAAAAATTACCATTAAACGGCTGCCATGGTACATCAACCGCGGCTTGTGTAACTTGTCGATAAGCAATACCGCCGGTTTCGGTACTGCCAAATACTTGGGTAGCTGGGCGAGCTAACTGGTTAAATAAAGTTTCGGCATGCTCATTATTGAGTGGTCCGCCAGAGGAAAATAACCATTTAATTTTGTCGCGCTCAGGAATTAACACATTATCAGCGCATAAACGACCAAGTTGCGCAGGGCTTGAAACGAGCGCTGCATAACGAATATTTTTTAGCCTTTGCGCAATATGTTCAGGATACTGAATTTGTTCACTATCAATTATATGGCCTTTCGCCAACGGCCAAAGTAAGCGAAACAATAAACCGTAAATATGCTGATGCGAAACAGTTGCTAAAAACGTAAATTGGCTGGGTAAGTCAAATGACATTGAAAGTACTGCAAGCTCTCGATTTAATACCCGCCACGGTTTTACTATCGGTTTAGATTGTCCTGATGAGCCTGACGTATAAAATATAACCGCTGTGTTTGTTGGCCATTGTAAACGGTTAGTTTGCAAAGGCGTGTGACCCAGACTGAGTTCAAGGTTGGTAAATAGCACATCATCATCGATATTGGTCGCATCGCCTGCAAAAAAAGCAGACTGAGCAAGCAATAAACTTAAGGTTTCGTGCTGACCATTAGGCGGAAGAATAACATTATGACCACTACAGGCTAAGGCAAATAAGCGAACTGCAAATTGGTAGGTATCGGGGTGGAATAATACCACATGACTGCCAGCTTTAAGCGCCGTAAGCTTACTTTGATAAGCGGCAATATCAGCAAAAAACTGTGTGTGTGTTATTGGCTGCCCTGCAATAATAAATGCAGCATCTGGGTGAAATTTCAGGTTACTCGATACCATTATTTTTAACCTTTTGTCTAACAAGCCATTCCACAAGGCCCAAGAGAGCTATCAAAATATAGGCTACTAGTCCGTTGTACAGTGTCCATGTCTGTAACGAAGTAAATAGGCTAGTGTATAACGCAATACTGCCATTAATAATAAAAAACGCGCACCATACTTTAGTAACTTGGCGCGTGTAATTAACCCCTTTTTCATCAAGCTCAGGCTCTTTAATTCGAGCAAAACTCTCAATGACTGTTGGGCCACTTTTCAGCGAATAAGCAAAGGTTATGGCCATTACTGTATTTATAATGACCGGGTAAAGTTTCAAGCCCAGATCATTGTTAAAAAACTGCGTTGTTGCTAAAGCGATAATAGCCAAAATAGAGGCTGGCTTTATCCATGGCATAGATGTGAGCAGCTTTTTGCTCAGCAAAAGCCTTAGACCTAACAATACCATCAGTACCAAGCTCACTTGCCTTATTGAGATATGCTGTAATCCAAAATACACAATAAATGGGTATAAAGATAAGCACACTAAAAGCAGTGTTGTGGTTATCGCTTTGAGCATAGTAATGTTTATGAAACGAGTTTTTCTACTTCATTTACAACATCTTGCACAGTACGCACTTGTTTAAATGCATCTGGCTCAATTTTCTTGCCAGTGATTTCGCGTAGTTTTACAACTAAATCAACAGCATCAATGCTATCAAGATCTAGGTCTTGATACAGGTGCGCATCTAGGCTGATATCATCAGCATCAATCTCAAATTCATCTACTAAAATGCCCTGTAAAACGTTGTAAATGTCAGCAGCGGTTTTCATGCTTATTCCTACTTCTAAGTCTGTATTATGATTGGTGTTGGTTAATAAATTCTGCCAGTGCATCTACTGATGCAAAATGGGCTTTTGTTTGTTCTGAGTTTGCGTCAATTTTAACGTTAAACTCTTTTTTAATGGCTAAGCCAAGCTCTAACGCATCGATGCTATCTAGGCCTAAACCATCAACAAACAAAGGTTGGTCATTTTCAATATCATCCACGGTAATATCTTCAAGATCTAAGCTGCTAATGATTAATTGTTTTATTTGGTTCTTTAGTTCAGTCATAGGTGCCTGAGTTCCTCTGAAAAGTAATGTTGCAAATCACGGGTTAATTGTCGTGCTTGCATAGCGGGTTGTTCATTATTAAATGTATCGTTAAACGTAAATCGGTCAGTGGCAAAGCGCATCTCAAAATGCGCTTTTGTTGCGGCAACGCAATACCATGGTGTGCCTTTGGTCAAAGTACTGGGTTTCATACTAATCAGCACTGAAGTAATTGGGGCTTTACAACGCGCAGCAATATTTGCCGCACCACGCTTAAATTTTAACTGTTCACCAGGGGTTGTGCGGGTGCCTTCAGGAAAGATAATCAGATTATTTCCAGCAGCGAGTGACGCTTCACATTCATTCAGTAACTCTTGCGGATCTTCATTACTAATATAACCTGTGCCTTTAATTACGCCGCGCATAAATGGATTTTTAAATAAGTGTGCTTTGACCACGCAATCAGCATTTTTAATCACAGATATCAGCACTACAACATCAATTAATGAGGGGTGATTGGCAAGCACTAGCTGCCCCTTAAGATCATGAAATTTCTGTTTATCTTGCACAGAAAAATGGATAGCACCGGTGTAATGCATTAAAGCAACAAAGAATTTAAAACTATAGTGAACAGTTAAACGGGCTTTCTGCTTAAGTTTAAATTCACAAGGTTCCAAAAATCGTTGAATAGGTAAAACTAACAAGGTAAGTAAAATACCGCCAAACCCAAAAACAGCAAAGCAAAACCCGGTTGCCAGTATCCGCCAAATTTTGTTCAGCTTTTTATATAAATTAGCCACCATGGTACTGTAGCATCCAAGCTGATTGTTGATGTGTCAGCAGCGATTGTGATCCTTTGCTTGCTAAAGCAGCTGCTAACTGTAGACTCAAGGGTAAGCACGAGTCACTTTGAGAGTGTTCAGATTCAGGAAGTTGTGTTAATTCAAAATACGGTTTGTCTACCTGAACTTTGGATAATATGAACGACACACTATGAGCAATTTGTTGCTCATCGCTAAATGGTAAGTATTCATCAGGTAATACACTTTCGGCATGGGCAACCAAAATTTGCTGCTCAACACCACTCTGGACACGTGCAAAACCATCAATCATGGCTGAAATAATGCTGTCTTGATCACCTGCTATGGCATTCATCGGGGCTTTGTTTTTTGCAATAATCGAGAACAAGCCTGTTGCAGCATTATGTACACTCAAACCAAATGCGGTCGGAGAAAGCGGTTCTTGTTCAACAAGTGAATGCAATAGCTGCGCTGTTTTGGGTAAGTCACCATGACGAGATGAAAAATTAACGGCTAACTGCTGATGCTCACCTTGCGCTTGATGCATAGTATGAAGTGCCATTTTCATAAACGGGCTTAGACGGCGGCGCTGCATTGGTGCAACCCAGCTTAAATCAAGGTCAGGGTGATCAAGATGGCTTAATTCTGCAATTTGTTGCTCGGGCGCAACCCATACACACAAATTATTAACAACAAATTTCACAAATATTATTCTTTTAGCGCCAAACGATTGCTAATTTTACCCATAAGGCATAAAAAAGTAAAATAATGGTGCTTAATTGTAGTGAAATTAAGCACCCATTCATCTTTATCGTAAAATAACGTCTTTTTCGTCTAAAAGTTGAGCTTTTTCGCCTACTATATCAGCAATATTAAGTTCGTTAATGTAGTCTAAACCGATTTCTTGCTGCGCACATGTAAGTGGCACATAAGGAAGACGGAACACAGGGTTCACGGCGCCTGTCATCATCAGCGCCGTATTAATAGCGATTGGGTTAGGTTCGCAGAATAGCCAGCCCATAAGTGGCTGCAGTTTTGCATTAAGTGCATCATTTTGCTCATCCATTAACTGACGGAACAAGCCCGGAATAATGTTAGATGTAACCGAAATAACACCGTGAGCATTATGAATGTGCCGTGCATCATGTGCTTCATCGTCATTACCAGACCAACAAGCAATACCTTGCTGTTCATAATGAGCAATACGCTCATTGCCACCGCACTCTTTTACACCGATAAAGTTTTCGTGCTTAGCGAGTGGCTCAATGATATCTGGTGTTAAATCTTGGCCTGTACGCCCTGCTACGTTGTAGATAAACGCAGGACCAATATCAAGTAAACGGTTAAAGTGCTCTTTCACACCCGCCAGTGACGTGCGCCCGTAATAAGGGTTGATTTGTAGCGCGGCATCCATACCGGTGGCAAAACCATACTGGGTTGCTTTAATCGCTTCACGCGTGTTGTTGCTACCTGTATTACCAACAATTAATAAACGATCAGAGAATTTGCAAACACTGTGTGCAATTAGCATTAAGTGTTCTTCCCAATTCATTAATTGGCCTTCACCTGTGGTACCACCGACGATGATGCCATCAACACCAGCTGCAATTTGCTGCTCAACAAGGTCGTCATAACATGCAAGATCAATGTCACCATTGGTTAAATACGGTGTTTTTATAGCGGTGATCAAACTTGCTTGTTTAATTGTTTCTAGGTTGCGCATAACTTTTTTAATGTTTGGAAAATTTGCGCTAGTTGTATCATAAACACAGGCATTTTCCGAGTAATGAGCTGCAATAAATAAAAATACTTGAGAAAAAATCAAAGTTAAGCCAAAATCAAACACTGTATAAATTAACAGTATTTATTTTGAGTATTTGATAATGCAACTTTCTAAATTTTTGGCAACCTACTTTTATACTACCGAAGAGCTGTGCCATACCCTCTCAATTGATGAGGAAACGCTATCGGCATGGCAACAAAGTAGTTTATTTCCAAAACCGAGTTACTGTTTACAGAGTCAATTAGAATGCAGTTCGTATTCTGGCATTTATCAATGCGAAGAATATCAAGACTATTACCCTCGTGGCGCCGCTAGTTGGGGGCAATTAATTATCAAACATGACATAACCTCATCCTGCCAAGCGTTTAATTATTTTGCTCAGCAATATTCGAATCAACTTAGTAAGCTTGCCGAGCAAGGCTTTGCTATCAATGAAGAATTATTTGGCAGTGAAATTGACGAGCACTTACAGCAAGTTTGGCAACAGTTTTTATGCAGTAAATACGGTGTGCTCACACAAAATGGCTTAGTTGAAGAAGCCGTTCAGCTAGATGTGGCCAAGCTATTGATTGATGATATTACTGAAATGCGCACTAAAACAGGTTTAAACATGGATGAACGTCAAAGCTTGCATAAGGCACTAAAACTAATAAATCGCGCGTTAAGCCATGGTACGGGCAACGAAGGTAAAAACACCTTACGCCATCGTTATATTGATGACGTAGTGGCAAAATACGACTTGTCTGTAAAATAGTTAATTTTAAATTACTGATTGTTGATAGAGCAACTAATGACCAGCTGCTCTAGGTATAATTTAAGATTGATCATTAAATTAATAAGAAAAGTCGCAGTACTCTTGGTTTAAAACTTAGCGCTAACACACACAAGCTAGCGCTAAATGTTATGGTTGCAAACCAATACACAAACCCAAGTGCGGTTCCCCAAATAAATAAAGCAAAAATGATTGCAGCAAGCATAAACCCCGCACCAAATGCAGCCACTAAATAACGAGTAATTTTATTTGGCCGCCTTTTAGAAAAAACGAGAGTATAGTTTTTTGTGATTGTAAAGCTTAAATAAACAATACCTAAAGTTACCAAAATAAACTCTAACAAAATTAACATACCTGCTCCTTTCTACCCACAGTAATAGCTGATATAAGAAGTAATACTGCTGTAACTAACATTGAGATATCAAACCCTAACATCAGCCAATCTTGATTGAAGAAACTAACCAAAAGATTATGATCGGTTGTTAATGCATTTATTAGCGGAATAAGCATGTAAGAGAATGCGGCGACATACAAAAGTTTTGGCCATAAACTCGCCCTTTTGTAAAACAGACTGAATAATAAACAGCTCGCTAAAGCGATAAACAAGCTATGCATTTCCCATTCAGCACGATCAACAAAGCCCACTGGGAGTAAGCGGTTGCTTATAAAATAGCATGCCACACCAACTGGCAACCCGACTATAAAACCTGCATTTAATCGCGACAGTAAAGGAATGGTATCCGTATCCTTAGATTGCTTTTTCTTTAACCAAATAATGGCACCTGAAGCGACCATTCCAGCTCCAAATAAGCCGGAAATAAAATACAACCAGCGTAAATAAGGCCCTGCAAATAACCCTTCATGCAAATGTTCAAGAATATCATATACTTTTGCAGCAGCGCCTGCTTTTCCTTGCTGAAGGGTCATTTCAACATACCTTTCACTTAAACTGTACGTAACTAGTGAGGCATATTCGATCCCCTTGCCTGCTTCAAACCAAACTTCATAAGTTGGTGACGCTGTATCTCTATTTGTTATTCCCAAATAGCTAATGTTTTTATTTCCAAAACGTGTTTTGGCGTCCGCTAAAACAGCGCTTAATGATAAAGATTGAGATGCAAAGTCGATACGTTGAGTATCAGTTAATTCTAGTTGTGCTAAATCATAAAATTCTCGATGCTTTGCTCTTCCTTCACCAAAGGTACTTTCAATAACAGGTGCCATAGATACACTCATTAACAAAACTAAGCCACTGTAAGTTATCATCAAATGAAAAGGCAAAGGTAAGACGCTAAAAACATTGTGAATATCAAGCCAAGAACGTAAACCTTTGTTACTTCTAAAAGTGAAAAACTCTAGAAATATTTTTTTATGAATAATTACACCCGTAACAAGTGCTATTAACATCAACATAGTACCGACACTAGTTAATATATAGCCTGCGACTAACGGCATGTAATGCAAATTATAATGCAAGCGATATAATGTTTCGCCTCCACTTGTATTTCGTACTTCTCGTATTTCACCATTTAGGGGATCAATATTCTTTTCGTGCCATTGCCTTGGAATATTTAAGTTAGGATCTGCCAGTTGTAACCATGAAATTTCAATATACGGATCGCGTGAACTTGGGTAGCTGATGTACCATTGTGATGCTTCTTTGGCATGTTGATGTAATTCTTTTTCAGCAATGTTCAATACAATTTCATCAGCGATATCTTGATTGGTAATTGCAAGTTCAGGTTTCATCCAGCGATCTATTTCATTTTCAAAATAACCCAAACTTCCGGTAACGAAAATAAAATAAAGTAACCACGCAAATGAGAAGCCTGCCCAAGTGTGCAACCAATTCATTGATTGCCTAAATCGTCCTTTCATGTGTTACCTCCACCTTGAAAAAACAAGTTTATGCTTAAAAAGGTTCCACAAGACAGCATAATGAAAAGAGCTGCTTTTAATGAGGTTTTTACAGAAAAAACAACAATTACAGCAATGGTATAGACGATAAAGCTCAGCATCATACCTGCCGCAATATCATCCACTCGACCATCGAGTACAACATCCGCAACAAACACGGCAAATAAATAAGATAGGTAGTAGCCTCCAACTAACGATAGAAGCACGCGAAAGATGACCTGCATAGCAAGTGTGTGATCAGATATTTTTTTCATTGACGGTATTTTAAAAATAAATGAAATGAGGTACTGCACTGTACTAGAAAAACACAGTGCAGCTATGTGAACTAAATAACTTCAATATGTAAATATCAAGAAATTAATTTAGAAACGATATGAAGCACTTAAACGTATATCGCGGCCTTGTTCTTTTATGCCCACCACGCTTTCGTATCCTGGGATGTGGCCGTAATCAGCGACACTACCATGACTACGATAAGATTCATCGAATAAGTTTTGAATAGATATATCTAATCGCAAACTTTCAAACGGCTCATAACTCACATAAGCATCAACCAGATCATAGCCAGGTTTATTGATCGTTTCTAACTCACTAACCCAACCAAGTTCCATCGAGCGATGAAAAACTTCAATATTATTTAAGCTTGCAACGTTCTGATAGTTAATGCCAAATTTTAAATCATCACTAATTTGATAATTAAAGTTAACATTAATTGAGTCACCAACCGCATTACCTAAACCGCCATACTCATACGCCGCAAGTTCAATACCATCCAACTCAACTACACTGTACCCTGAGTCCGTATTTGTATCGGGCCATACAAATTGAGTATTATTAAGCTCAACGTCGTTATGGTTAAAACTAATGATAATATCAAAGTTATCCGCTTGATAACCTGCTACAAGCTCAACACCTTGTGTTTCAAGATCGCCAATGTTTTCATAAAAAACACCTTCCCGACCTTTAAATTTATCGAATACCACATCATTGATAGTACTTTGATATACAGACGCTTCAAATAACCAAGTTCCATCATTATATTCTAAACCAACCTCGGCATTTTCAACCTCTTCCGGCTCCAGAGCTGGGTTAGGAGTTAATTCACCCACAGTAAATGCATCTGCGACTTGACGACCTCTGAGTGCTTGCGCATAACCCGCCGTCAGTTTAATGCTTTCATTAAACTGATAGGTGAAGCCTAGGTTACCACTAAAACCATCTTGCTTATCTGTAGAGTATTCACTTGATGAGGTAATAGGGTTGCCATTTGTGTCAGTTTCAACGACCCAAACACCATCAACTTTAATCCAGTTAGCCTCTTCACCTTTGTGGTCAAGTTCATAAGCATCATAGCGTACACCTAGGCTGAGTAATAAAGCATCTGTGAGCTGCCAATGATCTTGTAAATAAAGTCCTGTTACAGTGCCTTCTTCATCAAAAATCCCACCAAAGTCTTCATATGATTGAGAGTCAACTTCATCCACCTTTTGCTCTATACCATAAGTTATTGAGTGTGAGCCTAAGTCTGAGATGTTGCGAAAATCAAAACCTGTCGTTTTAATTGATGCATCCCATGTGTAAAGTTCTCGTTTAAATGATGATTCAGTTTGATATAACGTGGTCTCAAGATTAATTAAATCACTACGGTACCATGCATGATTGATAACAAATGTTTCACGCTCGCCCCAAGAATCAAACAAAGGATCTGTCTCTAAAGGTGCCCAGTTAGTTTGTTTTCCAAACTCACCTTCTTCTTTTCTTCTCTCATAACTAACTGTTAATGTTTGGTTTTCAGTTAGTTCAGCGTTGACCTTAACAAATCCTAAAGTTTGATCTGCCCCGGTTCCAGGAATTTCTTCTCCATCACCGTCTTCCATATCTTCACGACTAACATTTACATACGATGCCAGAACATTGACAGACTCAGTCACGCGGCCAAATAAAGAGATGCTTTCTTTGTGACCTTCATTCGAGAAGTAACTAGCTTTAAGTATACCGCCGAACTGCTCGCTTTCACTAAGCAGATCATCTGCTGATTTTGTTTTGAAACGAATTGCACCGCCAACTGCACCACTTCCCGCAGTTGCTTCACCAGCCCCAGCTTGTACTTCAACACTACGCAACAATTCAGGTTCAATAGCCACACGACCTATATGGTGAAATAATGTACTTGTCTGCGGGGCACCATCTACAGTGACATTTAACATTGAATCTTCAATGCCACGTACAAATATTTTTTGCGCGATTCCTAATGAACCACCAACGGTAACTGAAGGGGTGTGTCGAAAAATATCTTCTAAATCATTTGCCTGATAACTTTCAAGCTCTTCGGGTGTAATTGCAGAATTTGTTGTTGCACCCACTACGGTAATTTTTTCTATCTTCTTTTCGCCATCTACTTTTTCTAAGTCTTCTGCATTAGCGTAAAAGGTCGAAGCTGTAGACAAAATGATTGCGGTTAAAGTATTTAATTTAAATCGATGCTGGTTACTTATTTTGGTTTGCATGAGTGATTCTCTAGTTAACAATTAGAAGTTAATTAGAATTATTACTATTTAGAAAGGATAAAAGTAGCAATTTTACAATTGTTACATTTAGTAAATAGGAATCATTATCACTGCAGTCAGACCTAACTTTGCATTGTTCTGTAATTTGACAGATGCTCTGACACTCTCTAAATGACGTTTTGCTAAAGCAAGCCCTAAGCCAAAACTATCACCTTCAGCGATTCGCGCTTGGTCAACTCTAAAGAATGGTTCAAATACCTTTTCTAAATACTGTGATGGAATACCTGGGCCTTGATCGCATACACTTATTAAAAAATAGTTACTTTCATTTATTAATGTAACACTAACCGTTTTGCCAATTGGTGTGTAACGTAACGCATTGCGGATAATATTCTCTATCGCAGGAGCAAGTGCTCTGTGACAGGTGTTGTAAACCAATGCACTGTCTTCAGAAGTAAAAATAATATTATGTTCTGGGAATTCATATCGGGCATCATCTAGAAGTACATCTAGTAAATCAACTAAATCCACACTTTCTTGTTGAAGAATTGGCTTTTCATTATCAAGCCAAGCCAGTGTTAAGCTATCTTCAACTAGTTTACGAATGTGCTTTGACTCTCGATTTATTCGCTTTAAATATACCTCTGCATTCTCTAGTTCAAAATTAGAAACTGTAATGTCTAACCGAGTAAGCGGCGTTCGTAACTCATGAGATAAATCACCTATTAGCTGTCTTTGAGCATTGATCAATTCACCTATTCTGATAGCCATTTTATCAAAGGTTTTAGCCAAATCAGCCAGCTCATCATTACGACGACCTAAATGTTCAGCGACGCGTACTGAAAAATTTCCTCGACTAAATTCAGTTGTAGCTCTTTTAAGTTTTTGTAAAGGTGTAATGATGTGAAAATAAATTGTGAATGACAAAATAGCCAAAACCAGCATAGGTACAAGAATTTGTAAGGCAAACTTTGTTGTTGTCCAATGGCTCCCAGGACGCATACGTTCAGGCAGTTTTATTAAGAAACTCATCTCCCCATTCGAAAAGGGAAGCTCCATAACGGGGTTTTCAGCAAAATACAAATGTATTTTCCATTCGATACTTCTTCCAAAATGATAAGCCCCCACTATATGTTTATCTATTTCATCTCCCGCTATATGCAAAGCCTTAAATCCAGCGATTGCGACATAAGTATGCTCTTGCTCTTTAAGTTTCTTAAGCCAGGACTCTAATTCTTGTAATTCTCCAGCATCATAGAAAGACTCAGCTTTAGCCGCCCATGCTTTTAATTGAGCACGATCTTGCTCGGCAATAAAACTCATACTCTCTTCAGTTTTTAGGGTGAAAATATGGATCAGATAAAAAAAAGACACTAGTCCTGTGGCTAAGATTAAGCATAGCTTCCATAACAAACGCCTTTTCATTTGAAACAATAACCTTTGCCATGAACCGTTTGTAAACGTTCACCATTCCAATTTGCAAGGGTCAACTTTCTTCTTACACGACTTAGATGCATATCAAGGCTTCGATCATAAGCGCCGTACTTTTTATTCAAAACTGATTCATATAACGATGATTTGCAAATTACTTTGTTTTTGTTAGCAACAAGCTCCCAAAGTAACTTAAATTGAATGGGTGTAAACTCAATAGATTGTGAATTTACTTGAATCGATTGCGTTGCTGCATTTAAATACAAGCCATCGACTGTAATTTCAAACTGATTTGTAATCTGCGTATTACTTTGACTTCGCCTGAGCAGGCTTTCAATACGCAATAATAACTCTTTAGTGTTAAAAGGTTTAGCCACGTAATCGTCGGCACCATGACTTAAACCGACTATTCGTTCTTCTTCTGCACCTTTTGCTGACACCATGATTACCGGTACTTGAGATGATTTTCTCAGCAACTTAAGCAAGCTAACACCATCTAATTTTGGTAGCATTTTATCTAACAATACCAAATGATGCTGCTGCTTTAACGCAAGTTGTAAACCAACCTCACCATCAAAACATTGTTCAACACAATAACCTGATTTTGTTAATAAATCTTTTAAATAACTACTCAGTGTAGTGTCATCTTCTATCAGTAAAACGTTAATTTCAGCCACAAGGTAAAAACAAATAAGAATTAATTGTATTTACAATGATAAAGTCTGCCCCTATAAAAGGCAATAAAGGAAACGTTACTTACGATTAATCTAAATGCTCGTACTGACCTCGATACACTTCAAAAGTCTTCACAACAGTGTGTTGATCTTTACTTAGATTATCAAACCAGGTATCGAAACGCTCATCATCATCTTGTTCACTTAACGCTAAATACTGGGCCAATAATTCAATAATATCGTTGTGAGTACACGACAAGGTGTCTACATGATTAGCTAAAACAGAATGGTCTTTATCGCGAAGCGTGTTCATTACATTTTGATCTAGTTCTTCACGGCTAGTTTTATCATTCACTTCCATATCCCTCTTAAAAATAAGCACGCATTCCTAGTTATAACAGCCTTATCGACAATATCCAGCTTTTTAAATCTAACTGCTTATTGATTGTTCAGCTTGTACAAATTTAAGACAACGCGATATAAATAAGAATCATTTTTATCTTGATCTAAATAATCAACCACCCTATAATCGCTACATTATCACATAACAGATAGATGCATTATGAAGCCAAATATCCATCCTGATTACCAGCAAGTCGCTTTTCATGATACAGCGGCAGACAGCTACTTTATTATTGGTTCGACAATCAAAACTACACGTACGATCGAACTTAAAGGCAAAACTTATCCTTATGTACCAATTGACGTATCAAGCGATTCGCACCCGTTCTATACCGGTAAACAAAAAGCCGTTGCGAGCGATGGCCGTGTTGCAGCGTTTAATCGTCGTTTCAAAAACTTGGCGAGCAAATAGTTGCTTTAAGGAAAGAACATGAAAGTATTAAGTTCATTAAAAAGCGCTAAGAACCGCCCGGGCTGCCAAATCGTAAAACGTAAAGGTCGTGTCTATGTTATTAATAAAGACAACCCGCGTTTTAAAGCAGTTCAAGGTAAAAAGAAAAAGCGTTAAAAAAGGTGCCTCGGCACCTTTTTTTAATTAAAGTAAATCTAACTCAATAGCTTAGTTGCCAAATAACAACTCCCAAAAGCCTGGTGGCTCATGTAGCTCATGGTATTTTTTACGTAACTCATCAATAGATTTAAGCGGCGCTTTTGCAGCTTCAAGGCCACGAGTCGTTGCAAGTTGCTTCGCTTGCTTTGCTTGATTTATGACTTTATCAAGCCCTTCTAGAGACGCTGTTTTATGCTGTTTAAAATCAGCTGTTTTAGCTGTCTCTAACAACACAATAAACTCATCAATAGCGGCATTAAAGGTAGCTAAATCAGTAGCCCGTACGGAGTTTTTATAAGCAAGCCCCATATTTTTCATATTGGCCTCAAGATCAATATCAGAGGCTACACTCACACTCGAAAAAAACAAAAAAATAACAAGAATTAATCTCATAAAATACTCATGCAAAAAACCATGCGATCATTATAAACCGAAACATGCCACTGGCATAATTCAAAAACAAAACCAATTTAAATTACAATATTACCATAAAAGAAAATGCATCAATTGATAACAATTATCATTGATCATTAACTAACTATAAATAGTACCAACATTAACAAAAAACCACACTATATTATAAGTCATTGTAATGAATAAGTTTATTTAAACTACAAAATGCTACGAAGTTTTTATTTGCATAAAACAGGAACAATGATAAAGTCTTCACTGTTAACATTTATTAACTACCGTTAACACACCCATTCAGGGATAAAACAATAAAGTAACAGGTGAAACAATGATAAAAAATAATTATTTAGGTGCTAGCATTAAGCTTGCTCTATGCTCATCGGCCCTCGCCATTTCTAGCCAATCTTTAGCTGCTGAAGAAGAAGGCGCAAAATCTATCGACCGTATCGAGGTAACAGGTTCACGTATTTTACGTGAAGGTGCTATTGCCCCCGCTCCAGTAACTGTTATCAGTGGTGAAGACTTAGTTAACACCGGCGCAGTAAATATCGGTGAGGCACTAAATAAGTTACCGGCCCTTGGTAATACTTACTCATTATCAAACTCAGGTCGTTTTATCGGTACTGCCGGTCTTAACATTCTTGATTTACGTAACATGGGTACTGATCGTACATTAGTACTAGTTAATGGTAAGCGCCATGTTTCTAGCTCAGCAGGCTCTCAATCAGTTGATACCAATACTATTCCAAGTGTTTGGGTTGAGCGTGTTGAGATCATCACAGGTGGTGCTTCAGCTGTATACGGTGCCGACGCTGTAACAGGTGTAGTTAACTTCATTCTTAAAAAGAATATCGAAGGCTTAAGTGTTAGTGTTACCAAAGGAGCCTCGGAACTAAGTGACTATAAAAATGAAAAAGCAACGTTTTCATATGGTACAAACTTCGATAATGACCGTGGTAATGTTGCCTTTGCTGTTGAGTATTCAGGCCAAAATACATTAAATGCGCTTGATCACCCGTGGACTAATGGCTCTTTCTTTAGCTTGCGTAACCCAGCTCAAAACGAAGAAAACAAAGACGATCCAAACTTCCCTGATAAAATCTACACACCAAATGCTGGCTATTATGCGATTAATAACGCTGGTGTTTTTGCAACAAGCAATGGCTATGTTAACTCATTCAACCCTGATGGCAGCCTTCGTGATATTTATATAGGTGACCGAGTAGATGGCCTAGCATGTGCTGACTGTGACTCATTTAACCTTGCACAGTTCAATGAAATTCAACCAGAATTTGAGCGTTACAACGTAAACTTTAAAGTTAACTATGATGTTGCTGAAGACATGAATGCGTATTTCGAAGCAAAATATGTTAACAGCGAAGGTGAAAGTATTGGTCAACCGGCATTTTTCTTCTTTAACCCTAATAACAGCATCAAAATTGATAACGCTTACCTAGATCCAACTGTAAAAGCAGTAATGGAAGAAGAAGGTGTTAGCTCAATCATGGTTAACCGTATGATGACAGATTTAGGTCGTCGTATCGAAAACAATACGCGTGAAACAACCCGTTTTGTTGCTGGTTTAAGAGGCACTGTATTCAATGACTGGGAATTAGATGCATCAATTGTGCATGGTCAAACTGAATTAGAGCGTATAAATGGCGCCAACATGATCATGGCAAACTACTACAATGCTCTTGACGCTGTTGAAGATGATGAAGGAAATGTTGTTTGTCGTAGTGAAGAAGCACGCGCTGAAGGTTGTGTACCGGTAAACATTATGGGCTTTGGCGCACCAAGCCAAGAAGCAATTAATTACATTAACACAGTATCGACAGGTACTTCTGAGATTACTCAAACAGTAGTCACAGCATCACTTGCAAACTCAGCGATTTATGAACTACCAGCAGGTTATATTGGTTTTGCTGCCGGTGTTGAATACCGTAAAGAAGAAAGTGAAACTAAAGAGCCAGATAATGCAGTAGGTACCTTCTTTAACGCGCTTGGCGAAGATAAAGGTGATTTTGATGTAAACGAGATTTACTTTGAAGCATCAATCCCACTATTAGCTGACTTGCCTCTTGTGCAAGACCTAGTACTAGATACAGCGGTACGTTATGCTGACTACAGCACAATCGGCGATGCAACAAGCTGGAAGGTAGGTTTAGATTGGACTGTTAACGATCAATTACGTGTTCGTGCAACACAATCTGAAGCACTACGTGCTCCAAACATTGGAGAAATCTTCGGTGCACCTAGCCAAACATTCTATAACGTTGATGACCCTTGTTTAGCTGATAATCTAGATGATTTACAAAACTCAGAAGTTCGCCGTGCTAACTGTGCAGCATTAGGTGTTCCAGTAGGTTTTGAATCAGATTACGATTCGCAAACACTTGAAGGTTTAGTTAGTGGTAACCGAGACGTTAAGGGTGAAGAGTCAACAAGTACAACAATTGGTTTGGTTTATCAGCCGTCATTTTTAGAAAACTCAGTTGTTACAATTGACTACTGGAAAATTGAACTAGAAGATGCTATCTCGACGATTGCTTCTCAAGAAATTCTTGATCGTTGTGTTGACGCTGAAGGCGGTATCAATAACCAATACTGTAATCTAATTACACGTGATAGCACATCAAGTGAAATTACCTTAATTCAAAACTCTGTATTAAACGTTTCTGGTCAAGAAGCATCGGGTGTTGATTTTGAGCTAGGATATGACTTTGACGCGCTAGATGGCGACTTCTCAACACGTTTAATTGGTACATACCTTATTGAACGCAAAGACTTCCCATTCCAAGACCAACCTGAAGATTACATCGAATATGCTGGTACAACAGGTGAGGCAAAATGGCAAGCTAACTTAACTATCTCTTACAAGCGTGATGGTTTCTTTGCAACGTTTGATACACGTTACCTAGATGAAGTGAGCCTTTATACAGACCAAGAGCTAGAAGATAACCCAAATCCAAATAGCTTAATGAAGTTTGGTAGCTATGTTATTTCTGATGCGACAGTAGGTTACAACTTCGAAAGCGGCTTTGGTGTTAAAGTTGGTGTTGATAACATCTTCAACAGAGAGCTTCCATTCGGTACAAGAGGTACAGGTTCTGGTAGTGCAAGTTACGACAACATCGGTCGTTTTGGCTACTTAAGACTATCTTACGATTTCTAATCGTTAATAGATTTGATTCTCTTGGGGCTGTACATTCGTGCAGCCCTTTTCGTATAAGTTATTAAAAACTATCCTATTCTAATCATTTACTTAAAACCTACCAATTCGAGCTATACTCTAACCTATAAGCCTTTCAACCCAATAAGACTATGCTTAAAACGGTATTTTTCATTATTTGCCTATTTTACTTACCAAGTGTTTTTGCCAAACAAAGTATTATTTTTATAAACCCTGGCTATGAAAATACGAATGTCACAGGCCCATTTTGGTTTGAAGTGTCTCAGTTGATGCGTGATGCTGCCAAAGACTTTGATCTCGATTTAACGATTCATTATGCCAATCGAAATCATATTGAAATGAAGTCATTAGTAGCTAAGGCGATTAAAGCAAAGCCTGATATGCTGATTTTAGTTGACGAAAAAAGCGTGCTCACCCAACAACTTTTAAGCTTAAATAGCACCTCTACACCTATTTATTTTCTACTTAACCGCCCATCAGAATTAGAACTAAAACGTTTGATTGATTATGGCATTAAAATCGCAGGTAGTGTGGAACCCGACAACAAACAAGCAGGGCAATTACTCGCAGATAAACTGATTGAAAAAACTCAGTACGCGGCCAATTTTCTCGCTATAAATGGCGATTACACCACCCATGCAGCACTTGATAGAGAAGAAGGTTTAGAGCAAAGTGTTCAAACGCATGAGAATGCTAATATCACCGCAAAAACGGTTGCCAACTGGTCAGCAACACAAGCGTATCGCCATAGTCTTGGCTACTTTAGCCATCAATCAAACATGAATATTGTCTGGGCTGCCAACGATGCTATGGCATTAGGAGCAATTACTGCGCTTGATGAGTTAAACAAACGCAAAGATGTATTAGTTGGCGCAATAAACTGGCCGCTCAGAGCCGTAGCAGAGAAGATAGACGTCACTATCGGCGGCCATGTTACGTTGGGGGCGTTTGCTTTGGTAAATATTTATGATTTATTGAATAAACACGAAACCAGAACTATGCATCATAAGGTGGCTATTTTCAGCCAACATAACAAACAAACGCTAAAGCTGGTTGAACAAATTCACAGTGATAACTTAGCAATTAACTTTCGCGTTTTCAGTAAATCAAATGAAAATCCCCTTCCCTTCAGTGTTGAATCACTTCTGTTAGAAGCAACCAGAAGCGCACTGTAAAGGGCGTTTACATTACTTATTGCTGAGCCATACAGCTTGGTATGGCATTAGCGACATTGTTTTTGTCTGCTCGGTAATTTGCTCACCGCTAATTAAATCTCGCCATTGCTCGGTACCAATCAAATTTAAGTCGGCAAGCGTAAGCGTTTGCGGCTCGTCACTAATGTTATAAACACAAAACATACTTTGCGAACGATTGATGCTTTGTCGCCAAAAACCAAAGAGCCCTTCGCTTAAATGTAACGTATATTGCGTCGCATTGGGGTGAAATGCACTTTGCGCCTTACGAATAGCCATTAGGTTTTTCATCGCTTTAAACACAGTACGATGATGGGCATTTTCGTTACTTAACTTGGCCAGTAAATCTGACTCTTGCCAGCGGTGACGATTAATCGCTCGGTTATGTTGGCTGTTTTCAAAGCGTTCATAATCATTGGTAGTGCCGAGTAAGCTATGAATATACAAACCTGGAATACCTTCAAGCGCAAACATAATGGCATGCGCACATAAAAAGCGAGCAACACCCCATTTATCTGGGCCTTTATGGGTACCTTGCAACGCATCAAATAAGGCAATGTTTAACTCATAAGGGGTATTGGTGCCATCTGGGGCGGTACGTAATGAAACTTTACCGCCATATTTCGCAGTCGTATTGACCATTTTGGCAATTTCACTTTGCTCTAACAAGCCTTCAACGGGGCGCAGGCCAATACCATCGTGTGAAGCTATAAAGTTAAAGTATGCCGTCCCTTCTTGAGGAGGTGGCATACTCATTATCCAGTGTTTTAATGCGGTACTGTCGCCACTGAGTAAGGTATGTAATAACAGCGGTGGTAATGAAAAGTTGTAAATACAATGCGCTTCGTTGGCATTACCAAAGTACGATAGGTTTTCGCGGTTCGGGATATTAGTTTCTGTGATAATAATCACATTAGGCTCAAAATGCTCAATAAGGGTGCGAAGCAGCCTGATCACTTCGTGTGTCTCAGGCAGGTTAATGCAGCGGGTATTGAGTTTTTTCCATAAAAAAGCCACCGCATCAAGGCGGAATATACGTACACCGTTATCTAAATAATGACGAATAATGCTGACAAATTCATTAAGCACATCTGGGTTAGCAAAATCAAAGTCGACTTGGTCATGACTAAAGGTACACCACACATGTTGCAAACCGTCTTTAGTTTCAACCGCCTGTAAAAGGGGCGATGTTCTCGGGCGAACAACTTGCACAAGGTCATCACTCTGGCTTGCCGTTTTAAAATACCCTTTTCCCGGCTCTTTGCCCTGAATAAAGTTTTCAAACCAAACGCTGCGGCTAGAGCAATGGTTGATCACCAAATCTGCCATCAACCTAACATCCGCTGAAATATCACGGATATGTTGCCAACTACCTAACGCTTCATTCACTTGCACATAATTCATTACCGCGAAGCCTTCATCTGAGCTATATGGGTAAAACGGCAAGATGTGCAGTGCATTAAGTTCAGGTAAGCATTGGTTTTTTACAAAGCGATGTAAGGTATGCAAAGGTGGCTCTTCAGGCTTAGCAACGGCTTCATCAGTATTAGCATGACGTATGATTGAATCACCATAGGCGATTAAAATCATATCTTGCTCATCCCAACGGTTTTTATGCGGCGTTGGGTCTCGAACAGGATCATCACCTAACATGGTACTAATTAGTCTGTCTGCGAGTTGTTCAAGCGTTGTTGATAGTTCAACCTCGCTGTAGATGCAGGTTAAATGCTGAATAACCCTTTGTTGCAAAAGCTCTAAAGTCACGTGCCTTCCCCGTTAAATATATTCTTTGTTATCAAGCTCTACGGCTTCTTCTAAACGAGCAAACACCTCCGGCATTGCCGAAGCTACTCGGTTCCAACTCGGCACAAAGGGTGCTTCCATTGGGTTTTCTAAAAAGTGCTGACCCGCATTCATAATATTTTGTGCAAACATTTCAACGGCTTTTTCTTCGTGGTGAATATCAAGTGTTAAGCCATTCATTAACGCATCGTTGTGATAGGTTTCAATAAAATCGAGTGCAATTCGGTAATAGGTTGCCTTTAATGAACGAATCGTTTCTGTCGTAAAGGTAACGCCTTGGGTAGCGAGCTTTCTGAATAAAGCTTTGGTGATATCAATCGACATTTTCGACAAGCCCGCCGCTTGGTTTTCTAGCGATAAATCTTGGTGTTTATGATCATAGTTATCAGCAATATCGACCTGACATAAACGGTTATGCGAGTAATTGCGATACATCTCTGATAACACGCCAATTTCTAAGCCCCAGTCACTTGGAATACGAATATCGTTGAGTACATCACGGCGGAATGAAAACTCACCCGCTAACGGGTAACGAAAAGAATCCATATATTCTAAGTAATCGTTGCTGCCTAAAATGGTTTTAAATGAACGCAATAACGGCGTTACCAGCAATCGTGACACGCGACCATTAATTTTGCCCTCAGCGGTGCGCGGATAAAACCCTTTACAAAATTCATAGTTAAAGCGAGGATGAGCAACAGGGTAAATTAAGCGTGCTAAAAGCGCTCTGTCGTAAGTCAAAATATCGCAGTCATGCAGTGCAATTGACTCTACTTTTGAGGTTGCCAACTTATAGCCCATGCAATACCAAACATTGCGACCTTTACCTAGTTCTCGTGGCGCAACACCCAATTTTTGTAGTTCTTTATCAAGAGCTTGTAAACGCGGGCCATCATTCCAAAGTACCTTATGAGGCTGATCAAGCTCCGCAAAAAACTGCAGTGCATGGCGATATTGGCTTTCATCAGCGCGATCTAGACCAATGGTAATTTGCGATAAATAAGGCACATGTTTCAGCTCAGCAATAATATTTTGCAGAGCGGGTCCTTCTAACTCACTGTAAAGCGAAGGCAAAATCAGGCCCATTGGGCGTTGTTTTGCAAAGCCCAACAACTCTTTTTCTAGTTCTTCTACTGGGCGGTCAGCAATATTGTGTAAGGTCGTGATAATGCCATTTTGATAAAAATCAGCCATGAGATTGCTCCTGTTTTGCTGCAAAACGCGCTTTGATGATAGTTAACGCAGAAACTTCTTGAACCCAACCTGCTGGGGCGGGTTTTTCGCTGAGCTGCCATGCTTTTTGTAATATTTGTGATTGCACTTGGCTGCCAGGGTTATTGATTAAAATAGCGGTGTCGGCCGCTTTTAGCATGGCTACATCGTTTTGACTGTCGCCAAGCGCTATCACAGTAAATGGATTGCGATAGGCTTTTTTGAACTGATTTAACAGCCACTTTTGTGCAAGTCCTTTATTGTTACCTTTGGTTAAATGGATAAAACGGCCGCCAACAAGCACCTCGTAGCCTGCTTGGCTCATTGCATCTATAAAACCTTGCTTTTCTTCATCACTGCCCGAAAAACAAACCGGATCTGAGTACTGTCTTTGTAGAGCCAATTCACTTTTATCGACGGGGAGTCCTGTTAATTTGGCTATTTCTTGCGCACTAAATTGGCTAAACAAACGTACACAATGGCTAAATTGACTGGCATATTGTTTAAGGTCGTCATGCAATTTATCGGTACTTTGCGTCATGGCAAAGCGCCAATAACCTTTATATTCATCACAGCCAATTGGCTTTACTTTAAAATAGTCTTTCGGGATATAAACAGCCGCACCATTTTCCACAATAAAGGGTTGGTGATGATCCAAACCTTTTTGAATATCAGTAACTTCAGCAAAGGTTTTGCTGGTATTAAAAACCACATTGACACCGGTATCATTCAACTTTGCCAAAAATGGTTTGATCACTTCACATTCGTAACTGTCGTGATCGAGCAATGTGCCGTCTAAATCAGTAAAAATAAGTGGTTGAGAAATTTGATCCGCGAGTAGCTCCATCTTGGTGATATCACGCTCGGTATCTAGCAATAGTAAAGCATCAACGCTGTGCGCAAGAGTGGCTAAGTTTTCCCGCGTAATACGTTCAAAATGAGAGATAAAACGCTTTAAACTCACTTCGTCAAACGTGCCCTGCCCCTGGCCTTTTTTGGCAATTAGTTTATGCTCTTGCTCTAAGCGCCACGCATACACATCTTCAAATGAAGGCGCTTTTAACATAATGGTGTAATCGGCCATTGCGAATACATGTTGATATTCATTCGCTAAGCAACTATTTACGCAGCGACGCCAAATGCCGTCGGCATCTTCTAGTTGCTCTAATTCATTTACCGGAGTTTGCAGTTGATAAGGCTGTTGTGGAGTACTGGCTACACACCAGCCTTCAAAAAACACGATATCAATCGGCTTTTGGTTGCTAGGCCACAGCTCTTTTGGCACTGGATCATCAGTTAGTTTATCAAATTGAGGTAATGGAACATCCACTTTACCTGCCAACAAAGCTGATAAGGTTTGTTCCATTAATTGCGTATCATGTGTACCCGGTACACCACGACTCGCAAACAAAGGATGAACATCTTTAGCAAGCTCATTACGTGCATCACGACTTAAATAAAAGTCATCGATTGATAATGACACGCTATTAAATTCGGTATTGCTATTAACCCAGGTCACTAAGAAGTCAGCGAGGGTCGTTTTACCTGAGCCTTGGCAGCCGTTAATCGCCACCAGCATAGGTTGGCCGGTCATTTTTGCGCTTAAGATATCGTGCGCGAGGGGTATAAAAAACTGCTCACTTAAGTATTGATACTTGAGTGGTAACTGATGCTTCGCTAAAAACGGGGTAATATCCACAACATTTGCCTCTTGCATAATCGCTCCTACCAGTATGACATAGAGATAAATGCAGTTAGTAGACCAGTTTTATAATTCCTTAAATTTTAGTTAGTTACAAAAAAAGCGCATATTTAATGCGCTTTTTTGGTGCAATATTAAAGCAGTTTTTAAGTTCTAATCAGCTTGTTGCACTGCTTTGGGGAGAACAGCATTTAAGATAATCCCCAAAATTGCGCATAAGCTCACACCTTGTAAACTAAACTCATCACCACCGATATGCATACCACCAATACCAAACACTAAAATCAGTGCGATGATAGTCAAGTTGCGAGGCGCGGTAAGATCTTCACCTGATTTTACTAAGGTATTTAAACCAACAACGGCGATAGAGCCAAATAGTAAAATCATGATGCCGCCCATCACAGGTACCGGAATCGTTTGTAAACCCGCGCCCATTTTTGCCACAAACGCCAGCACAATAGCGATGATTGCGGTCCAAAGCATCACTCGAGGGTTGAAGTTACGTGTAAGCATTACCGCTCCCGTTACTTCAGAATACGTTGTATTAGGTGGACCACCAAAAACCGATGCTGCAGAGGTTGCTAAGCCATCACCTAGTAAAGTGCGGTGTAAACCCGGTTTCTTTAAATAGTCTTTACCTGTTACTTGGCTAATAGCCATCATGTCGCCAATATGTTCAATTGCTGGCGCAATGGCTACAGGCACCATAAACAAAATAGCTTGCCACTTAAACTCAGGGTAAGTAAATGCCGGTACCGCAAACCAGTTTGCTTCGGTGACCGCATTAAATTCAACAATACCTATAAATAACGAAGCAAGGTAACCTGCTACCACACCAGCAAGAATAGGAATAAGTTTAAATACACCTTTGCCCCATACCGCAAAAATCAGCGTAACCAGTAATGATAAACCAGACACCCAAATTGCTTGATCATAAGGAACTAATTGTGCACTGCCATCCCCTGTTTTACCCATTGCCATATTCACAGCGACGGGGGCTAATGCTAAACCAATCACCATGATCACAGGGCCAACAACTACAGGCGGTAACACCTTGTGCAGTGCATTCACGCCTTTAAATTTTACAATCAAGCTAAGCGCAACATAACAAAAGCCTGCCACCATCAAACCGCCCATAGTTGCGGGAATGCCCCACATTTGTACCGAGGCGATAATAGGTGCAATGAAAGCAAAAGACGATGCTAAAAAGATAGGAACTTGGCCTTTAGTAACCACATGAAACAGCAAGGTTCCTAAACCTGCGGTAAATAAAGCCACATTAGGATCAAGGCCTGTCAGTAACGGCACAAGTACCAGTGCGCCAAATGCAACAAACAGCATTTGCGCGCCCGTTAGAATGGTTTTTAACGAAAATGTTTGATGATTTTCCACGTGAGCGCCTTACACTGTGCCAAAAATCTTGTCACCGGCATCTCCTAAGCCTGGAATGATGTATCCTTTTTCGTTTAAGTGGCTATCTAATGATGCTGTGAAAATTTCAACATCAGGGTGCACTGCAAGGGTTTTTTCTACGCCTTCTGGCGCTGCTACTAATACAATCACTTTAATATCTTTACAGCCTGCTTTTTTAAGCATATCGATAGTAGCGATCATTGAACCACCGGTTGCCAGCATTGGGTCAATAACGAGGCTTAAGCGCTCATCAATTTTACCCACGAGTTTTTCAAAGTAAGGAACTGGCTCAAGTGTTTCTTCGTTACGCTGAAGACCAACAACACTTACTTTTGCCGCAGGTAATAACTGCATTACACCATCCATCATACCAAGGCCGGCACGAAGAATAGGCACAACAGTAATTTTTTTACCTTTGATATGCTCTACATCTAATGTTGAACCATCCCATCCAGTGATTTGTACGCTTTCTAATGGTAGGTTTTTTGTTGCTTCGTAAGTAAGCAAGGTACCTACTTCAGACGCTAGCTCACGGAAACTTTTAGTACTAATACCTTCTGCGCGCATAAGGCCAAGTTTGTGTTGAACTAACGGATGAGTAATTACATGGATAGACATAAGTAGAACCTAAATGAAATAAATTACGCCTATTTTAGCGTAAATTAATGAGCTCTACTGCAAAAAATGCACAACATTTGCATTAATTCTTTTAAATGACTTAATTTTATTCAATAAAAAGCAAACATACCTGTATAACTTCTTCAACCCGATAGTATTTTCTCCATAATCCAACTTGTATGTAGTGCGGTTTCACCAGTTGATGGGTGTGGTTGCTGAGCATGAAAATAGTTCGACATGTTTTCAACATGATACTGTTGAATATGCGCGGGGTTATCAATTACGAACTCTTGTTTGCCCTGTGCGTTGTTAAGCAAAATCGGTTTTTCGTCAAAAACACTAAAGCTAAGCTCGCCTTCACTGCCAAAAATCATCACATCATCAAAACGATTAGATGAAGCAAAGTTCCAGCTCCCAGTGCCGGTAACACCAGATTGATGCTGCCAGTGCGCGGTAATAGCATCGAACGCAGAATATAAGCCTTGTTGATTAGCACATAAACCATGCACCTTATTAAAATCACCTAAAAGGTAGGCAAGTAAATCAAGACCATGACTGGCTAAATCGTCAAAGTAACCTCCTCGTGCCACGTTTTGATCTGTACGCCAGTTGTATTCACCCGACAAATCAAGAGCGTTAGGAGCTTTACTTAAATGCCAACTAACATGCCGGGGTTTACCAATGGTACCTTGTTCAAGTAACTGCTTAACGTGATTAAAGCGTGGTAATGAACGGCGATAATAAGCCACAAATAGCGGCTGTTTAGCCTCTTTAAATGCTGTAACAATGTCAAGGCTATCTTGATAACTTGGCGCCAGTGGCTTTTCGATACAACACGGTTTACCTGCCGCAGCAACCTCAAGAGCAAACGCTTTATGGCTATCTGGCGGCGTGGCAATATACACGGCATCAACACTGTTATCGTTAATGAGTTCGCTCGGCGATGCGAACACCTTTGCAACATTGTGGCGTTTAGCATAATCATGGGCTTTTTCTAAGTCGCGGCGTGTTACCCCAATAAGCGCAATACCTTCTGCGTGTTGATAAGCAGGGCCGCTTTTCACTTCGGTTACAGCACCACAGCCGATAATGGCAAATCGCATTGGCTTATTCATTGCTAATCCTTTATTTTTAAGTACGTTACAAATTGCTGCTGCATGTAGCCGTTTATTTTTGCATGAGCAGGGCTCCAACCTGCTAAAAAGCGATAAAAATCGCTCCATGCGTAACACCAAAGCGCTCGCCAACTGCTAACAACATGCGCTGGGTTTACATTTGGTTGATAACGTTTTAGTGCCTGTGTGAGGGTGTCAAAATAGCGATTTAAATAGTCATCTGCAACTGATTTTAATGCCGTATCATTTAAGCAACTGCCTAAAAAATACATGACATCAATCACCCCAACCCCCCTGCCTACATATTGAAAATCATAGCCAAGAACATGCTGGTTTTGTGGCGCAATAGCAAAATTGGCAAGCTTAGCATCACCATGAATTAATGTTTGGTAAGGTGACTCATTCAACGCAGTATCAATAGCGTGTGCCTGCGCTTTTAAGCTTAAATCGCTCATACGCTTTAGCTCATCGGGCCGTGTTGCTAAATGCCAATAACTACCTCGCGGCCAAAGGCCATCGGCAGAGCTTGCTAAATGAAAAGCATGAAAGTGTGCAAGCCAGTTTATAATTGCTTCAATGTCGCGGTGTGTAGCACTTGCTTGCTGGTAGCCAACTGCACTGAAATCACTAAATAACAGCGCTTGCTTACTGCCCTCTTGGATTGCCTCAATACAATGAATAGCCGCAGCTTCATGGGGCAATTGCTTAGCGTAATGCCGATACCAATTAAATTCGACTAAGTAAGATTGCCGCTTTCTGGCAAGCGCAAAATCACTTTGTTTTATACGACTATGACTAATTTGGCTAGGCACTTCAATCGCTTTAATTACCCTAGCAGCACCATTCATTTGGCAACGAATAATCTCACCGCATCCGCTCCATACTGATGCCGCTTGCTGTAGCTCTGTAATGTTTGAAAAGTGAGAAGTAACAAATTGCCTAAGATCCATAACGCTCTGTAATTTATATAAACCGATGGCAATGGTAGGTGATATTGGCTATTGGTACAACGACCTATAAGCAATAAAAAACCCGTGCTAAGCACGGGTTTTCGAAGATAAAGTCCTAATACTGCTCAGGACTTGCATTGTTGAATTACTCGTTTACCACACTTTTAAGTGGGTTTACTGGCTTTGCATTGTCATCCAGTAAGTTCATGTCAAAGTCAAACTCATCAACACGAATCGCTTTTTCACGTTTCTTGTTGTAATCAATCAGTTTTGCATACTCTTCTTCGTTGATAACACTTGCAACAAGTGCATTATCAAGCGTTTCTGCAAAACGAACACCCGGCTTAATAGTTTTAGCACGCAGTGCTTTTTTAACTTTTGCAAGTAAATCAAGGCACGCCATTTTCGCTTTGTACGCTTGCTCATTGATGTAATGACCATCACCTTCAATTGGATTAACCAAGTGAGTGATTTGCGCTTTAAATGCCGTATCCATTTGCGCTTGAGTGGCAAGTTCACGGATTAAATCATCGCTGATCTTAGGCATTTTCAATGAGTAGTTCATCGTAATGAAACGCATAAACTTACGAGTACCACTTGCAGGGAAGTTATCTAAGAACTTATGCAATGCTTCTTCAGCGCTTTGTAGTGCAAAGCGAGTCGCATAGTGGAAGTAAGGCGCAGCTTGCTCACGTTCACTGCTTGCTACTTTTTGCTCGTAATATTTAATTGATGCCATCGCCGCATACAAGAAGCTCATTACGTCGCCTAAACGTGCAGATAGCATTTCTGCTTGCTTAAGTTTGCCGCCCAGTACCAATAACGAGAAGTCAGCGTAAACTGCAAGTTTTGCAGATAATTTATGCGCTGCTTTTTCGTATTCACGTACTTCGGGTAGTGACGATTTAGCACCGGCAGTAAACGGTAATACACCTAAACGGAAAGCACGTAAGCTGTTAGCTACGCTGTAACCTACTGTTTTACGTAAGATGCTGTTGAATTCTTTATCTGCATTTTTGTCTTCGCTATGGATAGACTCAACCATAGATTGAAGGTAAGGGTGACAACGCATTACACCTTGGCCAAAAATCATTAGGTTACGAGTAAGAATGTTTGCACCTTCAACCGTGATTGCGATTGGTTGTGCAACATATCCACTTGCTAATGTATTTTGCGGGCCATTTTGAATTGCTTTACCTGCTTGAATATCCATTGCTGAATCAAGCACGTTACGACCGATTTCTGTCATGTGGTATTTAGCAATAGCAGTGACTACAGATGGTTTTAAGCCCATGCCTAAACCTTCTGTTGTTAATACACGCATTGCTTCTTGAAGATAAGTTTTACCTGCGATATCAGCAAGCTTCTCTTGAATACCTTCGAATTGACCAATCGCCAGACCAAACTGCTCGCGAACTGCTGCGTACTCAGAAGCACCTTTAAATGCTACCTGTGATGAACTAACACCTAGTGCCGGTAAAGAGATACCACGGCCTGCACCTAAACAGCTAACCAGCATCTGCCAGCCACGGCCGATGTTCTTTTGACCACCAATGATGAAGTCCATTGGTACAAATACTTTTTCACCGCGAGTCGTACCGTTGTAAAAACGGATACCCATAGGATCATGACGATTACCAAGTTCAACACCAGGGTGATCTTTAGGAATTAGCGCACAGGTAATACCGAGGTTTTCTTTGCCACCGAGTAAACCATCAGGGTCAACTACTTTAAATGCTAAACCTAATACTGTCGCAATTGGCGCAAGTGTGATGTAACGTTTGTCCCAGGTAATTTCTAAACCTAGCACTTCTTCGCCATTAAACTGACCACGTTTAACAACACCGATATCTGGAATACCACCCGCATCTGAACCCGCTTCTGGGCTAGTTAGTGCGAAACAAGGAATGTCGCGACCATTTGCAAGACGTGGTAAATAGTGATCTTGTTGCTCTTTAGTACCAAAGTGAAGTAATAGCTCACCTGGGCCTAAAGAGTTAGGAACCATCACGGTTACCGCAACCGCAGAACTCTTAGTCGCGATAGTCGCAACGATTGTTGAGTTTGCATAAGGGCTGAACTCTAAACCGCCGAATGATTTAGGAATGATAAGCGAGAAAAAGCGCTCTTTTTTCAAGAAATCAAGAATGTAGTCAGGAAGATGAACACCGTTTTGAATTTCAGAATCATCAATCATAGATAATAATTCTTTCACTGGGCCATCTAAGAATGCTTGCTCTTCAGCGCTCAGCTTAGCTGCTGGCACGTCACGAAGTGCATCGAAATCAGGTTTACCTTGGTAGATTGAACCTTCTAACCAAACATCACCCGCATCTAACGCTTCTTGTTCTGTAATTGAAATACTAGGTAATACTTTTTTTAATTTTGTACGTAAGCTCATAATAAACTCATCCGACCAGATAGTAATACCTACATTACGTCATAAAATAAGCAATAGATCAATTGGTCCAACCAGTTTTTTTAACATTTTTTTATATTTATTTTTTCTTTGCATGCTAAGCACTTGAATACAATGGGTTTACACGTGTAAGCTCAAACGCTATTTTTTATCCCAAAATGGTTAACAACTAAAGGCTGACAATAAAAAGCCCAACTAAAAAGTTGGGCTTAGGTGTAAATGCTGAAGGAATGCTTTATAGCTCATCCTCGATAGGGAATAACGAAATAAACCACACTTGAAAGCGTCGCCAAGAAGACGTTTGTGGCTCTTCATCAAATTGCTCATTACTCACTGTGTCGAGCCAAACTAAATCATCATCCTTTAAATCAACTTTCCAAGCATACTCAGCCATATCAGTATCAACCCACTTTGATAGTGATCGACTTAATTTAGAGCTGTTGATCAATACACCCATTTCAGTATTTAAATCAAGTGAGCGAGGGTCAAGGTTCATGGTACCGACAAAGATCTTTTCATCATCAAAGGTCATGGTTTTTGCGTGTAGGCTTGCTTGTGATGACCCAGTAACCTTACGCCCTGCTTTGCGCTTAACGGCCATCAAGTCACTTGGCTTTAATTCCCAAAGTTTTACCCCTCCAGAAATTAAATCTTTGCGGTACTTTTTATATCCTGCATGCACAGCTGAGACATCCGTGGCGGCTAGTGAATTTGTTAGCACAGTAACGTTAACGCCCTGCCGCACCCAGTTTGTTAGCAACTTAACGCCTTGCTCTTTGGGAATAAAGTAAGGCGAAATGATAATAACTCTTTGCTGTGGTTGCCCAAGTCTTTTAAGTAAACGTGGCGACATATTTGACGACTTTTCACGTACATCATTTAAAACCTTATCAGGATGGTCAAAAAACAGCTCTGAGGTTTGCCAGTCAAATGTAATTTCGTCATCAAGCAAGCGTTTAACAAACTCGCTTTCATGCAGTTGCTGAACATAATTGCTCTGTCGGTTTTGTTCAACATAGCTCGACAATGTTTTAGTGATATCTATGAGTGATTGTTCATCACGTTTACCGTGTAAATCTTCAACTGGGTAAGACAATTGATGATTCCAATATAAATCAAATGCTTTTGATGCATTTGGAACAATTTCACCAACACTCATAACATCTAAATCAATAAACTCAGAATGATCTTCAGCCGAAAAGTACGCATTACCAATGTTTCGCCCACCAGTAATAAAAATACGATTATCGACTATAAAGCTCTTATTATGCATGCGCCTAGAAAGCTGTCTAAAGTTGGTAATAAAGCCGAGCGCCCTAAAACGACGGTTAGGGAATGGATTAAATAATCGAACTTCAATATTAGGGTGAACAGCCAGAGCGGCTAAATCAAGCTCACTGTCGGCTTGCGATAAGTCATCGAGCAACAAGCGAATTCTTACCCCCCTATCTGCGGCTTTTAATAAAAAGGCCGTAAATAAAATGGTGGTTTGCTGCCTGTGGTATAAATAGTACTGCACATCAATGGTGTGCTCTGCAGAATCAATGAGCGCCAACCTAGCTACAAAGGCATCGACCCCATCTGCTAAAGGATAAAACCCTGATAACCCAGGATGATTATTACCCACTGCATCTCCTATGGTACTGGGTGTATCTGCTGCAATGGCATAGCTTGGTTGAATGGACTCTCGTGAAGGTAATTGCGCGCAGCCCGCGGTGATTAAAATGAGTACTGCACAAAAAAGTGATTTTGAAGAGTCTATTATCATGGCTTCCTACCAATGACCGTGTGATACACGTATCTGCTTTGTTATAACCCTAATAAATGAAGGGGTTAAAAGCAAATAAAAACTCGTAAGTATGGGGATTAATTAGAACAATTAAACAAAGGAAAAATTGTTAAGCACGCATGCTTAAGAGCAAGTAATTACGCTACTTGCTCAGTGATATCTGCAATTTCGATCAGTTTGCGATTAAGAATTTTTTTACAACAACCGCAACACTTGCCGCACTGGCTACCCACTTGCAGCTCTTTTGATAAATCGCGCATCGTCATAGCGCCATCATCAATTGTTTGTTCGATTTTTTTATCAGTCACACCATGACATAAACAGATATACATGAATGCAAACCACTCTCATTTCTCTTGATGGTCAGCATATTAATCTAAACGGTAATAGTTCGCAATAGTGTTATAGGCAATATTTGCATAACTTTTATACCAATATTTCATAAATGGCACACAGCTAAAAATTTTCCCTTATGATTTGGGCAGTTAGTTAAAGGCGAGTAAAGAAAAATTTTTAACTTTTTTGAGGGGTGGTTAGTGTTGCAGTTGAAAGAAAAAGAGAGGATGGCTCAGATACAGAGCATTAGGCGATGAAAAAACAAAGAACCCAACACTTCAACAACTGGAAAAACACGCGCCTTGATTATGGGAAGAGCAACTCGTCCTTAGCTGCTTTTAAAAGTTCATCCCATCCCTCAGGTGGATGACCAGAATTTAACATCTTTTCGAATACTTTGTAGGCATCGGTTTTACTACCGTATGCACGTTTATTATTTTCATCATTGACCCATGCATAAACGATGATTTTTGACCCTAAATGATATCGAAAAAACAAACGGTATTGTTGGAAGAACTTTGCTCGAAACCAGTGCTTGTTATCATCACCTAATGTGCTTCCTTGACGAAACTCAGGGCTGGTAGGATCGTGCGGTATTAGTTCAAAGATTAACCGTTGAATAGCGGCTAATCGTTTCGTGGCATTTTTTTTAAGGTAGCCCTTTGGATCTTTATTCCGAAGAGCCTCAACTTGAACTTTAAGGCTTATGTATTGCTCTTTAAACAATGGATGAGTGTAAAGTGTCCAACCATTTACGGCCATTGGTATCGTTTTTTGCAAACTTACTCGTCCTCATCCAATAACGGAGCATCTAAATCGATTTCAACACCTTCAATCAACACATCAACGTTTTCTCGCATACTTGCTGATAACGGTTCTATTCTTTCAGGATGAGCCTGCATATCACGCGCTATGAATGATAAAAACTCGCCAAGTACAGGATCGCTTTCTTGCACTGCTGCACGCGAAATAACAACGCTGCCATCAGATTGAATCGTGTATTTAATTTTATCTTTTTTACCTAAGTGCAACGCCTTACGAACAGGGCTAGGCACCGTAGTTTGAAAACGGTCTGTCAATGTTGATTCAGTTTCTAAAGCAACTTGTGCCATAACAACCTCTGCCTTTTATTTGCTTCATTAGCTTTGATTTTAGTACGAACGAACAGGCAATGCAAATGCATTACCCTTTAAAAATGAGCTAGAAAATACTCAAGTTGCTTAATGCTGTAAGGGGGGACTTGTCTAGACCTCAGCTAGCTGAGTGTGCGCTCATTCCCTTACGGTGTAACATGATACAAAGCACCTGCAAACTCTAATCGTAGTGGCCTAGCCATCCTTTCACGTATCAATCTTGGTTAGTTAATAACTAAAAATTAGGCTTCAATATGCTAAAGGGCAAAAAGAAATACCTGAGCCTATTGGTTAAATTAGCAGATAAAAGAAAATCAGCTCCCACTGGCTTTCGTTTGCTTGGCTTAGGTTGCTCCCAAGTTGAAGGGGCAACTTAACTAGAAGTTAATTACACTGTTTCCTTGCTGATCTGTTATTTATTATCCACAACTACAACATCTTCAACTTTTAAATAAACCAATACTGGTACCTTTCTTCCAGCCTTTTCATATTGAAACTCAATTTCTTGCTCTTTGCTTATTAACTTCGAAACTTGAGAGCAATCAACATTCCACAATTTTGAAGTAAAGTTTATTGGAGATTCAAACTCCTTACTTACTACTCGTATATTTAATACGTTACTTGACCTCCAAATATCTTCACAAGATATGTCGGTCACTTTCCCTGTAGCAAGATAGTACTTCCTACCTTCTCCACAAGAGATAATAAAACAAACAAATAAAGCTATAGTAATTAATCGAATCAATTTCCTGAACCCCCCGTTGTGCAGCATTAACGCTATAAGCTGATAAGTATGCGTTTGCAGCGCTAGAGGCGCTAATAGTTTGGTTAACACTTAATGCTCTGAACATATTTGTTGTAGCACCAGCTCCAGTTAAAGCTCCGGGAACATTTACGTCAATAGCCGCAGCTTACCTCGCAGTTTCTGCATCCATGCCAGCCCCCATGAAAGCTTTTTCGGTACCTCGCTGTACTGGATCATACCCAGTTGTTTGCTCCAGCATATCACTAGCTCCTACTGTTGCAGCAGTGGCGGCTAAGGCACATCCGGCCCCAGCAGTAAATGCACAAGTTCCCGCACCTGCTATTGCGACAGTATTGACAGCAGTTCTAGCAGGGTCTTCAGCTAAAGAACTCATTGTATTAGATATACCGTTACCAATATCGCTCATTACCCCTTCTATTGAACTTCTAAGTTGAGCCGCTCCATCAGCAATACTTCTGAACCACTTAGCCAGTGGAGCATCAGGTGATTCAAACTTAGGGTGGTTGGCGTCATTATACGCTTTCATGAATGCAGCAGTTAAAGCACCGTTAGCAAACTTACCTCCTGTAACCTGAATAACTGTACCACCGACAACAGCAGCAACAACTCTTGCACCCGTATCCTTGAAGGCTGCATAAATCTTGCCTCCTGCCATACTTGATACGCCTGCGGCAGCAAAACCATGTCCAAACTTACCGCCAGAAAGGACACTGCTTATTCCCCCAGCCATCCCTCGAATAAGTTCTTTTCCAAGTATATTTTGTATCCCGTTATTGGCAATTAACTCACCTGCACTGTAGAAAAGCGCCCCGCTAAATGCACCAACTAATGCCCCCTTTAGAGAGCCAGTTGCAACATAACCAGATAATGCACCACCTGCAATTGCCCAAGCTAACCCAGCTCCAGCAGTCATCACTGTAATGCCTATTTGAACAATCGTTTTCCAATACTTTTTCACAAACTTTTTGAGAGATTTAAAGAAATACCCACTCGGATCTGTATAACTCATCGGGTTATTCAACACGTAACTATAGCGGTTATAGCTTTGACTGTTACCCGGCGCCTGAATATGCGGATCAGCCTGCAAGAACCTACCCAAGGTTGGATCGTAGATCCGACCGTTCATATGGATAATACCTAAATCCGATATTTCTTTGTGACCTGTATAACCTTTACTTTCCACGGGGCTTTGTTGATTCAACAAAGAAACTAATGAGCTACTAGTATAGAACCGATTTTGTTTCCCCCACGCATCATAGTTTATGTGCTGAATAACACTGCCATTCGCGTCTGTTACCGTCACGGTAAAGCCTAGATGGTCCTTATGCGTATATAAAGTTTTACTTTGCTTAGCATCCGTACTGTCAATTACTACAGTATTCCCAACATAGTATTTGTGTTCAACATTTCCTGAAGGCAATGTTGAACGCTCATATAGCCCTTTGAGATATAATGTTTCCACACATGGGTCAGGTATTGCCTTTTGCCACTACCATACTTCATGCTTGAATTGTGCAGCTTGAAATAATCACCCAACTCTTTTCTTTGCTCGACAATTACAGCTAACTTACGCCTTGATGTTGCTTTAGATTTTCCAAATAAGGGGTAACATTTTATCGATTTAAATCCATTTTGGAGCTTGTGCTTGCCCATCGTAAAATGCCCAACACGTTGAGAACTTCTATTAAACCATTGCTTATAAACAACATTGGACTAGCTAAAAGGCAAAAAGAAAGACCTGACCATTTTAGTGACACTTTTTAGATGCTACGCTAGTAACGCCTTTTCATCAAAGCCCTGCTCATGTAATTTGACTACAAGCTGTTCAAGCACGTCATCTTTTTCAGGGGCTACAGGCTGCGTTAATACTAAAGAAGTAACATTGCCAAAACCAGGGTGCTCAAAATCAGGGTTCTCAAGGCCATGTTGTGCTCTTAACGTTAACAGCATAAGTGCAGCATAAGGCGTAAATTGCCAGTTCATATTATCGAACTCAAAAAACATCTTACTCGGTGGTGATGCAACCTGAGCGACTTGATCGTCACATAACTGATTTAGATAAGCGGTAACTTTTGTTAAGTCTGTACTATCCCAGTTATCTATAATAGATTGGTAAGCAAAATCATCTACGATCGGTTTTAGGGTATTGCCACCTTCTACCTTATCAAACAACAGGATAATAAAGTCACCTATATGACTTTTCGAACGGTTTATCCAATTTTTCATGTAACCATTTTGAAATAATTTATAAAATTGCTGCGCATAATCATACTGATGTGATAAAACAGCTGTAGCTAATTGAAATACACTTCCAGGTGATATCACTCTTTCATTATCTTCCCCGAAGCGAATAACACAGCGCTTTTGTCTTATATGAGCAATAGTTAGCTGATAATACCCATAGCTCAAATAATATCCCAACTGCTCGATATTGAGTACGCTACCCTTCACTAAACTAGCTTGTGCCTGCATTTCATAAAAATAACCTGGAATTGACAATTCAACATTAAGCTTTTCCCAAGGAGCAAAAGGTAAACTCTCATTAAAAAATTCTTCACCTTTTGTTTTGCCATGTTCTAAGTAAAAAGTAATTCTCGTTATATTTCTATCGTAGACATTTCTATACTTTTCTGGGTTTTTAATTGCTTGCTTACGCTTACGTAAAAATTTTTCTAATATTTTGTCCATTATTTACCAACTGGGGTCATTGAGGTTGTAGCTGTGTCAGCAAGCATCTAGGGGTCAGGTCTTGCTTTTTGCCACTACCATACTTCATGCTTGAATTGTGCAGCTTGAAATAATCACCCAACTCTTTTCTTTGCTCAACAAATACCGCGCACTTTAGCCTTGCTATCACTTTAGATTTGTCAAATTGAAGTAACACTTTGTCGATTTCAAGCCACTCTGGAGCTTGTGCTTGTCCATCGTAAAATGCCCAGCACGTTGATGACTTCTATTAAACCATTGCTGATATACAACTTTGGACTAGCTAAAAGGCAAAAATAAAGACCTATCCCTGTTTGTTTTTACTAAAAATATTCGGAATAAATCCACTCGTGAACTTTTCAAAGGCTGGTTAATAATGTTCCTAATGGGTTTTAATTCACAAAACCTGATATTTGATCCAAGCAGTTATATTCAGGGTCTGAAAGTGGGCTTAATCTAACTACTTTCTTAATTCGTGGGGCTCTACTTTTTTCATGGCTAGAAATAATCCCCTCCACTATAAGCAATCTCTCATTGCAATGCTTAATAAAATCTTTTGTAACATCACCATAAAATGGGAATACCAAATACTCCATTGAAAAACTATCTGCACTCTCGAGATCTTTATAAAAACCTGCGAAGTTATAAAAAGCTGTTAAAGTTACTTTTTCACCTACTAATTTTTCATGGCTTTCAAATAAATTACTCCAAGTTATTTGCTTATAACCATCATTCCTAGCAGATACTTGAATGGCAGAGCTTAGTGTTAATAATAAAAATATAAATTTTCTCATCTTGATATTCTCCTGTATTACTTGAACTTTGACGAGCATCAAATACATGCACATTGCTTCTATCCATGAATGTAGAATCCATGTATCTGGTCTTTCTTTTGCCACTATAATACTTCATGCTTGAATTGTGCGGCTAAAATAATCACCCAATTATTTTCCTTGCTCGACAAATAGCGCAAATTTTCGGCTTGCTATCGTTTTATATTTGCTAAATAGGAGTAACATTTTATCGATTTAAATCCATTCTGGAGTTTGTGCTTGCCCATCGTAAAATGCCCTACACGTTGAGAACTTCTATTAAACCATTGCTTATAAACAACATTGGACTAGCTAAAAGGCAAAAAGAAAGACCTGACCTGATTGGTTTTATTATCGTTGATTAAGGTTCCATCTTTAAAAAACCTCAAACTCATACTAATACAAATCTTCACTATATTGAGCTTGGTTTGTTGTGGTCACATCCACAGTCCCCCTGCAATTGCTTGGATTATTACACGCCCATACGTTGCATTGGTTTGAATTTTCCCAACACCTTTCTAATAGCAGCAGTGATAAAACTATGTTCAAATTTGCCCCCCTTGTAGATCTGATAGAACGCCTCCAGCAGTTGTTTGCTTGAGTTAAAAAGATCACATCCTTGCTAACATTTACTTTCTTACGCTCAACTCAAAAATCAGGTTTTCATTTTCTTCTCTAAGGTAAGCAATTTTAACAACTCGCCCCTCTTGGATTGTATCTGAATCATGCTTTCTATTCGCAAAAAAGGAGTTTTCTGTTCCGTAATCATTGTACTTAAAGCGTACTCCATCAACAGTAAAAGCCTCTTCTCTACTATTTCTTTCAACAAGTTGAATATCTTCAATAGTTCCTTCAACTGTAGAATAATCTCCAGAATCTATGTCATTAGATTTTAATGCTAGACCATAAAATGACAGTGACTGCATTACAAAAAAGCCAAATACAAATAAGAAGCCAAACCAGAAGTTAACTTTCTTTTCAAACTGTAGTTTATTTTCGTACCAGTATTTTATTTTCGGGCAGCACAATATTAGTAGAACAGAACAAATAAGTGAAAAATAAAACCCAAGCCTGGTGCCTGAAAAATCAGACTGAAAATAAAGTTCATACATTAACTAAATCTCCTATGGCTAATCTATGGGCCGAAGTTGCCGTATGAACCATGCTAGTTTCTTTTCCCCGAGCCAATATCGAACGAACACAAAATGGGTTCAGGTCTCTCTTTTTTACCTAAATTAAAGACTAAACTGAAGTGGTTATTATGATTTAGAAGGAAAATGTAGTTCGACCTCTTTGGATAGATAAAAGCTACTTACCATTATTCTTTATTTTTAAAGCTTAAATCATTATGACAAAAAGCATCTATTAAACCATCACTATCCGCTTTATTTATTTTTGCTTCTACTGAGAGAACTATAATAAGATAGTTATAGGTATACTTACCTTCATCAGTCATTCGATTAAGTTTATACCCAACCAAAAATTTATCGCCACCTCTGTAATCCAAAAGTGATATGCTGCAACTTGTTGTATAGCTAATCGAAAATACTAATGAAGCTTTAGCATCTTCGAATTCATCATAGCTCGAAAATAGAGGCACTGAGAAACTATCTATCACTCCAGTGTATTCATCAAAAGCTTTTTGTTTATCTAAAAATGAATCTACTTCAGAATTGACAATATTGATAAACTTTTCTACTGAAGGTTTAATATCATCGAATTCAATACTTGTGTTTCTATTCTTAAAGAAAGTCATATCCTCAGCAGTGTAACCATATACTAGGCATTTGTTTGCTGCAAAAATATCACCTCCGATTCGGCCTAACAGATAAGAGTCTTCACAATATTCAGATATAGGCTGTAACGCCATGCAAATGCCACTTTGGAATAAAAGGATAAAAATTAAATACTTCATAGTATCTCCACCATTTAACTTGAGTCTCTTCGATTAGCTCAGAAAAAAACTGTTACGTTTTTTGGCATAGTGCTTAACCATAATCCACGAAAGAAAAACAAGAACCGACTCCTAGCTCTGTTGAATTCCATTCAATTTTATTAAAAAAAACATAATGAAAAACATTACTGCAATTGCTATAGATGAGTATTTAATGGCTTTACAAGCCCACACTTTGTCTTCCCGATAGGATTCAACTCTGAACAGCTTAAAACCATGATAAATTGCACCTGTTCCACTGTAGTAGTTTATGAAAAGCTCTTTTTTTGCGTATTTTGGAGCTAAGATAAACAAAACCATTACAAACAAAAATAAAACAGCCGAAAGTACCATCAAAATAATAAGAAAATAATCTATCATTTCACCAGTTCACATTTTCATATTTATCAGTAACTTACTATACCAATAAAAAGCAAGTTATGCTCCAACCAAACTTAAACACAATCTGGTGTTTTTAGTTGATAGTAAAGCACTGCGTTTGCTATTTTACGTCTAACACTAAATCAGTAATCGAGGACACATGGAAGCGCCTACTTTTGAATTAACCCGTGATAACTTTAACTCAATCTTTTTTCAGACTTTCATAAAAACGAAAGTGCAACCTGAAATACCTATCATAAGATGCGCAGTGCCTTTACCGAAAGCACAGAAATTCAAGGCAAAATTAATTACTGCCGTTATTTTCATTATTGCTTGCCACCTTGTTTGGAAAACACAATCCGGTTCAGGTGCAATTGCCGCTGTGGTCATTACTTATCTTAGTTATTTTTTAATTCAGATGTTTATTGCCAATAAGCGTTATTTCATCCATGAATCTCCCTTGTGCGAAATTAAAATAAACAAAGAAGAGGTTTACCTGCCTGCACTTTTATTCGATGACAGAAAAGCACGAACACTTAAAAGAGAAGATTTACTTAATGTTGAGGCCGTATGGAATTTTACACGCACCAAAAGCGGCTACGATATTAACGATCCACAACCTAGGCGTGCCTATCTATTTTCTGTTATTTTTAAAACTCGCTATGGTGATTCAATTCCTTTAAATGACTGGAGCTTAGAACATCCTGAGCTTTTCAAGACACTTGTTGAGTATGATTACCCAGTCACTATGATCAGAACAGCCAAACGCGGGTCACCAATAACAGTTCACATAAAATGGTTCTTCCTATTTACCTTTATATGTACTCTCATCTACTCACTTATAAAGTATGTAATTTAGCGGACTTATAAATATGCAATTGGCAAAGTAACTGCGAACAAGCGCTTTGCCTTAAACTTACGCTTTATTGTTAAACAGCATACCAGAGTGATTACTAGACGTAGGAGCAAACAAAGAGTTTATCATCGTAGAAACATTACTTTTTACGGCAAGCTGGACTGCATTTATTTCTTCATCAAGTTGTTTATTAAGCTCTAGTAACTCACTTTCTCGTTGTTCTGGAGCTAGGTCTTTATTGCTTTTTAAACTATTAATCTTATTTTGTAACTCCTTTATTTTTACTACTAGCTCTTGTTGTGTTTGTGATGTCTTTGATTGAGCTTCTGCTTGTGGATCAGAATCAACGCCCGCTTCTTGTTGTTTAGAGCCTTGAAGGCTTCTTGCTCTTTCACTTGCTGGGTTTAGCTCATTTTTATTTTGCTGATCTAATAATCGCTCTTTTAGGAATGAAGATGTGTACGAAGTTAGCTGCATAGTTTTCCTATCGTTAATTTTTTGGCGTTTAGCTATAAACTTTTTAAAATCAAACTAGATGCACGATCCGTACCCATTTGGAACCCAAAAGCCATTATACGGCTAAATATGTCAAATCCTCTAAAGTTAGCGTTATTAAACTTTAACTTTTGAATCCTCATTTCAAATAAACCAATACTAAAGAACTACTTTTTAACTTTTAAACAACCTTTTTTGATCTTTTTTTAAACACCGTCCGTACGCCTTATTGAAGTGGACACGTCGTAACGTCCGAACATACAAAGATATAAGGAAGAACGATGAAATACATACTCCTGGCTAGCAGCTTACTTTTTCTCACCGCGTGTAGCGATGATGATGACGATAATACCGAAGTTGTTACCCCACCCCCAGTTCAAGAATTCACTCCAAGTAAAACCTATTCTGTAACTTTAAGTGGCAAACAAGAAGTACCAATGAATGACTCAATGCAAACAGCGACTGCAACGGTAGAGCTTGACGAAAGTTTAATGCAATTTCGTGCAACACTTGATGCAAACTCAGTCGAAGGTTTTAGCGCAGCACATATACACGACGGCGATTTGGGCGCTAATGGTGATGTTGCTTTTGCATTTGAAGCCACTACCGATGGTATGTATGAAGTCGCAATTACCGACCTTGATGAAAGTCTAATTTCTGATTTAATGGATGGCGATTGGTATATAAACCTTCATACTGAACAGTACGCAAACGGCGAGCTTCGTGCGCAAATTGTGCCAGATACAACGAGTATCATGACGTTTGTTTTAAATGGCGATCAGCAAGTGCCTATGAACGACAGTGACGCAATGGGTTATGGCTATGCATCTTATGATAGCGCCACGACAGAATTACGGCTTCGCGCGGTGACTATGGGTGTTGATGACGCTACAGCAGCTCATATCCACACGGGTAAATTAGGCTCAAATGGTGACGTATTCGTAACTTTAGAGCAAGACGACGAAGTCATGACTGACTGGGTTGTACCAGAAAATACCATGATCGACAGCGACACTCTGGCAGTACTTTTAGACGGCGGTCACTATGTTAATGTTCATACGCCTGAATTTGCCGGTGGCGAAATTCGCGGCCAAATCTTAACAGACAACTATGCAGTTGCGACCTTTGACTTAAGTGGTAATCAAGAAGTGCCTATGGTCAGCACCATGGCTGATGGTGATGGTTATGCCCTTGTTGATACAACAGACTACAGCGTAGAGCTTACTGTTGTAACATCAGGCTTAGACGATGCAAGTGCTGCGCATATTCATACAGGTCGTATCGGGACTAATGGCGATGTATTAGTGGCTCTTGAACAATCAATGGACGACAGTAACGTCTGGATGACACCAAGCAACACACAAATCAACGCGGATATTTTTGCAGTGCTGGCTTCTGGCGGTCACTATGTCAATGTTCATACACCTACTAATGCTGGCGGCGAGCTTCGTGGGCAAATCCTAACCAGTAACTATGGTTTTACGAGCTTTAAACTAAGCGGAGAGCAAGAAGTTCCTGCTGTCGAATCTGATGCAAGTGGTGAAGGTTATGCATTAATTAACATGGATAACTATGGCTTAGAGCTATTAGTAAACACAATGGGTGTTGATGATGCGACAGGTGCACACATTCATACTGGCCGAATTGGCACCAATGGCGACGTTCTAGTAGCGCTTGAGCAGTCAACAACTGATGCAGGCATGTGGATGACGCCAGCAAATACCATGATCAACGCAGAGATATTTGAGGTACTTGCGTCAGGTGGTCATTACGTTAACGTACATACACCTGCTAACACGGGTGGCGAAATTAGAGGTCAGATCCTAACAGATAACTATCAACTCGTTACTTTCCCACTCAGTGGTATGCAAGAAGTTCCAGCCGTTGATACGATGGCATCAGGTAGTGGTTATGCCTTAGTTAACATGGATAACTACCATTTAGAATTAAGAGCGTTAACCGAAGGTGTGAGTGACGCCACTGCTGCTCACATTCATACAGGTCGTATAGGCACCAATGGCGACGTTCTTGCTGCGTTAGAGCAATCAAGCGATAACATGAACTTATGGCAAACACCTGAAAACACCATGATTAACGCAGATATTTTTGCAGTACTTGCATCAGGTGGTCATTACGTTAATGTGCATACTCCTGCTAACCCAAGTGGCGAACTTCGCGGTCAAATCCTTACCGACAACTACGTGTTTGTCACCTTTCCGCTAAGTGGTGAACAAGAAGTACCTGCGGTCACAACGGATGCGTCTGGCGATGGTTATGCGCTAGTGAATACCAATGATTACAGTGTTGAGTTGCAAGTGCTTACATCAGGTGTAAGCGATGCAACTGCTGCCCATATTCATACCGGTGTAGCAGGTGAAAATGGCCCAGTGTTAGCTCCACTTGTACAAGACAGTGATGATATGAATCGCTGGATGAGTAGCACTGGCTTGATGATAGACGCCGATATCTTTTCAGTTTTAGCTTCAGGCGGTCATTATGTAAACATTCATACCCCTGCAAACCCAAGCGGTGAGATACGAGGCCAAATTCAATAAATATTAAATACAGAGGCCAACATACTTGGCCTCTTTTACTTACCTTTCAAGCTCAATTAATTTCACAATAACATCCCTCGGCGTCTGAATTAATAAACTGGCTATTAAAACCCGCTCGTAAGTTTGCAATTACTAACTCAACAAAGCCATTCTGACTTGAACACGCGAGTCCTTTTGATAATGGCCCTGCATACACAAGCTGTTGATTTTCAGAAACAAGTACTGCCGCAGGTTGAGCGGGTAATATTGCAGCAACCGCAGATGTTGGTTTAAGTTTTATTACTTCAATACCTTGCTCTGCTGCATAGCTGCTAAGGCTTATTATGTGCGGTTGTGAACGCTCTGAGCATACACAGGTATTTTCATCAATAATGTACAAGGTATCTGTATGGGTGATGCCAAGTCCCATACTTTGTTGAAATGTAGTCAGCCAGTTAGCTGTGGCCAGCTTTTTATCTGGATCAAAGGTGCTTGCTTGTTGAGCATAAGCAAATACCAAGGCTAATGCTACAGAGGCAACCCAGACTAGAGTTGCCATTATCAGCCATTTGCTATTTGAATTTAGCAATACCTTGCTCCAGTACATCGATACTTACATCAATTAACTGTACGCGATCGGTGAGTTTTTCAATCATCAGATTATCGTTGGCTTGGTTAGCAATTAAGGCTTGTGAATTATCGGCAATAGCACGCGTATTACCCGCTTGATTTTGCACTACATGTGCAACCGATTGTGAGCTGCTTGCAGCAACATTCACCTGCTCTGTCATCTCGGTAATTTGCAGTTTCATCTGCGAACTAATGGCCGACAACTGCTCTATAAGCGCAACACTACCCTGCATCGACTTAGTTGATGAGGCGCTATTTTGCATCAAACTTTCAAGCGTATTGGTTATTTTATCTGTCGTGTGTTTACTGCGCGTTGCCAAGTTTCTCACTTCATCAGCCACCACCGCAAAGCCACGGCCTTGTTCTCCAGCACGGGCGGCTTCAATTGCAGCGTTTAGTGCAAGTAAGTTTGTTTGCTCAGCAATTGACGAAATTTCATTGAGTAATTCTGAGATATGCGAACATGCACTAACCAGCTGGCTAATATTTTGGTCAGCCTCTTGAAGATTATTAGCAAGCTCAGCTGTTTTGCTGTCGGTATTCGCCACTTCATTGAGTGCCTCTGTAGCACTTAAATGGAGCTGCTCAAATTGTGTTTGTAGTTCATTACTTTCTTGTTCAACTTGGGCAAAGCCTTCGGCGACTCGCTCGCCTGACTGCGCGATATCTGCAGATAACTGCTCACGATGAAGTGCTTGCTCATGTAACTCGTCGTGTACTTCAAGCAATTGTTTAGACTGATTTTTTAAAACACTACTTTGGCTTTGAACATCACCGATCACACTTGATACAAAACCCAGTAAGCGGTTAAAGCCCGCCACGGCTTCACTGTGGGAGTCGTCTGCTCTTAAACTTATATTAATGCTGTTTTCGTCAGCCATTATTTGCTCAGTCGTTGTACTTAACGATAAGCCAGAACTGCGTTCGCGGTGAAGGGTTTTAGCAATGTAACCCGCTACAATTGCTTCAACAATGGCATACACAGCATGGATAAGTACGGTGCTAAAGTACAATCGGTCTGGGTCAAAAACATATAAGCCAACTTCGTTGATCTGTAAAAAATAAAAGCTCAAATGGTGAACGGCCACAAAAGCAAGTGCAGTTATAAACACGCGCCATTCAACAAACATGATCAATACGGCCATTAAAATGAAAATTTCAAAATGTACTTCAATGAGGCCGTAGCTTTGTTGGATGTGTAAAAACGAAAACATCATGCAACCGGCAGCAACAACGTGGGCTGTTAATTTGCTCGTTGGGTATTGATGGAGCATCCAAAGTGGTAAAGACAGCAATAATAAACCAGTTACTACACCCGTTATCAAGGTCGAATAGATAAAGCCTAAAACCAAAGACTCAACAAACAATAAAAGGAACAAATAAGTAAAAAGGCGGCGCACACTCGTCATAGATAAAGCCTTAATGATTAAATACTTTACAAAAATACAATTAATCGAGCCAATACGGTTCGAACCGCATCGTGGTTCACTTTATTAATTGCAATAATGCTCTAAATTGATCGGTCCCTGCTTTTTCTAGCCATTGAAATATCACACTTTCTGTACAGGTAATAATAGCACCTGCTGCCAATAGCTGCTTAATTGCTAACTCTTTGTGTTTTTCGTTGCGTGATGCAATGGCATCTTCAACCACAAACACCTGATAGCCATTAGCAATTAAGTCTAAACAGGTTTGCAGTACACACACATGCGACTCTGTACCCGTCACCACTATTTGCTTACGATTGAAGCCAGCTAATTGTTGGTTAAATTGCGCTTCTTGGCATGCGCTAAAATGTATTTTGTGATAGCAATTATTACCATTTATGAAGGGTAAAAGCTGTTCACTACTTTTACCTAACTTGGTTGGGTTTTGTTCAGTAAATAAATACGGAATGTCTAAAGCTTTAGCTGCATTTATCAACTTTTCGGTGTAATTAACAGCTTGGCCAAAGTCGCTTATGACAGGCTCAAGCCCTGCTTGAAGGTCAATAATTAATAACAAGGCATGATTCTTTTGACTTATAAATGAATGACGCATAACTTTCCCTTAGGTTGCCTATGGGCTATTTATAGCACAGCTAACACTATGTTGTACCTTAATTAAACATTTACTAATTTATCTTTTCAGCTGACTCAATAACATTCATAATTGTGCTATATTTTGTTAAAAATTATATGCAAATAATAATTTAGGGTTAATCAGTCGGTGCCTAAACTTTTTCTTTTGATATTCAATTTGCTGTTCTTCACGCTCACCTTTTCAGTGAATGCACAAAACTATGCTTTGCAAATGCAGCGGATCTCTACAGATGAAGGGTTAACCCAAGGTAGTGTTACTAAAATCGTGCAAGATGATTTAGGCTTTATTTGGGTTGGCACTTATCAAGGCTTAAATAGATATGACGGCTATCAAGTAGCCGCTTTTGCTGGCGAATATATGCTTGATCAACGACAGATCACTTTTATGACTAAAACCAGTGATGGCAAGATTTTTGTGAGTACTGAGTTTTCAGGTGCTTACTTCATAAACCCAAAAACACTCAGTGTCGAAAAAGTCTATTCAGGAAAACTAACCCCTGAAGATGTTTATTTTTCCCCTATTCTTGCACTCGAAGAAGATGACAGTCATTTCTTTTTCGCAATCAATCAGCACCTTTATTCTTACCATAAGCAAACCAAAAAGTTTTTGCATGAGTTTTCAATCGATAAGCAAGATGACTTTATTCGTGCTTTAGCTCTGCATGATAATTTTTTATACATTGGAACAACCGCAGGACTTTTTTCAAAAAACTTAGTGGATGATCATGTTTCTCGTATTGAGCTTGCTGATGAAAATAAATTAAATAACGATAATAAAAACGCAAAATTTTTGCATCTGGATCCTCAATTAGGTCTGTTAGTTGGTACAGTCGAAGGAATGTACAACATTCCATTTAATGCAGATAAACTTCTCGCAGTAGATAAAACCAAACTATTGGTTCCTGAATTAAATATTTGGGATTTCGCATCTAGTAAATTTGGTGAGTATATTGTCACTGAAAAAGGCTTATTCGAATTTAATAGGGAAACTCTATCCGCCGAATTTATTTTGAGCTATGAGCAAAGTAAATTTTTAATGACCGACAATACAATTGTCGACGTGATGATTGATAAAACAGGATTGCTATGGCTTGCATCTCGTTCGCAGGGAGTTTTTACATGGTCCACCTTAGCAAGGCGTTTTAAGCATATCGAATCAACGTCTACTTCTGGTAATGTCAACAATAGTGTTTGGGCGGTATTGCAAGACAGCGAAAACATTATTTGGTTCGGCACCGAAAATGGCATGCTGAAGTATAACCAATTAACAAACTCCATCAGCCCTTACCTAGTTAATGACGATATAAAAGCCTTTCATGGAGAACATGCTGTATATGGCATTGCACAGGCAGAAATAGAACCATCTGAACGCTTTCTGTGGCTTATGAAGTACAGAGGCTTAGCGCTCTTTGATAAGATCAGCGGTGATTTAGTGCCTTTAAAAGGCAGTAAAGAAGTGATTAATATATTAGAAAATGAGCCAAGTTGGGGCTTTCATACTTTAGGTTCAGATCAATTTGCATTTATTACTCAAGAAAACTTTTATCGCTACAATGGTAAAACAGGTGAATTACGAACTATTAAGGGACTAAAAGAACAAGTCGATATTATCAATGCGCACTCTTTTTTAAAGCCGCTCTCGAGTCACCCTAACGACTATTTGTTAAGTATGTCTGGCCATTTGTATCGTTATAATGAGCAAACTGAAAAATTGACACTTGTTTATCAAGTCGAAAACTTCAATCCACTCACATTTTCTGTGATTGATGATTGGGTTATTGACCACAATGATACACTTTGGCTGGCTTCATCTAACGAAGGGTTAATTGCTGTTGACTCTCACTCCTACGCTGTTAAACATCGCTTAGGCACTCAATCTGGTCTCAATGCAAAATCAGTGTATGGCTTACAAATCGACCGCTTTGGTTTTTTATGGGCTAGTTCGCAAAATGGCCTGTATAGAATTGATTTAAGTTCAAGAAGTGTCAATTCGTATTTTATCCGTGATGGCCTTTCAGCTAATGAGTTTAATGTTGATGCCGATGCAACGCTAGACAATGGCCAAATTGGCTTTGGTTCGACAAGGGGCTTATTGTTAATCGCACCTGAAGACTTTTTAACTTCACCAACAGAATTAGATGCGATAAATACTGAAATTACTCATGTTTCTTTGCTCTCTCGCGAGCTGAACTATCATCCATACAAATATATCAATAACCCTCTTCAAATGACTGCTGAAGACATCGGTCTTGAGGTTAGCTTTTCTAACTTTGATACTATCAATAAGGATAAAACAACTTATAAAGTAACTTTAGAGGGACCAACGTCATTAAATTACGACAAATTAACCACTAACAAAGTATTTTTTACCAAGCTACCTCCCGGACAATATATCTTGTCTGTTGCTTCTAACTCCGAGAGCTCCAAAGTCAGTTCAGCAACAAGACAATTACAGTTTAATATTGCCTATGCACCTTGGTCTTCACCAGTTGCGATAACAGGTTATGTGCTGCTCATTTTTGCCATACTCTTTTTCTTTTTTTGGCAATACAGAGCACGTCAACAAGTACTGAATAAAGCGCATGCTGATGTTGTTAAATCGCAACAACAAACTGAATTAGCACTGAGCAGTAACAAAAGTGGGGTATGGGAAGCCAATTTAAGCCAGCAAACGCTTTTAAATAATCGCTTTGTGACAGAGCTGGGTTACCACAAGAGTAACGAGAGTTTAGCCCTCATTGAGTTCCTTGATTTTATTCATCCAGCGGACCGTAGTGCCTACTTAAACCATTGGAATGCCTTTGCAAAACAATCAAATCAAGAACAATGGAATATCACCTACCGTTTAAATCATCAAAATGGTAAGTGGTTATGGTATCAGGACATTGGCCGTGTCGTCGAAGTTGATGAAGCAAATAAGCCAATAAAAGTAACAGGTATCTATACCAACATTACCGAACAAAGAGCAAATGCACTACAAGCAAGTGTGCTCGGTGAAGCTTTCAGCCAGATAAATGACTGGCTTTTAATTTTAGACAGCCAGTTAAAACCATTTTCAGCAAATACAAGCTTCAGTGATACGTTTGATATTACAGGCAATATAACTGATCTAACAATTAAGGACTTTGTTCGCACAATAGGTAGGGCTCAGTTCTTAAGATACATCAATGTGTTAAAAACATTAAAACCAAAACAAAACTGGAAAACAGAAGCTTATATACACACTCAAAAAAATCCATCCCACCCTGTTCATATCAGTGTTACTGCAGTTGCGAAAGATAATCAAGCGATTAGTCATTATGTGATTGTTATTTCAGATCTTACAGAACAAAAGCGTGCTGAAGATGAGTTACGTTATTTAGCGAATTACGACCCATTAACGGGCTTACCAAATCGTTCATTAATGCATTCAAAAATCAATAATTGTATAAATCATTCTAAAAAGCATAACAAGTTAGCAGCCTTGTTATTTATTGATTTAGATAAATTTAAGCCAGTGAATGACTCTTTTGGCCATGCTGTTGGTGACCAATTGCTGTGCAATATTACGCAACGTGTAAGTTTACTTTTACCTAATAATGCAACGGTTGGTAGACAAAGTGGCGATGAGTTTTTAGTGTTAGTCAAAGATCTTCATTCGCCTCAAACGTTGAGCGAATTAGTTAAGCAACTTACACAAGAATTAGCAAATAAAGTCATTATTGACGATTTTTCTATCAATATTTCAGCCAGTATTGGGGTTGCACTCTATCCTTTTGATGCTAAAACAGCTGATGAGTTAATACGCAATTCTGATATTGCCATGATGCATGCCAAACAATCTGGGCGAAACAATTTCAAATACTTTACCGAGCAGATGAATAACCAGCTCACTAAAAAGTTATTACTCGAAAATGCGTTAAAAGATGCCTTTAAAGATGATGAGCTTTTTAATAATTATCAGCCAATTGTTAATGCTAAAACGAAGCAAATTAATGGTGTTGAATTATTAATGCGCTGGAAGACAGAACAAGGTTTTATTTCACCTGCTGAGTTTATCCCTATTGCAGAAGAAATTGGTTTAATCGATGTACTTACAGAACAGGCTTTAAATCGAGCTTTAACAGAATTGCAGCCAATTTTAAGATCAAACCCTCGGTTTTACCTTTCTTTAAATGTATCGCCAACGCACATATTAAAGGCGAACTTAACCGAAAGACTCTTGTTGATCCTGAATAATTTTCGCATTAAGCCTGCGCAATTGCGCTTAGAGATTACTGAAAACACATTACTAGAAGACAAAGATAAAGCCTCAAAGCAGCTACGAAAGTTAAAAAATGCGGGTTTTAAACTATTACTTGATGACTTTGGTACCGGATATTCTTCACTGACTTACCTCAGTCAGTTTCCAATTGACGTCATTAAAATAGACCAAAGTTTTGTGCGCAATATTGGGCATGATCGAAGTAACGAATCAATTATCAAAACAATCCATGCGTTATCCGCTAATTTAGGCCTTTATTGTATTGCCGAAGGCGTTGAAACTACTGAGCAAATTAAATTTTTACAACACATGGGCTGTGATGACTTTCAAGGTTACTACTTTGCAAAACCTATGCTTTCTGAAGACCTACTTGCAGAACAAAACTTGCAATCTATTGTTGCTCGTTTAAAAGAGCTTTAAGCCATTTGTTTAAACACGCATATAATTGGTCTTTATTAATTGGCTTTGAGATAAAATCATCCATGCCAGCAACAAGGCAACGCTGCTGATCCTCTTCAAATGCATTCGCAGTGATGGCAATGATTATAGCCTGACCATACAAGTGCGGGTTCTGTTTTATTTCTTTTGTACATTGATAGCCATCCATATTTGGCATTTGGCAGTCCATAAGGATAATATCAGCTTGATAACTCTGCAGTATCTCAAGTGCTTCAAGGCCGTCATTTGCTTGTTTGAGATTACACTCAGTGGAATGCAGCATCTTTTTCAATACAATTTGATTAACTGGGTTATCTTCAACTAGTAAGATATTCAAACCTGCTAATTGGGGCGTCGCAGTGTTTTGGTTATCCACTGAGGCTGAATTACTAATAATTACAGGCATCGTGATGGTGAACTCACTACCAACGCCTTCTTGACTTGTTAGCTTAAGCTCCCCTGCCATTAACTCAATAATTCGCTTACTAATGGTTAGCCCAAGTCCCGTTCCGCCATATTTACGTGTGGTAGAAATGTCGGCTTGAGTAAACTCGGTAAACAGTTTTGCCTGCTGCTCACTTGAAATCCCGATGCCTGTATCACGAATGCTGATCTGCATTCGGTCATTAACCATAGTACAGCTCATGGTAATGTCGCCCGACTCTGTGAACTTGCCAGCATTACTCAAAATATTATTTATAACTTGGCTAAACCTTAAAGGGTCTAAACTGATACAACTTGGTACAGAGTCACTAATGTTAAGCTTAAACGTCACCCCTTTTTTTACGCTTGTACTACTAAACACCTTGGCAATTTGTTCAAGTAACTTAGTTATTTCAACTGCACGATACTCTAATTTTAAAGCACCCGCCTCTATTTTGGAGAAATCTAAAATATCATTTAAAATCAGCAGTAAGTTATTCGCACTTTGATGGATCATCACTAACTCTTCGTGTTCTTCTTCTGCTAAATCTTTATTATCTAGTAACAGCTGAGTCATCCCTAAAATACCATTTAGCGGAGTTCGAATTTCGTGACTCATATTAGCCAAAAACTGAGATTTAGTGCGGTTAGCATTATTTGCAGCCCGTACAGCTTCAACCAACTCATTGGTTTTATCATCAACCTGTTTTTCTAGTTGTGCATTAAAGTCTTTCAGTCTTACGTTTAGTAATTCATTTTCGTGGTTCGCTTGATGTAGACGATTGAAGCTCAGTGCGAGCTTATTCGCAAGGCTCGAAAATTGTGATTGCAAGCGGCTCACTTCTAACCAAGTTTGCGGTAAATACGTGTCAGTATCAGCATTTTCTGGCTCAAATTTATCAATTTGTTCAGCAAGTTTGCGTATCGGTGTTGTCAGCCAACGACTTAGTTGAGTGATGAAAACGCTTGTCAGTAAAATAATAAAAATGATCATAACCAATGACTGTCCCCATGCATTTACAGCGACATCATTCGCGTGTTTTCGGTTTAGCATGGTCATAACCATCCAATTATGGTCAGCTAAGCGCGCTTGCTTAGCATAATATTGCTGCTCATTGTGTGCATCAAATATGATAAAACGCTCTTCATTCGCAAATGAATCAATCTCTTCATTGCTTAGTTGTTGCATCTCTTTAAAATCATCGATGGTGCTAAACACAACTTTATTAGCCGCATCGAGTATTAGTAAATCACCTTGATGACTAAATAAACTTGGACGTAAACTAGCAAAGTAATCAAACATCAGCGAGCCTTCGACCACGCCAGTAAACGTATCCTCAATATAAATAGGCGCTGAAACCGCAACAATGGGCAGAGAACCAAAACCACGCCCTTTAAAAATAGTCGAGATATAACCCTGCTTATTGGACGGTGCATGAATAAAGTAATCACGATCTGCAACATTTGCGCGAATGTTTGACTGCTGCAAACTTACAGCTAATGATTGGGGGTAAAAATGAGTAACATCTGCAAAAGCATCAGTGATGATTTGAGTTCTAAAATCTGGGTACAGATTAGCCATATTCTCAAGTGCAACCTGTTTGGGTAGCCCATAAGCAATACTTTTTGCGGTTAGAACCACTCCTTTTTTATGGTGCTCTAAATGCGAATCGATAACTCGCGCTATTTCATTCGCTTTTTCATTAAGTTGTGCGTTAACCTCATACTCTATGCGAGCATAGTGATTATTAGTCAAAACAATTGAAGTGAGTATTACCACTAAAATGACTAACAAGCTAACCACGTAATTAAGTATTTTATCCAATGAGGAATAATATTTGTGCCAAGAGTATCGACTAAAGAAAAAGCTTAATAAATCTATTACAGACAAGTAAATAACTGCATTTAAACAGTACTTAGCCAATGCTATCAACAGAGTGAGTGTGGGTAATGCTAAAAAATAGTGCCCAAATACCCAAAGAATGGGTGAACCTATAACAAACCAAAAAAGCATCCCTCTTAAAAAGACAGGACGCGCCTTAGACAGGCAATATAATTGTAAAAATATAAGCTCTAAGGCAAAAACAATGGATGGCCAAGCATGGCCCCAGCGATAGAATATGAAGCCAGTACTAATGATAAAGGTGATAATTGCATAGCGCCAACCGAGTAAAAGCAGGCTTAAAATGACAAAAAATTGCCCAAGCAGAAACTCAGAGCTATCCAAAAAAAATACTGGCAATAAATTAACTAGACCTGCAATGCAACCAAGCAACAGCGCAGCTAAAAAGTTAATATAAAATGGCTTATTTTGTAGCAAAAAAGGCATCCTAACACCCTAGCGATACCTTTAAATTAAAAGAAAATTAAACATTTTGCCACTTTAATTAACATAATGGCATTCATGACTTTCGATTTGTAAAACACTTTTGTTTACTTTAAAGCGTGAAAGCAATAGCTGTTCTACTTTAAGTCGACACGCCTCATCATGCTTTTCCACGGTACAATGCTGCTTTAACACCACATGTGCTCCCACAACAATATCTTTGTCTTGGCGCATTACCGTTACATTATGCACATTTTGAACGTGTTCTATTGATGCAATACTTTGCTCAATAGCTGCTACATCAGGAAGCTTACTACGGTTTTCCAGTAACCCTTTAATACAGCGAATAATCACTTTAACCCCAGTGAACAATACAAAGATCGCTATGAGCATACTCGAAATAATATCGATTTCTGCCCACCCGGTTAAGTAGATTAAAATTCCAGCAAAGAAAGTAGAAACTGTCGAAATTAAGTCAAAGAACGAATGGAGAAATACCGCATATACATTAATACTTGCCTTACGCCCTTTATACAAAACCCATGCAGCTGCGCCATGAAACAAAAATCCAATAGCAGATATAACTGACATCAAATAGCTATTGATTTGTAGTTCATGCCCATCACTGTGATGGAAATAACGTTCTCCACCTTCGTAAAGAATAACTAAGCTAATGCTTAAGTACAAAACACCATTGATCAAGCCACCGGTCAGTTCAGCTCGTTGGTAACCATCGTTAAAGTTTTTTGCAAAGTAAATCGCCATGCTTGAAGCAATGAGTGCAATAAATAAAGAACTGTTATGAACAAACAAATGCCCAGCATCAGCAAGTACAGCAAGCGAATTAGAATAATAGGCACCAATGATCTGAATAACCATAAACGAGCACGTTATGGCTAAAGCAATTAACAAGCGGCGTCTAGAAGCTTGATGTGTTGTAATATCTGTCATGAAGAAGTGGAAAACCTATTCGCTGGAGATGGAAATGATATAAAGTCGCAATTGTAATACGTGACGCGGCTAAACGCACTAAAAAGTTATGAAAGGCGGCCAAAAACCTAGCCTCGACCGCCTTTTGTAAGGTAATGCTATTGTTTCACTCTTATAAAGGGGCTAATCATTCCAGTAAAGAAAATCCCGCCTAATAGCCACCATAATGTATAGTCAGACTCTGTCTGTTTACCTTGTTCAACCTGTTCGAGTTTTTGGCCACTCACTTGCTGGCTAGCTGAACTTACACTGTTAGCAAGTTCTGGTGCCGCTTGCCCAGGTACTAAAGGAGCAAGGCCAAAGCCTGCATTTTGCTCTTTTACGAATTCGGTAAATATTTCATTGTCTGTAACTACATCATGTTGATTAGCAATTTCAGTGTAGGTTTCAAGCATTTTCTTCAGTGTCTCGGCATCAGCTTGCCAATAACCTTTGCGAACAGCCTCTAACATTCGCTCAATGATTTGTGCTAATGCTTCAGCGTTATGTTGCTCAAAGAATTCGCGCATTTGCATATCGTATTTATCATCAACATACACTTCAAAGAATTCTTGCCATTGATCATCTCTTACCGCGTCGGGGGTCATAACTTCCCAGCCCCACATGTTATTCATACGGTCTAAAATAGCGGTAGCCCCAGCATAACCTGAGTCTTGCATCGCTTTAATCCAACGAGGGTGGAAATAACGACTGCGCATCTCGTTACTGATAAACTGATCTAAAGTTTGAATTTTCTCCTGCCCCTTACGGCGCAAATTAGAGACATACATTTGTGGTGTTTTACCATCAATATTACGAACCGCTAGGCCGATGCCACCAAAGTATTGGAACGGATCATCATTTGTCATGAGTGCATAAAGGTTACTTGAACGAGAAAACACCACCCCATCAGTGCCCGACAACACCTTTTTGTATAGCCCTGTTTCTGATAAATTTTCGCTCCAGCGAGCCTCATCTTTACCAAAACCAAAGCCCATTCGATCTAAATACAAATTAGCTAGCTTACTATCATTTTCCCAGCTATCAGAGTCAAGCGCTCCTCCCGCAAGCCCTGTACCGTATGCACCACTTTCATTAGAGAAAATACGCACAGAAGATAAGTAATCTGCATCTTCTTCACTTTTACCTTCGTCTAATAATGTTTGCTTGAGGGTCATTGAGTGACGATAAACAAAGTTATTGTCTTCTTTCATCTTTGCCACTTTATCTATTGCCTCGGCAATCCAAAGCATGACATTAGGAAATGCATCACGGTACAAGCCTGTCGCAGAAACCACTACATCAATACGTGGCCTGCCAAGCTCTGAGTATGGGATCACTTCAGTGCCAACAATGTTGCCCTGATTATTCCACTTCGGCTTTATCCCCATTGCATGGAGAATTTGTGCTTCTAACGCACCTTGATGACGCATTGTTTCAAGTGACCAAAGTGAAAAAGCAAGCTTCTGTGGGTAGCGGCCATGTTCCGCTTGATACTGCTGTACAGTTTGTTCAAGCATCTTAACCCCAGCCTGATAAGCTTCTTTTGAAGGTACTTTCGCTGGGTTAAAGCCAATTAAGTTTCGACCTGTTGGTACAGCCGCCGGATTACGAATAGGGTCATTACCGTGGCTTACTGGTATATACTGACCATTTAAACCATTTAGCAAACCGGTGATTTCTTCACTTTTGTGAAAGTTTTGCCAGTACTCTTTTGCTGTCGCAATATCACTTTGTAACGACTCAGGGATGGCTAAGTTACTATTTTCACCCAGCACTCGCGCTAGTAACTGAAATCCTTCTAATGCCTCTAACTTTACAACCTTACGTTCGTCTTCACGTTCAGACTCGCCAATAGCAATACCTATTTCTCGCTCAAATTCACCTGCTTGTTTAGTGAAATCATCACCAAGCATTTGCAAAATAGTACTGTAAAGATGGGCATTGATTGGTAGCTCACCAAAAATATGAACTCCCAGCGGCTGGCTCATCTGTGCCAGTGTGTTCAAGTGATCTTGTAAGACGGTAATCTTGTCAGCAAATTGAGCAGCTAAAGTAGCTTCATCAAGATCGAGGTCTTTTAACATATTCAATTGCTTAGCAAGCTTAATTATTTCTTGCTGCGTATTTGATTTTGTTTGCCCTTCATCCAACATTAAATAGTTGGTGATCAGTTCGTTTAATTTTGCCACCTCAGTGTATAGCCCTGCTTTTGCAAAGCCTGGGGTTAAGTGACTTATCATGGTGGCACGACCACGACGCTTTGCCTGCATCGCTTCACCGACATTATCAATAATGTACGGATAGAAAACAGGAATATTGCCTATCGCTAAGTTTGGCGCATCATAAACCGATAAGCCTCGCTCTTTACCACTTAGCCACTCTTGTGAACCATGAGTACCTAAATGCACCACCGCATCAGCATTAAAAACATCACGTGCGTATAGATAAATAGCTAAATAACTATGATTGATGACCGATTTAGTACTGTGATACTGGGCAGCATGCTGCTTTGCCGTTTCACCACGCACACCTTGAGGAAGTACAATCATGTTACCCAGTTCCATGCGCGGAATGACAAACATCATTTCGCCATTGTGCATACGCAACATAGCGCTTTCACTTGGTTGACCATATTTATCAGTAATTGGCTGAGTGACATCCTGAGGCAGGCTATCAAACCAAGTTTGATAGATACTTAGCGGTAAATAATCTGCGAGTCCGAGTTTTACCAAGGCCTCAGCATCTTCACCACGATAATAAGGGCGAAGCAATTTACCCGCTTGCTCAACTAACGTGGCTGTATCCGTTTGTTTTACTTGGTAACCCTTTTCGTTCATCGCTTTTGCGATGTTAGCAATCGAACTTGGTACATCTAAAAATGCAGCGCCAATATTCTTCTCACCCGGCGGGTAGTTCCATATAAAAGTGGCGACTTTTTTATCTGTGTTTTTAATGTGCGCTAAATTGGCATGATTAAATGCCCGTTCAACCAACGCATTAAGTTGCGCTTGCATTGCCACCTTACTGCCTTTTTCATTAGCGGCAATAATAATTGGGTCGGTGCTACCCGTATCTTCTGGCATTACAAGAAAGAACGGAGTGAGTGCTGGTGATACACCCGCATGATCTTCTTTAAAAGCCTGTTCATCGCCTTCGGTATAGTTAAGTGCATGAATAACAGGCACACCAATTTGCATAAACTCTGCGCGACGCTTTTCAACATAGTGTAATGAACGATAGTTAATGATTAAATCTACCCGTGAACCGGTTTCATCACTTAGTAACTCTGGGTAAGTTAGTGCTTCGTCATTGCCTTCAAAGAAAAACGCCAATGCTTTCGCACCTTTGTTCTGAAGACCTGTAATTAATGCATCAACTATTTGTTGCTGTTCGTAATCAATGACTGAACGATGAATCGCTATCGCTATAACTGGTTGAGCTGGCTTAGCATCTAACCAATTAAAAAACTGCATTTCATCAGCACTAACATGGCCGTCAAACTCAGGATGATATAAACCAACGTTTGGAATGACTTTAACTGGCTCTGCTGGCACATCTGAGAGTTTAAAAATGGCATTTGCAATATAAAGCATCATATTACGGTAATTATCGCGCCCGGCATTATTGTAATAACCGCCAAGGTGAGTATGTTGCTGCTCAGATAAACCGCTATTCATTGCTGAGTTTTCCATATCACCGAGTGAGATCACTGGCACATTGGGGTACTCAGTTAAATATGGCTGATACTTAGCAAACATATATTTTGAAAGTGCAGGGTTGATGCCATCCAACAAAATCAGCTCGGCATTTTGCCAAGCTTGTTTAATCTCTTCGTCTGTTTTGCCTTTAGTACTAAAATTAGTAAAGGTGAACGGTTGATCTTCAGCAAGGCTTGTTAGCAATGCCCCTTTCGATTTAGCCACATGACCCGACATCATTATAAGTACTTCAGGCTTTTGTGCTGCATGTGAAGTCAGTGCGCTGAATAAAAGCAGCGCAAACGTTATTATTCTTATCATTGTGTATTCTCTTGTTTGCCCGTTGCTGAGCCATCACTTTCGGGGACATAAACAAAGCTACCGTCAGCCATTTTATAAGCCACACCAGCGCGCATGCCCTCGCCAGAACCGATTTCACCGTTAGATTTATATTGTTTAATTTCTTTGCCTTCTTTAACAATTACTTCCATATTTGGCTCACCGGCATTTTTAACAACAGTCACGTTTTCTGCAGTAAAAGGGCTGAGTGGGTTTTGTGCAATTGCAATAAGAAGTGCAGCAATAATCACCAGAAATACATCAACCAGATTAACGGCACTGACAATTGGGTTTAACTCTTCATCTTCGTCTAAAAAGCGCATGTTATTGCCCTCTTAATTTACGAATATTGATAAGTTCTTGAGCGCACCAACGTTTTTTAACCGAAGCTGGCCAAAACGTTAGGGTCGAAATAACCAAGCCCCAAATAACCGCTGCAAAGGCAATGATTAAATTTTCGCTGATCCCCTGAATGTTGCCATCGGCAAGGGCTTTTAATGCAGGTCCCATTGGGATCATCGTCGCAATTAGTCCAAGCATAGGTGCAATACGGGTAACAACTCTAAGTACTTCTAGTTGTTTTAACGCAAACACTTCAAGCTCATCCTCAGATGCAGTTGGATTCGCTACATAGTAATTATGGACATAAAAGCCTCTGTAATTCGTGGCCGTTTTAGTATCGATATCTCGCTGATAAGCAAGCTGATTTTTTCTTCTGATTAGATATTCAGATACAAACCTCCCTGCTGCGAAAAACGCATAAACAAAGAGTACTGCAATCACTAAAATCACAGGTGCCATTAGAAGAGCTGACACATCAGCCATAAGTTGTTCGATTATTTGGATATTCACATTATTGCCCCAGTAAATTTGACGGGCTCAAATGTACGTGAAAACACACACCATTACAATAATGCAAATAGGAACAATTTGCATTTATATTGATCTTTATAAAAATAGGCGTATTATTCTGGCAAAAATAAAACAGTTCTCTGTACACAAATAATATAAAGCTCCTAAGGAAACCAATAATGCGCCTAGCTAAAACACATTCTTTACGCATTTTAATCGCTGCGACTCTTGCAGCTTCTGCAACACCTACCATTGCCGATGAATCAATCAAAGCTGACGATTTAGAAGTAATTGTTGTTAGTGGCTCGCGTACTGAAAAACCATTAAAAGATGTTGCTGCGAGTATTTCTGTAATAACAAGTGACGATATTGAAAAACAAGTTGTTACTGATATGAGTCAATTATTCTTATATGACCCAAGTATTCAGGTAACTGGCCGTGTTGGCGGTGCACAAAACATTCAAGTACGAGGTATGGGTTCTGATCGTATTCTGATGATTAAAGACGGCATGCGAATGAACGAAGGCTACGGTGCAAACGGCTTGAACGATATTGTGGGTCGTGGCTTTATTGATACCGATACTTTAAAGCAGGTAGAAGTAGCAAAGGGTGCTGCATCTTCGCTTTATGGCTCAGATGCACTGGGCGGAATCGTGGTGTTTACAACTAAAGATGCAAGCGACTATTTACAAGACGGTGAGCAGTTTGGCGGCCGTGTGAAATTAGGTTACAGCGACTTAGATGATCAAACCAGTTTAGGTGCAACACTGTATGCTCAGCATGGTAACTTTGATCACCTATTAAGTGTAACCGCTCGTGATGGCGAGGAAGAGCAAAATAAACACCAAAGCAATGCGCCATTCGAAATTGATTCACAAAGCCTTCTTTACAAACTTAAATACAACATAAACGATAAAGATTACATTAACTTCTCTGCTGATCTGTGGCGCCAAGATGTCAATGGCGACAGTGCTGATGGCCTACTTACCTATTTCCGTGGCTTAGCAGAATATGGCTACAATATTGCCACCGAAAACACGCAAACCGAAAAAGACAGCGACTCATATCGCTTTAGTTACAACAATAATTCAGCCAATCGCTTATGGGATAGCGCTCAGTTTAACCTTTACTACACTAATAACCGCCAAGACGACCAAGAGTATGCGTTATTAGACATCAATGCGCCAATGTTTGGTACCGTTGAAATGCGTGACATGTGGAAAACAGGCACCTACGAGCAAACAACCTATGGTTTAATCTCCCATGCAAGTAAAGCCTTAAATAAACATCACACTCTTGGTTATGGTATTGATGTTGAAACAACCGAAAGCTTACGCACTGTGCATGAATATCGTGAAGTTGAAGGCGAAACAACCAAAGACGATACCACCAATAAGTTCCCTAAAAATGATACTCTTCGTGCTGGTTTATTCATCAATGACGAAATCTCATTACTAAACGACAAACTGGTTGTAACGCCAGGTGTTCGTTTTGATTATTACAGTATGGATCCAAACGGCGCTTTAAAAACAGATGGTGAAGAATACGCTAAAATTGATGAAAGCAACCTCTCATTTAATTTAGGTGGCTTATATTATATCAATGATATGTTGAGCGCTTATGCGCAATACGGGCAAGGCTTTAAAGTACCTGCTTATGACCTAGCTTACATTGAGCATTATAACCAACCTACCGCTGAATACATTTATGAAGTATTACCTGCGGATGATTTAGATCCAGAGAAAAGCGATACTTTCGAGCTTGGTTTACGTGGCCACATAGGCGATTTTATTGTTACAGCAGCGGTATTCCACAATAAGTTTGATGACTTTTTAGCAACCGAATTAATAGATCGTGAAACTGTATTTAATGACGACGGCTCATTTGGATATATCCACGATAAATATCAGTATCAGAACATTGACTCAGTAACCATCAAAGGCGCAGAGTTTTCAACAACTTACTATGCAACAGATGCTATTTCTGTGTTTTTGAATGCAAGTTATCAAGACGGTAAAAATGACGAAACCGATGAATACATCAGCTCAATCAACCCTCTATCAGGTAACTTGGGTGTGAGCTTCCAAGGTGACACATTTGGTAGTGATTTAATCGTTAACTTTGCTAAAAAAATGACCAAAGTGAACGAAGGCAATTACGAAACACCAGGCTATGGTACGGTTGATTGGTTAGCACGAGCAAGCATTGGTCAAGCTAATCTAAACTTAGCTATTCGCAACTTGTTCGACAAAACTTATTATCAGCATGGCAGCCTTGCGAACCACTCTGCATCAGATAGCTTAGAAGGGCTCGAAAGTTCTGGCCGTAGTATTTCTGCAAGCATTAGTTATAGCTTCTAATTAGTTTTTAAAACTTTGTCGAGTGCAACAATGCACTCGACTTATGGCATTAACTTTTTTGCCTGTACACTTTTGGCGACATGCCATACCAGCGATGAAATGCATGATGAAATGCACTAATTTCAGAGTAGCCACATAAAAAGGCTATTTCTGTGACTGATAAGTCTGTTTCGTTTAACAATGACACACTTTTTAGCTGTCTTAATCTTGCCAATTCTTTACTAAAATTTGTGCCCTCTTTTGCAAGACGTCGTTGCAGCGTTTTTTCACTCATATTAAGTGCTTTTGCCATTGCTTTACTGGTGGTTTGGCCTTGAATTAAATGCTCTTCAAGTAAAATTCTCAGCACCTGCGTCACATTCGTTTGCGTCACCAGTTTCATCTGGCTTGATAACACAGGTTCACTATCGGTATTTTCGCTAAAAAATAGGCTATGGGTCGTAGCGCCGTATTCAATTTTGCAATTAAAGTGCGCATTAATCTCACTATGAGGCTCTTTACGTTGCAAGCAAATTCGCGTTGGGTGCCAATCTTTTCCCTTTACAGTGCGCGCTATTTTTACACAAAACGCCATGGGCGCTTCGTAGCTTAGCAATGACATATCCCGCTCACCATCACTAAAGTTAAAACGAAGTTCATACTCACTACCGTGATCGATCAAAGACACATTATGGGTATCTCCCATCAATTTTTGATAACGCAATATCAACCGAAAAGCACTCAATAGCTGTGTTGACTGAATAATAGCCATACCTACTACCGGAATAGCCCGTACATTCATGTTACTGCCAACATAAAGGCCTAAATGCGTGTTTGGTAACATCGCTTGCGCCTGCTTCCAAAGCTTACTGACACTCGCTTGCGGGTATCGGGCTGTTTGGCTACTTAATTCTGCTAAAGGAATATTTGCCGCTGCAAACAACTCATTAATTGGTAAGCCCTGCCATTTAAACGACTCAGCCATAGCACGAAGCCACCAGCTTGATAAGGTTCTCATGCGCGTCCTAAACAAACAATTTAATGACCTATACTATCAAGTAAATAAAAGAATAAAAGCCTATTGTTAACCTGTAATTAACAACGGAGACAACAATATGGGCACTGTAGCAAGTAAACGCGAGTTCGCGAGCTTTAAAGAGTTTTACCCTTACTACTTACAAGAACATAAAAATAAAGTCTGTCGACGCTTACACTTCTTTGGCAGTTGGGTTGTTTTGGCTATTTTGTTTACCGCTATTTATCAGCAGCAATATAGCTGGTTAATTTTATGCCCTGTTGTGGGCTATGGCTTTGCTTGGGTTGGTCATTTCTTTTTTGAGAAAAATCGCCCCGCTACTTTTACACACCCTTTTTATAGCTTTATTGGTGATTGGGTGATGTTTAAAGACATTATTATTCGCAAAGTACCATTTTAGGAAAACACCATGACCATGAAACACACAGTATCAGAACAAGAATGGCAAGCCCGTGTTGAGCTCGCTGCCGCGTATCGCCTAGTGGCTTTATATGGCTGGGATGATTTAATTTTTACCCATATTTCAATGCGCGTTCCCGGCACAGACAACGAGTTTTTGATAAACCCGTATGGCATGATGTTTCACGAAATTACCGCATCAAGTCTTATCAAAGTAGATCAACAATGTAATAAGCTGCATGACAGCGAATACCCAGTTAATCCTGCGGGGTTTAATATTCATAGCTGTATTCATATGGCGCGTGATGATGCCCATTGCGTTATTCACACCCACTCACTCAATGGCACGGCAGTGTCTGCCAACAAAGACGGCTTATTGCCTATCTCTCAGCAAGCTGTTGTTGTGCACTCAGGTCTGGGTTATCACGACTACGAAGGCATTGCTCTTAATCCTGCAGAACAAGACCGTTTAGTGAATGACCTAGGTTCTAATAACTTTTTAATGCTACGTAATCATGGCCTATTAACTGTGGGTAAAACGGTCGCTGATGCATTTTTGTTTATGTATGTTTTTGAAGCTGCATGTGCTGTACAAACTCGTACTTCACAAAATACCGAGCACCTCGTACAAGTACCTAGCGCGATTATTGAGGGTATCAAAGGGCAAACTGAAGTTGCTACAAAGGGATTGGGTGGCGCAATTGCTTGGCCTGCCCTGCTGCGCTTACTCGACAATAAAAGCCCGGGTTACGATCAATAAGGATACACCATGCAAATTGATATCATGACTAAAATAGTGCTGCCTTTAGCACTATTTATCATCATGTTTGGCATGGGGTTAGGGCTTAAAAAGCAAGACTTTGGGGCGTTATTTATTAGCCCCAAAGCATTTTCAATAGGCTTAAGCTGCCAACTACTGTTATTGCCAAGCGTTGCGTTTTTAATAGCAATGAGTTTTACCCTAACCCCTGAGCTCGCTATAGGCCTGATCTTAGTGGCTTGCTGCCCGGGTGGTGTGACTTCAAATCTCTATACCTATTTATTCAAAGGGGATGTTGCGCTGTCAATAAGTCTAACAACGCTAGCAACATTTATCTCACCGTTTACCTTGCCACTAATTATGCATTTTGCCATGCAAACAATGAGTGTGCCGGGCCACGAATTCGCTTTGCCAGTGATTAAAACCATAGTGCAAATGCTAATGATAACGGTACTTCCTGTTTGCTTAGGAATGGTATTTAATCACTTTAAACCCCATTTGAGCTTGAAAATAGAACCCTTTATACGTCGTTTTTCGAGTGTATTCTTAATTGTGATAGTACTTAGCATTATTCATAAAAATGCTGACCAAATGCTGAGCTTTTTTGCGACCAGTGGCATTGCAACGCTGACATTAAACCTCAGCACGCTGTTACTTGGGCTGTTTTTTGCAAAAATATCGGGCTTAGATCACAAGCAACAAATGAGCATTGCGGTTGAAGTTGGGCTACAAAATGGCACCCTTGCCATTTTAATTGCAAGTACCTTAATCAATAATGCCGCGATGGCAATACCTGGTGCAACATATAGCTTATCAATGTTTGTAACGGGTTATATTTTTTGTCGCTTATTTAGCGCGCATCATACAAAGCACCTTGCCATTCTCAACAAAGCTTAAAAGCCAAAAGTGATGACTAAAAACAAGGATGTTTTTAGCATGAAGAGCACATCCCCCAAAAGTAATAACAAAGTTCATCAACCATCTTAACTAATAACTTTCTATTTATTTTTCAAAACTATACCTAAATTATTAGTTGTCAGATTAACACTGTGGTCAGTCTTGTTTAATAGCATTTTTTCATTCACTATCAATTTATGGCTTGTCATATAAGGACATATTGTGGCCGAACTTACTAACACTAAATTGCCTGTCCATATTGCTGAATTAAAGTTTGCACTTGATAACGTACCTGCATACGTTTATATAAAAAACGAACTATCCCATTATGTATATGCTAATAAACTTACACTCAGTCTACTGGCGTGCACAGAACAGGAACTTCAATTCAAAAGCGATAAAGATTTTTTTGCGCTTAATGATGTTAAGAAACTAGCTAAAATCGATTCGCGTGTGATCAAAGGAGAGCGCACCCGAGAAGAAGTGGAGTTAAATTTCCCTGATGGAAACAAATATATTTTTTGGGAAGTAAAAACTCCAATTTTTTGTGACACAGAGCCAAATAAGGTTATTGGGATTTTAGGTATTTCGACAGATATTACTGAACGAAAACAACTTGAAAAACAGCTCCTCTATGATGCATCTACAGATCCTTTAACAAAACTCTTAAACCGCCGATATTTTTATTCTCGCCTATCACTTGCGTTACAAGTTAGTAAACAAGACCTAAACTATGGTGCTGTCATCTTTATCGATCTTAACAAGTTTAAAGAGTTAAACGACCAATATGGTCATCTCATTGGAGATGCATACCTTATAGAAGTTGCTAACAGGATGAAAGCGGTCGTTCGCGACAAAGACTGTTTAGCGCGCATCGGCGGGGATGAATTCGTAATCATGCTTGAAAGGCTTGGCCGTGATGAACAAGCCGCCAAAAAAAACGCTCATCGTGTTGCCGATAAACTACAATCAGCAATTGAAACCCAATTTATATACCAAAATGTCAATTACTTCGGCTCTGCGAGTGTTGGGGTTACTATGTTTTTTGGAACTCAGAAATCGGCCAATGAAATTGTCGCACAAGCTGACCAAAAAATGTACCTTATAAAACGAACTTTGCCTCACCATGCTAATTGTTAGTTTTTAGGACAAAAATTTAATGAGCGAATTAAAAACACAGCCCAATGATGCCAATGTAGATACATTTATTAGCCGTATTGAACATCCAACCAGAAAGGCAGATGCAAACGTGTTACTCGAACTATTTAGTAAAGTAACCAAACAAACTCCCGTCATGTGGGGCGACTCAATCATTGGTTTTGGTAACTACAGATATCGCAACTCAAAAGGGGAATACAACTGGTTGATGACTGGCTTTTCACCACGAAAAAGCAATTTAACCCTATATATAATGCAAGGGTTTAGCACTTTCAGTGATGAACTTTTAACGCTAGGCAAAATAAAGCACGCTAAATCATGCCTTTACATTAATAAACTCAGCGATATTGACCTAAATGCGCTTGAGCAATTCTTAATTAAAGTTGTGGCAGATATGCGAGCAAAGTACCAATGTAGTTAATGGCTATAAACTGCTTAAAATCTATCTATCTGATGTATAGCTTTCTGAATGTAGTGACATATGCTGTTACTATTACTCGCTAATTTAGCCTTATAAATCATTGGCGCAGCTTGCTTTGTGGTGGTAATCTGAGCTGTGAAAAATAATTTTAATTGTATCTAAGGAAAGTACATGGATCCCATTTCTAGCATTTTAGACCTGTTGTTAAATGTAGAAGTCTTTCTTCTAATTTTTGTTTTAGTGCTACTAAAAAGCAGCGTTAAATTTGTGCCACAAAACCGTGCTTGGTTAATCGAACGTTTTGGTAAATACCATTCAACCAAAGAAGCGGGCTTAAACTTTATTGTGCCATTTATTGACCGTATAGCCGCTGATCGCAGTTTAAAAGAACAAGCGCAAGATGTACCTTCGCAGTCTGCGATCACGAAAGATAATATCTCGCTCATCGTCGATGGTGTGCTGTATTTCCGTGTGCTTGACCCTTATAAAGCCACGTATGGTGTTGATGACTATGTGTTTGCGGTTACTCAACTATCACAAACAACAATGCGCTCTGAGCTTGGCAAAATGGAGCTAGATAAAACCTTTGAAGAGCGCGACATGTTAAACACCAACATAGTTACCGCGATTAACCAAGCTTCTGAGCCTTGGGGTATTCAGGTTTTACGTTACGAGATTAAAGATATTGTGCCACCTAACTCTGTCATGGAAGCGATGGAAGCACAAATGAAAGCAGAACGTGTAAAACGTGCACAAATTTTAGAATCAGAAGGTGATCGTCAGTCTGCTATCAATGTGGCAGAAGGTAAAAAGCAAGCCCAAGTTCTTGCAGCAGAAGCTGAAAAAGCAGAGCAAATTTTACGTGCTGAAGGTGAAGCAAAAGCGATTATCGCCGTTGCTGAAGCACAAGCTGATGCACTACGTAAAGTAGGTGAAGCCGCCGATACAGAGCAAGGCCAAAAAGCAATTCAACTTGACCTTGCTACTAAAGCCATTGCCGCTAAAGAAGCCATTGCTCGTGAGTCATCTGTGGTATTACTGCCAGAGAGTGGCACAGATGCAAGCTCGCTTGTAGCTCAAGGCATGTCTATTATTAACTCTTTGAATAAAAAGCAACAAAGTTAGGTGAGCTAATGGCATTTTTAGATACCCATTTAGCCGAAGCACTGATGATTATTGGTGTTATCGCGCTCATTGTTGAAGTTGCTGTACTAGGTATGAGTACTTATGTATTACTGTTTTTAGGCTTATCTTTATTTGCCAGTGGCTTACTAATGAATATAGGCCTACTTGATACAAGTTACACCACCGCGCTTTGGAGCAATATCGTGTTTACTCTTGGTTTTGCACTCGTGCTTTGGAAACCACTCAAACGCATGCAAGATAAAACCGATACAACACCAATACATAGCGATTTTGCTGAACTTACCTTTGTCGTTAACGCTGATGTTGATGATAAAGGTTTAACCACGCATCAGTATTCGGGGATTACATGGCAATTAAAAAGTCACTTTCCCATTGCAGCGGGTAGCACAGTAAAAGTCACCGATAAACAAGTCGGTGTACTTTGGGTAGAGGCGATATAACTCAGCTAGCGTCAAACTTCACTTAGAGTCAAAACTCTATTTCGTTTTGTAACCGTGTTTGTTATGGTTAGAAGCATTCACGGTTACAAGCAAGGTTGCGAAAATGAACAATAACAGGGCTCTCGTTGTAGAAGGTGGCGCAATGCGTGGTATTTTTGCCACTGGCGTACTGGATTCTTTTATTCAAGCTAATTACCAACCTTTTACTCAATGCTATGGTGTTTCTGCCGGAGCCACTAACATTGCCGCTTATTTGTGCGCACAATACAAACGTAACCATGCGGTGATCACCGATTACTCTTGCAGACCTGAGTTCATCGACTTTGTTCGATTTATTAGAGGTGGCCACCTATTTGATTTAGACTGGCTGTGGCAAGAAACCATGCGTGATATTCGCCTTGATCTCGACACTTTCGAAAAACAAGCCAGTGAGTTTTATATTGTCACAACCAATATAAAAACTGGTCAGGCTGAGTATTTAAAAGCAAGTACAACACTTCTTGAAGAGCAATTAAAAGCCTCATGCGCACTACCCATTGCTTATCGAGAATTTCCCGTTATCGATAATTTACAACTCACTGATGGCGGCGTGGCAGATTCGATTCCAATTCGTAAAGCATACGAAATGGGCAATAAAGAAATCACCGTGATTTTATCTCAGCCTCTTGGCTATAAGAAAAAGCCTTCAAAAGCGCCGTGGTTTGTTAAACGTCTTTATAAGAACACCCCGGCATTAGCAGAAGCCACCTTAAGACGTGCAGAAAATTACAATCAAAGTATTGATTTTATTGCCAACCCACCAAGCGATTGTAAAATTAATATTATTGCACCACCACCCGACTTTGCTGTTGGTCGAACAACGAAATCATTTGAAAAACTCAGTGCAGGCTATGAAATGGGCTTAAATGCGGGCTCGCAATTTTTAACTCAAGGCGCCTAAGCTAACACTTTAAAAATAGGCGCTGTTTTCAAGCGTTTTCGGTGCCATTGGCTATACTTTAAAGAGTTACGTTAGCCAAGGATTGACCATGAAACTCTTCTTACCTTTTATCACTGCCTTCAGGGTATTAATACTCTCTTCTTTATGTTTATGTTCATTTTTTAGCAAAGCTATTGAGTGGCCTCAACAAGTAAAAACAAACCAAGGCACACTCATTGTTTACCAGCCACAACCCGAGAAACTAAACGGTAATACTTTAACAGCCCGTGCAGCAATGTCATTTTCGGCTTCAGGTAATGACGCAGTGTTCGGCGTGTTTTGGTTTAGAGCTAAATTAGATACTGACCGCGAAAACGATACCGTCACCGTTCGCAATATGACAGTCACCGATGTACGCTGGCCTGAGTCAAAAGATGCTGGAGAACAAAAATTTACTGCTGTCGTTAATGAAGCAATAAAAGCCAGCCAATTCGAAACCTCGCTTTCGCAACTCACCGCCAGCCTTGAAAGTGCAGAAGCAGCAGAGCAGAGTTTAACGCAATTAAAAACCGACCCTCCAACGATTATAGTCAAAGAGCAACTGTCGGTACTGCTGAGTTTTGATGGTGAACCTAAGTTTAGTCAAGTTGAAAACAGCCAATATGAGCGTGCTTTAAACACCGCCATGACAGTGATTAAAGATAGTAAAAGTAAACTTTGTTATCTCACCGATGGGCAATTTTGGTATCAGGCAAAACAAGCCAAAGGGCCTTATGAATTCACTCAAACGCCGCCTACCGAACTTGTAAAAATGCTCCCTAAAGATACTGAAAGTTCAGGTCTTAGTGCGCCACCAGCTATAGTCGTGGCGACTAAACCCACTGAGCTCATTGCCACCGATGGCGCAGCTAAATGGAAAAGTCTAACCGGTGGCGAGCTCATGTATGTGTTTAACACTGAAACCCCGTGGCTACGTGAAATGCAAACGAATAACATGTATGTCTTGTTATCTGGGCGCTGGTATCGCGCAAAACAACAAACAGGCCCGTGGACATTTGTACGCGGCGACGAACTACCCGAAAGCTTTGCCAATATTCCACCTGAATCAGATTTAGCTGGTCTAAGAGTTTCAGTTGCCGGCACAGAAGAAGCTGACGAAGCTGTACTAGATGCAAAAGTGCCGCAAACAGCGGCTATCAGCCGTAAAGATACCAGTTTAACTGTGTACTATGATGGCAAACCTAAGTTTGAACGTATCCCGGGCACGCAAGTTTCTTATGCTATTAATACCGATGCACAAGTGCTGCAAATTAAAGGCAAATATTATGCAGTCGATAATGCGGTGTGGTTTAAAGCAAACTCCGCCCAAGGACCATGGCTTGTTGCTGATAGCATTCCAAAAGACGATATTGCAAAAATTCCTCCAAGCTCCCCCGTTTACAACGTCACTTACGTCGAGATCTACGAGTCAACTCCTGAGGTGGTGTATGTTGGTTATTACCCAGGTTACATGTGGTCATACCCTTATTATGGTGTGCCAGTTTATGGAACGGGTTGGTATTACCCGCCATACTGGGGCGGTGGCTACTACTACCCTCGCCCACCGACTTGGGGTTTTAATATTGGCTATAACAACTGGACAGGTTGGTCGTTTGGCTTGAGCTGGAGCAATGGCTTTTTGAATCTAGGTATGAATTGGCATGTCGGCTGGCCAACAAATTACCGACCTTATCATTGCTGTAATGGCTGGTATGGCGGTGGTTACCGCGGCCCTATTATTATTAATAATGGCAACATCAATATTGGTAACAAGATTAATGTCGGCCATAAACCAGGTCATCTTAATAAACAGCCAAGACATAACATTTATAAACGCGATAAAAGTAAATCTCGTCTAGCTTCAAAGCAGCAAGTGAAACGCGATTTAAAAACCGCCATCAGCCAACGCGATAAGGCAAACAACGTGTTTGCGGATAAAAATGGAAACGTGCTCAAGCATGATGCCGATAAATGGCAACAACGTGTTGAGGGAAAATGGCAAACAATACCTTCTGATAAACAGCAACAAATCAAAGATCGGGCACAAAACATTGACCGCCAGCAAGTGCAAAATAAATTGCAAAGCATAGATAAAAGTAAAGCGAAACAAGCATTACAGCAGCGTCAGCATATGCAAAACAGGCAGCAAAATCGTATGCAGCAATTAAATCGCGCGAACAGAGCACGTCAGCAAGGTATGCAGCGTCAACAAATGCGCCGTAATACACAAAGACAGATACCAAGGCAAATGCCTAATCGCGGCCATTAATGTAAAAATAGGAACAAAACAAAGCCAACGTGAAAATTGGCTTTGTTGCCTACAATATAAAGGCTGCATATGGTGACTTTACTAACTAAATGAGGTCTATCAAAAGAAAAACCCATCAAACAATTGCAAAAACTTGCTTAAAACCATTTCTCTATTAGTTTTAATAATAAGTCCCTACAAAAGTTTGCTCGCTCATGTTAAATAACTACACTGTTCGTACGAGATTAGCTGTCTTAGCTTTGTTACCAGTTGCTGTTTTTGTGATCACATCTATTTTCACGATGTCGATGATGTCTAATATGGTCAAAGGAATTGATAGTTTGTATAGAGACAGAGTACTTCCGTTAGAGCAAATAAAAACAGTATCGGACAATTACGCTGTTAACATTGTTGATTTATTTCATAAATACCGCGCTGATCAAATCTCCAAAACTGACTTTCTAGCCGCAGTTGAAAACGCAAAGAATGTTGCTGACAATAAATGGAAAAGCTATTTAGCAACAAAACTCACTTCCGAAGAACAACGCTTAGTTAATATTGTTGAAAAGAATCTCTCTGTAGTCGAAAGTGAACTTAGCAGGTTTTTAAACCAAGTTAACAGTAACCAGCTAAAAGCGATCCCTAATGAGGTGTTTGTAAAAGAACTTTACGACGTGTTTGACCCTCTCAGTGAAAGTTATCAAGGTCTGATTAATTTACAGATCAATGAAGCCAACAAATTTAAAAATGCGGCAGATAAAGACTTTTCCCAAGTCACTATCGCAATGACAGCTTCGATAACTATTTTAATTATTATCTTGTTGTTTATTGCCTTTGTTATTTATCGTTCTATTCACAACCCTCTGTTATCGCTAAGCGAAACAATAGGTTCAATCTCTGAAAACGCTGATTTGCGGCTCCGCGCAAAAACCCATGGTAATGATGAGATAGCTCAGGCAGCAAACCACTTTAACGCTATGATGGAGCGCATTCATGCTCTTGTTAATGATGTAACCAGCGCAACACTTACTCTCTCATCTGCCGCTGAGCAAATGAACTCAATTAGCGACCAAGTTGCCAGCACTGCCACTGAACAAGAACAACAATCGGCAATGATTGCTACTGCTATTACGCAAATGAGCAGTGCTATTGAACAAGTTGCAGCTAATGCGCTTGCGACTTCAGAAAAAGCCACCCACACAGATAAGACAGCGAAGCTTGGCCAACAGTCTGTACAAGAAAATATCGATGCAATTAACCACTTGTCGCATATAGTTAATACCAATACTCAACTTATCAATGAGTTAAATACACAATCAACAGATATCAATCAAGTGGTAATGATGATTCAAGGGGTTGCTGAACAAACCAATTTACTTGCGTTAAATGCGGCCATTGAAGCAGCACGCGCAGGTGAGTCGGGTCGCGGTTTCGCTGTGGTGGCTGATGAAGTAAGGCAGCTTGCGCACAACACGCAAAAAGCCACAGCGAGTATTAACGAAATGATCAGTAAACTACAAGCAATGGCGCAGCAAGCAGTGACCGCCATGGGCAATGCCGACGAAAGTGCTAAACAAAGTGTTGAATACGCAGAACGCTCATCACAATTACTGACTGAAATCACTCAAGAAATGGCACTTATTGCCGATATGAACAACGAAGTTTCTACCGCAACAGATGAGCAAACAATCGTTGCCAACGAACTTAGTTGTAATATAAATGAATTTAGCAGTAGTATTTCACTAGTTAGCGAAAGCTCGCAGCAAAACGCTCAAGCAAGTCAAGAATTAGCTTCATTAGCGTCGCGATTACAGCAACAGGTCCATGTATTCAAAGTATGATGGGCAACTGATTACTTTGCACACAGAGAACCTAATAAATGACTACAATTTGGCGCCTGTTATTATTATTTTTAGCTTTGCATTGTTCTTACGCAATCGCGCAAAGTCAAATTGTAATCCAACTTGCTAAACCTATTTATACTGATGCAGTCAAACAGCAGTACATTCATAAAATACTTACGAAAAGCTTTGCCGCGGTAAATGCTGATATTATCATCCGATATGATTCGCAACCAATGAATGATAAACGAATAGTAGAGCAACTTAGCCACAACAAAGCCATAACTCTCGCCTGGCTATCTTTACCTTCTCAGTTAAGTAATACCTTAGTAAAAACAACTATTCCTATTTATAAGGGCTTACACGGTAAGCGGCTACTAATTATTCATAAAAAAGAGCAACTAAAATTTAAAGCTATCAAAAACTTGGAACAATTAAGGCCGCTACTTGCAGTGCAACAACAAAGCTGGTCAGATTATGATGTGCTAAAAGCAAATGGTTTATCTGTAAATGGAGAGCTTGATTACGCAGGAATGGTCAAAGCACTTGAAAGTGGTCTAGCAGATTACTTTCCTCGTTCAGCATTAGCAATAGGTGTAGAACTTCAGCGACTACAACAAACAAACTTTGTCATTGCGCCAGACATTATGTTGCAATACCCCAATGACTATTACTTTTACTTAAGTAAAGAAAATCAAAATATTAGGGATTTGCTAGAACAAGGCATGCAAAAGATACAGCAATCGGGTGAACTTGAGCAGCTTTATTTACAACACTTTGGTGATGTTGAAAAGCAATTTTCTTTAAGTCAACGCCACATCATAAACTTAAAAAATAGGGAATAATAATGCTAAAAGCACTGTTAATTTTCATCATAGCATTGGCTATTTTTGCTGCGGGCTTTATGGCTGGGATATACAGTTTGCCAATTTTAACTGAGCAACCAGCCCCTGAAATCAAGACTCTTGAACAACATCAAACGAGAGCTCTGTTTAGTGCAGAGTTTAAACCTGATCTTAAAGGCTCAGATCGCCTTCATTATGGTGATGGTATGGTGTATCTAACGAATGATGCTATTTCTATGCAAGGCACGTTATCACCAGGGCCTGACTATCAACTTTATCTGTCGCGAAACTTTATTGATAACGAAGCCGATTTTTTAGCACAAAAAGGCACCATGCAGCGTGTTGCAGGGGTGCGTTCGTTCAACGGCTTTAAATTAGTTGTGCCACAAGGTATTGATGTCAGCGATTACAATACCGTGATTATTTGGTGTGAAAGTTTTGAGGAATTTATAACTGCAGCACAGTATCAGTAGCTGGATGAATAAAAACAAAGCCGCCTTTGGAGAGGGCGGCTTTAAAGCGGCAGCTATGGGTGTGAGCTGCCTAATCAAGAGTCGCTAATTAAGCTGCATCTTCGGTGTTTTGAATCTCATCGCTGTGGCGAATTAAGTAATCAAATGCACCTAAACTTGCCGTTGCACCACTGCCCATGGCAATAATGATTTGCTTAAACGGCGTTGTTGTTGCATCACCTGCCGCGTAAACACCCGGTAATGATGTTGCACCTTTGCTGTCTATTTCGATTTCGCCAAAGCGAGTCAGTGCTAATTCTGAATCTTTTAACCATTCAGTGTTTGGCACCAAGCCGATTTGCACAAAGATACCTGCAAGCTCAAGTGATTTTTCATCGCCAGAGATGCGGTCAATATAGCTTAAGCCTGTTACTCGTTTACCATCACCAACAACTTCTGTTGTTTGCGCGTTTTTGATAATCGTAATGTTGTTTAAGCTATTTGCTTTGCGAATAAGTACTTCGTCAGCACGTAAGGTATCAGCAAATTCGAGCACAGTGACATGCTCTACAATGTTTGCAAGGTCGATTGCCGCTTCAATACCTGAGTTACCACCACCGATAACCGCAACCGCTTTACCTTTAAATAACGGGCCATCGCAGTGAGGGCAGTAAGCAACGCCATGACCGCGATACTCTTTTTCACCGGGTACATTCATTTCACGCCAGCGTGCACCAGTTGCTAATACCACTGACTTAGCATTTAGCACCGCGCCATTTTCTAGCGTGATTTGGTAATTACCTTGTTTAGTAAGCGATGCCGCACGTTGGTTTTGCATCACATCTACGTCGTATTCTTTTACGTGCTCTTCAAGTTGAGCAACTAATTTAGGACCTTCGGTCGCTTTTACTGAGATAAAGTTTTCAATTGCTAACGTGTCTGAAACCTGACCACCAAAACGCTCTGCCACAACACCGGTATTTAAGCCTTTACGCGCCGAATAAATTGCCGCAGAAGCCCCTGCCGGACCACCACCAACAACAAGTACATCGAATAACTCTTTATCGTTCAGTGCTTCGGCTTGGCGTGCAGCCGCTTTGGTATCTACTTTATTTAGAATGTCGGTCAGGTTAACAGCGCCTTGGCTGAATAACTCTCCATTTAAGTACACAGCTGGTACTGCTAACACATTACGCTCGTTCACTTCGTCTTGGAACAAGGCGCCATCAATCATAGTCGCCGTAATATTTTCATTGTGTGCCGCCATCAAGTTAAGTGCTTGCACTACTTGCGGACATGTTTGACAACTTAATGAAATATACACTTCAAAGTTAAGCGGCCCAGGTAATGATTTAATTTGTTCAATTTCAGTCTCTGATGCCTTGCTTGGATGACCACCTGTGTGGAGTAATGCAAGGATCAAGCTTGTGAATTCGTGGCCCATAGGCACACCCGCAAATGTGATTTGCGTATTGTTAATAGGTGAAGATACCACCATAGACGGACGACGTACGGCTTGGTTAGGGTTATCTCGCACCGAGAATTTGTCGCTTAACGATGCTAAATCGTTCGCTAAGTTTTTAAGTTCTGTTGATTTATTGCTGTCATCCAAGGCGATAAGCAGCTCAACAGGGCTGGTAATAGAAGCAAAGTGGCTTGTTAATTGGTTTTTGATATTCGTATCTAACATGGCTTAGCCCTTGAGTTCAGAATAAATAATCTAGAAAAATTTTAGGGATAACTGCCCATCACCCGCTAATGTGCTTAATGTGAGTTGTGATGGGCAATTAAGGTTGCATTGAGATAGCAAAGCAAAGCTTTGCTATCGTTTAGTGCTGTGACAAATTAGATTTTGCCAACTAGGTCTAGTGAAGGAGCAAGTGTCTCTTCACCTGGCTGCCATGATGCAGGACATACTTCACCGTCGTGGTTAGCAATGTACTGTGCAGCTTGTACTTTACGTACTAACTCTTTCGCGCTACGGCCGATACCTAAGTCGTGAGTTTCGATTACTTTGATTTCGCCTTCAGGGTTCATTACGAATGTACCGCGAAGAGCAAGACCTTCGTCTTCAATCATCACACCGAAGTTACGAGTAATACGACCTGTAGGGTCACCAATCATTGGGAATTTGATTTTACCAATTGTGTCAGACGTATCGTGCCATGCTTTGTGAGTGAAGTGCGTGTCAGTTGATACTGAGTAAACCTCAACACCCATTTCTTGAAGCTGCTCGTAGTAATCAGCAACATCACCAAGCTCTGTAGGACATACGAAAGTAAAGTCAGCTGGGTAGAAGAAGAAGATTGACCACTTACCTAGCACGTCTTTTTCTGTTAGTTCTACAAAGTCACCGTTGTGGTAAGCTGTTGCATTGAATGGTTGTAGTTTTGTGTTAATTAATGAAGTGCTCATAATATTCCTCATTGATGTATTTAAAAAGTTTAATTAACGCAGCCTTGCGTCTGCTTGATTAATACAATAGAGGCCTGAGCGATTAAAATAAAATTGATTGTTTAGATTAAATTGATTTGTTTTTTAGATTAAAAGGTTGGAAATAGCAAAAACTACAAAGCCCTCAATCACTTATGCAATCAAGGGCCTTCACTTCAGGGAATAAAATTATTTACTAAAACCGTATAAACTCTTTGGTTTTATGTAGTTAGGCTCAATTCCTTGCTCTTTTGCAGCTGCTAACATCACTTGTTCAATCCAACCTGCATCCATAATGTTCATATAGTTGCCATCTGGGTCAAAGTTAATATTAGCTCCCATTACTATCATAAAGGTATCGGTCACTTCAGTGTTGTCTGCTGGGACTTGAAATTGATGAATCGAACCACCTGGTTCAAACAAATAGCTACCCGCTACTTGTAAATCGTCTGGGTATTCTGTGTAGTGCCAGCTGCCCGCCATGGTATATAAATGCACAACACCAGTGTGAAAGTGCTTTGGCAAAACTGTACCCGGTTCAAATAAAACGCGTAAAACCCATACCCCATTCTCAGAATCCAGCATGAGTGGATAAATGTGCACGCCTGGTAAAGCGTTTTTAATTAGCTTTTCATCATTGGTATGAATAGTGAGTAAAAAATCTTGATGATTAATAATATCTGGTAATGCCATGTGTGTGCCCTCTTTAATGCGTGTTAGTAAATCAGCGTATTGTTGACGTTAATACATTGTTAAACTTTAATGACCTGTATTACTTTACTTTGCACGCAATTTTTTTTACTTTTTACGCCAGAGCACAAAAAAGAGCATACTATGCCCCGATTAACACAAGCACCTGATCTAATTAGAGTATCTGCTCTACATGGCTATATTGAGCTGATCGAAAGCAAATTGGTGAACCCTAATTTACTTTTATCACACGTTGGTTTAGACAGAAAACAACTACAAGATGCCAATAGCTTTGTGCAGTATCAGCAACTCATTCAACTGTTAGAGACCACGGCGAAAGAACTAAACCTGCCCTATTTTGGGTTAGAATTAGGGCGTTGGCAAAGCTTGAACATTTTGGGCTCTGTTGGTTATTTGGTGGGTAATTGCGACACCCTTGAATCGGCACTTAAAAATTTAACTAAGTATTATCACATTCATCAAAATAGCGCTGATTTACTCCTTGAAGTAGACCAAAACTATGTAAAACTATCATTTTTAGTTCGTAGTAGCTTAAAAGTGAGTGTCTATCATGGCGCTGATCTAGCCCTGAGTGTTGGGGTTAATTTATTAAAGAAACTAACCGATGATCAAATAAAACTGCACCGTTTGGAACTTCCCCATAGTTGTAATGAAAATCCGAGTGTTTATCGCCAAGCATTAGGTCAAGTTCCTGTGTTTAATTGTGCACACACAGCAGTCGTGTTTGAAAAAAAATACCTTAAACTCGCTATTAAGAACTCAGATAAGCAGTTGTTTTCTATACTCAGCCAACAGCTTGGGCTGATTCAAAACACCAAACGTGAAAATATCTCAGATCATGTTGAAGTGATGATTAAGCAGTACTTACTACACGAGGAGTTTGGGGTAAACCTTGTAGCCGAAAAGTTATCGATGAGTACCCGTAGCTTACAGCGCCACTTAACAAAGCATGGCACAACGTTTCGTGAATTAGTCGATGACGTACGCTGTCATTTGGCACATCAATATTTAATTGAATCTAGCCTCACTTTATCAAACATATCAGATATCTTGAGCTTTTCTAATTACAGCGAATTTACTCGATCTTTTAAACGTTGGTATGGTATTCCACCTAGAGATTACCGCAAGTTTCATTCCCATTAATGGCGTAAAAAGTCAAAAACAAGTCGTTTAAAGCTAAGTTTCATGTTAACAAATTGTATATATTCATTAGTCAAACAAGCTAAGGAATAACCATGAACACACATGATAACCTCACGCAATTAATTGAGCATAGTTGTAAGACTTATGCTGACTTTTCTGCCTACACAAGTGTGGGAAGAACATTCACTTTTTCTCAAGTAGAACAACAATCTCGCTATTTAGCCCAGTGGTTTCAACAGCAAAGTGGTCTTGTTGCAGGAGACAGAATTGCTATTCAACTACCTAATATTGTTGATTACCCTATCGTAACTTATGCAGCATTTCGTGCAGGATTAATCGTAGTCAATACCAACCCGCTTTATACTGCCCGTGAAATGCTACACCAGTTTAATGATGCAGATGTGAAAGCCATTGTTATTCTTGATGCCCTTAGCGAAAAATTAGCAACAATTATTAATGATACATCCATTAAAACCGTTATTGTTGCAGCCGCTTTAGCTGAGCCAGCATTACAAGAGAGTCAATTTTCGTTAAACGAACTCATTCGCCAAGGTGAAAGACTTGCCCCTCTTGACGCTCATCAAGCAAGTCGTGACGATATTGCTGTTTTACAATACACCGGCGGTACCACAGGAGTTGCCAAAGCAGCGATGCTTAGTCATGGCAACATCTTAGCCAATGCCGAGCAAATGAATGAGCGCTTTGAGAACATTTTAACGCCTGGTCAAGAAACCGGTATTTGCCCGCTTCCGCTTTATCATATATACGCCTTTACGGTGAACATGGTTAGCTTATTTGCCATGGGGCAATTTAATGTACTTATTCCAAACCCTCGTGATTTAGATGCCTTAGTTAAGCAAATCGAACCTTTTGATATTAATTACTTTTCAGGGATTAACACCTTGTTTATTGGTCTGTGTATGCACCCAAGGTTTAAAGCACTTAATTTTTCAAACCTAAAAATGACCGTGTCAGGGGGCGCAGCTTTAACACATGCTGCAGCTGATGCGTGGATGAGCACCACAGGATGTACAATCACAGAAGGCTATGGCTTATCAGAAACCTCGCCAGTTGTGACATTAAACGATTTTCAAAATGAAGAAATTGGCAGCATTGGCCGCCCACTATCAAACACCACCGTGGAAATTTGGGATGAAAACGACGAGCCCGTTGCAGACGGTGAGTCTGGCGAGATAGTTGTTAAAGGCCCGCAAGTAATGATGGGCTACTGGCAACGCCAAGATGAAACCGATAAATGCATGAAACGTGGTTTTTTCAAAACCGGTGATGTGGGTCTGAAGCTACCAAGTGGTAATTACAAAATTGTAGACCGATTAAAAGACATGATTATTGTCTCTGGTTTTAACGTGTACCCTAACGAAGTTGAAAACATACTTTGTCAGCATCCGGCTATCTGCGAAGCGGCTGTTATTGGTGCAAAAGATGAAAAAACCGGTGAGCGTGTGTGTGCCTACATTACTTTAAAAGAGCAGGTTGATGAACAACAAGTGAGTGACTACTGCCGCGAAAACTTAAGTGCTTATAAGGTGCCTAAATCAATCATTTTTATGGAACAATTGCCTAAATCGACGGTTGGCAAAATTCTACGTCGAGAGTTACGTCAGCAATAAAGCGATCGTTTTAGCCGCCTAACTGGTATAAAATAACTACGAGTTATTTTATACCAGTTAGGTAGTTTAAAGGTCATTATGGAAAAGTTTATTAATCACATTCAACTTGGTTACTTAGGTTTACTGCCTTTTTTAGGCTGTGTAGGCTGGCCGCTTATAGCAGGTAGTAATGCTGTTAACTTAGACTTTTTCACTTTTTATAGCATCGCCATTTTAGCCTTTATGGCTGGTAATTTATGGCATGCAGGCCAGCAAACGCATGCTGATGCCATCAAAGCAATTATTCCTATCTTACCGATTGGTTTTTTAAGCTTTTTACCGTCAAGCTGGATACTGGCTTGGCTTGCTGCGAGCTTTTGGCTCGTGCTGTTGTTTGAGAAAAGCACACCGCAGTGGCAAACCTATCACGTTGATTATCAAAAAATGCGATTCGTTTTAACCTCGGTTGTGTTTGTATGCCACATATTTGTAATTGGCATGAGTATCTATCCTGAGTAGCCCTTTTCTTGCGTTTGCGGTAACATCCGCGGCTCAGTTTTTTAAGGACTTGCTATGATAGATCAACTGCGCGCTAAACTAGATCACTTAGGTGAAAATTACGTAGAAAAAAACGCTCACTTTAAAATAAAAGTGATCCCATTTTTTTGTGCAATTCACATCAAAAAAGATCATAAAAACCAAGGCAATTTAAAGCTATACTCAAATCAGCTGATTGAAATATTTTTAGCAATCATGTTTTTATTATTCGGCTTAATGCTTTTTGATACAGATGCAGGCTTTACCCATGGCCCTATTCATATCGTTATTGCTGTTTTAATTAGTTTCAATCTAATTTTTAAGCAAATAGCCATAGAAGGCCTTAAAACTCGCTTAGCCCTTTGCCCTAAAATTTCAGTTGAAATAGCGCCAGAACAAGGCAAATAACCCCATGTATTTAGACCCTAGTTGGCGCATATTAACGGTAGGCGATGGTGATTTATCATTTTCACACTCTGTTGCTCGTTATATAAAACCAGCCAAGCTTGTTGCTACAACTTATGATGATGCAAACACCATAGAACAAAAATATGCCGACAATGCACTTAGCGCCTTGCAACAACTTAATATTGAAACACTCACTGAGTTTGATGTAACAAGGCCAGACTCATGGCAGCGCTTAGATGGCGCTTGTTTCGATGTGGTTATTTTTCAATTTCCACTGATACCTGCATTTAAAGGTGAAGCCGCATTTAAAGCACACACCCAACAAGGGGGTATGAATGTATTAAACCGTGCTTTGTTGCATCGCTACCTAGACTACGCTAGCCAGTTTGCATTAGATAAAAACGGCCCGATGTTATGTTACATCACCTCTAAAGATGTAAAACCTTACCGCGAATGGAATATTGAGGGCAGCTTAAATCAAGGGCTTAATTGCCAATACCTTGGCCAAATGCCATTCGATATTAGCGTGTTTCCGGGCTATAAAATTCGCAATGTTGATCGCGATAAACACGTTAAAGATACTAGCGGCATTACCTATGTATTTAGCGAAAAAACTAACAATGAAATTACCCCTAAGCTTAGTTTTCCTGCTTATTTAGGTGAAAAATACTGTGCATTATGCCGCGTTGGCCCTTATATGGCCCAAGAAGATGAAGACAAACATTTGTTAAGCAAAAAACATAAACAAATGGAAAAATTTGAACAGAATTGGCAAGCATGGCTTGTACAAAACAGCGAGGAGTAACCATGAACTTTGTGATTGTAGGTACCAATTTTATAAGCGATACACTACTGAGTGCAGCTAAAGAAATTGAACATTTCTCCTTATATGGTGTGTGCTCTCGAGAGCAGCAAACAGGCGAGGCTTTCCTTATAAAGCACGATGCTCAAAACGCTAAAGTGTTTACCAATATTGAGCAAGTATGCGAAGACCCATTAGTCGATGCCGTCTACATTGCTGCACCAAATAGCTTACATAAAGACTATGCTGTAATGTGTTTAAAAGCTGGTAAACATGTTTTAGGTGAAAAGCCTTCGGCTGCTAATAGCAAAGAGCTTGAGGCCATCGTTCAGGCGGCCAAAACGCATCAACGCTTATACATGGAAGCGATGATGACTACCCATTTACCAAACTTTGCACGCTTAAAAAGTGCCATGGCAAAGATAGGCACGCCACGCAAATATATTGGCCAATATAGTCAGTACTCATCGCGTTACGATAAATATAAAAACGGCGAACGCCCAAATACCTTCTTGCCAGAATTTGCTAACGGTGCATTAGTCGATTTAGGTATTTATCCGCTGTATATTTTACTCGCATTATGGGGCGCGCCTCAGAGTGTAAAAGCCAGTGGTGTGTTGCTTGAAACTGGTGTTGATGGCGCTGGCGATGTGCTTTTAAATTACGCTGATAAGCAAGCGGTGATCAGCTATTCGAAAATCTCGCAAGGCGATAATTTTACTGAAATTCAAGGTGAGAAAGGCCGAATACGTATTGAAGCGGTGTCATTATTAAAGCGCATGCAATTTATTGGTAACGATGGCACGGTTGAAGAACTGTCTGAGCCATTTGATGATCACTTTATGCGCCATGAGGTCAGCCACTTTATTCAAGCTGCGAATGCAGGACAAATTGAGTCATCTGTTAATACTCATACACTGTCAAAACAAGTTATGGCTGTACTTGATGAAGCACGAAATCAGCTTGGCGTTGTGTATCCAGCAGACCAATAAATGCATTACTCAAGGGTGGTTGACTCTGCCCTTTTCATTTTCAACATAAGCTTAAATGACCACCTCTAAATAACTTACCCGTAATTTTTATTGAATCAAAAATTTTGTACTATGGTTAATAGTACTTACTTTCAATATGAAGGGTAATACTTTGACTATACGCTTTTTACTCAGAACCGTTTTCGCAGCAACCATTACCCTTGCAGCCGGACTTCTCTTCATTATTTTATTTTTACAATCAGGCCAAGATGAGAGTATGGAGTCGGCTCAACAGCGTTATGAGCTAAGCCATCTTGCTCAGTTTTCATCTTCAAATTCGATTCGCCTTACTGAGCTTGCTCGTCAACATGTCGTAACCTTAGATCCTCGCTATGAAGTTGAATACCATCATCTTGTTGACCAAATTCAAGGAAAAGCAGCTTGGCTCAATGGTCAGAAAAAAAACTATGTGCAGCGCTTAAAAGCCTTTAATGTCGCTACCGATGATTTGGCTTTATTACAAAAATCCAACGACTTATCACTCAAACTGGTCGAAACAGAAGAAAAAGCATTTAGCTTAGTCAGTGATTTACTAGGTCGAGATACTAACAACTTAACCGTCAGCGAGCATAAAAGATGGGTGCAAGCTATTACGCTTTTAACCAACGATGCTTACATGGCCGAAGTTGAGAAAATTCAGCAGCCTGTAAAGGCCTTTTTAAATTCAATTGAGGAAAAAAGTGCAGCAGAGGTAAAAAATAATCATGACCGTGTGGTAACTTTAAGCCTAGTTAGCACCGCTTTAGTTCTAACCATCATTGCTACCTTGATAGTGTGTTATTGGCAATTAGAGAAAAAAGTGATTAAAGCAACTCTCGCTTTAATTAATGAGGCCAAGCGTATCTCGGAAGGAGATCTCTCTCGCTATATTGACCATGAAGCTGATGATGAAATAGGCCAACTTGCGGTCAGCTTCAACATTATGGTTGATAAGCTCTCCCAGCTTCTAAAAGAAATACATAATCAATCAGAGCAAGCACAAGTGGCGGCGAAAAGTTTAGATGAAATATCACAGCAAGCTAAAACACTCAATGATATTCAAAGCCAAGCTATTGAGGTAATTTCAAGCTCAGTCTATGAAAACTCAACGGCCGTAAAAGAGGTTTCTCAAAACTGTGCAGAAGCGGCAAGCAGTGCCACCGCTGCTAATCAAAAAACCAAAGAAGGCCTACAGGTTGTCCAACAAGGGGTAAGCTCTGTTGAGTCAGTGGCCGACACCTTAACCAAATCGCTAACAGATCTTAATCAGCTGGAAGCCTCAGTAAATGAAGTCACTGCTATTTTAAGTGTAATAAGTAACATTGCCGAACAAACTAATTTACTAGCACTGAATGCTGCAATCGAAGCCGCAAGAGCGGGTGAACAAGGCAGAGGGTTTGCAGTGGTTGCTGATGAAGTAAGAACATTGGCTAGCCGCACACAGAGCTCAACCCTTGAGATCCAAGATAAAATTGACTCATTACAATCTGCAACCAATGCAGTAACGCAAAGGATCCGTTCAAGCGATGCGCAAATTAAAGAGGCGGTGCTCAATTCAGAAAAAGTAGGCCATATGCTTGATGAAATTAGCCTTCAAGCAAAAGCGATTTCTGATGCCAATATGACCATAGCTTCTGCATCTGAGCAGCAATCTCAAGTGACCGAAGAAATAGCCCAGCGTTTAAACGAAGTCCAAGATACAAGTCGTCAGTCGCAGCAACAAACACAAAGTATTTCAGATTCTTCAAGCAAATTGGCTAACTTAGCAAATAACTTAAACGGGCAGATTAACCGCTTTAAATTGGGCTAGTCGCTGGTTCTGCTCAGCGACTAGCGATTAGTTTATTTAAAATCGGTAAGTAACAGATGCACCGATTGTTTGTGGGTTTACAACTGCAACATAGCCTTGTGGGTAACGGCCACTAGCAGGCTCTTTTGCAGTATACGCCTCTTCATCTAAGGCGTTGTTGATGAAAGCACTGATCAGCCACTGTTCGGTATCGTAGCTCATCGATAAACGCGTAATGGTGTAATCACCTGCAACGCGCTCTTCAGTGTTCGTTAAATCGCCATAAAACTCATCAACATAATTAGCACTTAAATTGACTTTTAAACTATCAGTAAACCAGTGAGATACACCCAAACTCGCGGTTAACTCCGGCGCAGAATTTAGTTCATTGCCAACGGCTTCTGGGAACGCAATTGATTCATCTATTTTAGTTTTCAATAAACCAAAACCTCCATGTAATTGCCACTGTTCGCCCAGCATGCTGTAAGCTTCAACTTCTAAACCATAGCTATGGGCATCTTCAATATTAGTGATTTTACGCTCAGAGCTTAGCGCTTGATAACCGTTGAAGTTGTTGTAAAACACGTTGGCACTAATATTAATATCGCCATTATTTAAAACGCTGCGTGAGCCAATTTCATAGGTATTAACCGTTTCTTCATCGTAGTAGTAATAATCTTCTGCGGTAAAATCAAGGGCACCGCCCCCTGCATTGTAACCACGACGAGCACTAGCAAATAAAGTCGTTTCGTCGCTAATGTCATATTGAATCGCGAGCTTTGGTAAACGCAGTGTGTGAGAGTTATCAAGTTGTTCAACCAGCATATCACCACGAAATGCCATATTAAAATTACGTAATTGTTCTTCACGCTCAATGCGCAGACCCGCTGTTAATGTGAAATCGCGACTTAAGTTAAAGCTTGTTTCACCATATATTGCCGTCGATTTACTACTATCGTCACCGTAATAGTTGGTTGCACCTACACTTTCAAAGTCTTGGTCGCGATCAAAATAGGCAAGACCCACAAAACCAGAGTAAAAATCATTGCTTAAACCAAAGTTCAATTTGGTATCGACAGTGATGTTACTCTCATCCATTGATACATCAGATTCTGCGCTTTCAAGTGGCTCATATGCTTCAAAGCCCCATTTGTAATCCATATAAGCAACTAAAACATCTAGCGAAAAATCATCGTTAATTTTGTAATCAACATTCACTTGCATGGTGTCAGATTCAGTATCCATAATACGTTGATATAGTGGCTCATAATCAAATAGCTCATCCGCTAAAAAGTACTTACGACCCGAGTTACCCTCTTCACTATAAGTTGAATATGTTAGCTGTACTGATAAATCTTGGCTTGGTGTGTAAAGTAATTTAGCGCGTGTGCTACTGGTATTTAACTTGTTTAACTCACGATCAGTTGGGTTTGTTTCGTATACCGGCGGATTTGAAAATGTTTCGCCATCAACGTACTGAGTTGATAAACGAAATGCTAATACATCTTCAACTAACGCTCCTGATACTACTGCGGCAGTGTCTAGGTAGCTATCTTGGTTGCGATAACCGACGCGCACAGCGCCTTCAAAATCTTGAGTTGGCGCTTTAGTTGTCATGTAGACAGCACCCGCAATACTATTACGACCATTGCTGGTTGATTGCGGCCCTCGGTAAACCTCAATTTGTTCTACATCCCACAGACCCGTATCACCAGTTAAATCAGCTACAAACGGCTGGCTTACACCATCAATCAAGGTTGAGACACGAGCCTTTGAACCACCACTAAATGAGTTAAAGCCCGTTGCGCCACCATTACCAGACACACCTCGCATATCTGGCACCGAGCCCGTTAACACAACAACGTTCGCCATTTCTGACAACGCTTCAGATATCGATGCAAGTTGGCCGTTTTCTAATAGCGACTTATCAACAACTGCCACTGACGACATCGTCTCTTTAAGTGACTTCTCAGTTTTTTCACCTGTAACAACAATGGTATCCATTGATTTTCGACTGTTTTGATCGTCGTCGGCCCACGCTGAGCCTTGCGTAACAAGTAATGATGCAAGCATAACTTTGGTGAGTGAATTAAGTTTAAATGCTGTAGCCAATGTCCTTTCCCCGTAAGAGATTATTAGAATTAAACAAATTGCGTTTGATAAAAAACGCTAGGAAATTAACACAAGCTCAATGTTATTGCAATTGAGTTTAGTTATCATTTACAATAAGATTTAATGTTTACTACAACTATAATCTCATGCTCATTTTTACTGTTACTTTGCTTATCTTTTTCGCTGTCAGTATTTTATATTGCACCAGAAAACAGCAGCGATTCTTAAAAAAACCAATTAAAAAACAATGGCGATTACTTTCAATTGCGTTAACTATTTGCGCATCAATACTTGCCCTTCAACAATTCTCAGTCACAGCGGCCGTGTTCTACATCATCTTTAGTGTGATGCTAATTTTGATGCTGCTCCCTTTTGCGAGCCTGCTGCGAAGAAAAGGATAACTCATGACAAGTTCAGCTAAACGCCAACCAACTTGGTTAGGGAAAACGCTAGCAGGTGCAATTTTAGGGTTAGCACTTTCATTTATTTTCGTTGCTTTTTTTGCTTGGTATGGCCCTGGAGGCATTGATGCTCGCGATAAAGTGCAATTTAACATGTGGATGATCACGCCGGTTTGGCTAACCATTTTTAGTTTTAGTTATTTGTTCAACTCAGCAAAACAAGCTTGGCTTGTACTTGGTGGGTTAACTGTGCTGCTTTATGGCGTATTTTTTATGCTAAGGAACGCATTATGAAAGTCAGATCGGATATTCTTCGCACCTATCAAGGAGTACACACATGGACAGGCATCATTGCAGGTTTAGTGCTATTCATAGGTTTTTATGCTGGCAGCTTGACCATGTTCAAACACGAAATCCAGCAATGGGCTGCCCCCATTCAAGCTCCTAAAGTCACCAGCTCTAATTATGACTACCAAACGCTGGTAGATACGGCAATTAATGAGCAAGGCGAACAACTTGCTAAAGGCTTTAACCTTGATTTACATACCCAAGATGCACCTCTTTCGTGGTATATCAAAGGCAATGCCCGAGGCATGGAGCTTGATAAACAACTGAACTTCGCCCACCTAAATGCTGATGGCAGTTTAAACGTCAGCGTACAAACCGAAAATGAACTTGCTGATTTAGTTGATTATTTACACCGTACAGCAGGCTTTATAGGCGAAATTGGTCATGATCAATCAGGGGTGTATATTCTTGGTATTGCCTGTATTTTGTATTTTTTAGCTTTGGTCTCAGGAGTGATTATTTTACTGCCGACATTAGTTAAAACTTTTTTTGCACTGCGAAAAGAAAAAGGGCCTAGTCGATTTTGGCTTGATAGCCATAACCTTGTCGGTATAGCCAGTCTACCATTTCATTTAGTCATTGCTTTTACCGTGGTGGTATTTGCATTTCATGATTTTATTTATGGTGGTTTAGCACAATTTTATGATGGTAAGCCGCTATTTCAGCGCCCTACGCCTGCGGCGCAAAGTTTTCATATTGAAAACTTGCCACGCATTGATGAGCAAGTACTCGCAGCGAAAAACTATGCCCCCGGCTATGAGCCAATCCATATTCGCTATAGTAATTTAAATTCAGCATCACCTTCTGCGGTGTTTATGATGAGTAACAATAATGCGGTAGTACGCGGCCCAGATACTGATTATTTATTTATGAACCCGTACACACTAGAAGTGGTTAACTCAAGCTACCCGCAAGGCGAAGATGCAGTGTGGGGTAACATGGTTGCCAGTATTTTCTCACTCCATTTTGGCACTTATGGAGGAGACTGGGGTCGTTGGGGTTACTTCATTATGGGATTACTTGGCGCCTTCTTATTCTATTCAGGTAATCTACTGTGGATAGACAAACGCTTCAAAAAAGATCCTAATAAACGCAGTACCTTGTTTATGGCAAAACTCACCATTGGCGTTTGTTTAGGGTCTATGATTGCCGTTGCTTTTACACTCGTCGCTGCCAAATGGCTACCTGCATTTGTTAGCAACACAAACTACGCTACCCTATTCAGTTACTATGCAGCCTTTTTTGTTTTTGTAATATATAGCTTCTTAAAACCTGTGCAAAAGGCAACCACGGTTGGGTTTTATTTACTCGCAAGTCTGTGTGCATTAATGGTGTTATCTACGCTAGTAAAACTTGCCAGCGACACCAATTCACTATTTTACTCAAGCTATTTAGTTGATATTGTCGCTGCTATTTTTGCGGCTACTTTCTTTAAAGTGGCAAAATGCCAGCAGCAAAAACAGGCCACGCAAACCATCATGCCGACCTTTGAACAAGCAGGACAAAGTTAAGCACTCTCTTTATGGGTATCAAAGCAATTTGATACCCATAATTTTGCTTTATCGAAAATCTGTGTCCGTTTAACGAAAAACATTTCTTCTCCCTCAAAACATCAGTAGAATCGCCGCAAACTTGAACTATTAACTTTCATAAGGACAGTGATGCAGCGCACCATTCCACCGTTTTTTATTGCTGTTATTTGCGTGCTTCTTGCAATGGTTACCATTCAATCTGGTGCCTCTGTTGCAAAGCAATTATTCCCTTTAATAGGCCCTGAAGGTACCACAGCACTTCGATTAGGTTTTTCAGCTGCTATTTTGTGCCTGGTTTTTAAGCCTTGGCGAGCTTTTCCGCCGATAGGGCAACGCATGCCGATCATCGTTTATGGACTGAGTTTAGGTGGCATGAATATCCTGTTCTATTACGCGATTGAGCGCATTCCTTTAGGCATTGGTGTTGCTCTGGAGTTTACTGGCCCCCTTGCTGTTGCCCTACTTTCATCTCGTAAAAAGCGCGATCTGTTTTGGGTAGCCTGCGCCATTGTTGGCATTATTTTATTGCTACCTGACATGAAAGGCGAAGACAGCCTCGATCCTGTGGGCGTGATCTTAGCCCTTGCAGCAGGTGCATGTTGGGCGTTTTATATATTGTTTGGCAAAAAAACTGGAAACCAAGGCTCTGGCGGGATGACTGTAGCCATGGGGATGAGCGTCGCCGCGATTGTGCTTGTACCTTACGGCGCCGTTTCGCAAGGCGCTGCATTATTGAGTTGGGAAGTATTACCACTTGGTATTTTAGTGGCTATTATGTCTAGTGCACTACCCTATACGTTAGAAATGGTGGCACTTCGCAATATGCCCGCACAAGGCTTTAGCATCATGATGAGTTTAGAGCCTGCGATCGCAGCATTGGCTGGTTTTATAATTCTCTCTGAATTTTTAAGTGTATGGCAATGGCTGGCCATTTTATTAGTGATTACCGCTTCGGTTGGCAGTTCGATGTCAACCCAACAAAACGACAAATAAACTCTCCACCTATCTTTATTTAAAGGCGCATAATGCGCCTTTTTCATTTTATTTAATCCACAAGTTTAAATTTAACTTACAAGCCATTTAAAATTGTTAATAATGAAACTTATTTGTATAATGCAAACCATTATCATTACTATGCAAATAACGGAACTAGAATGCTTATCGTAAGAAAAACAAAGATAGCTGCAGCCATAGCGAGCTTTTTAACCCTATCATTATGTGCGCAAACAGCTTTAGCTGATGACGCTGACATTGAAAAAATTGTTGTAAAAGGGCAAAAAATAGACCGAACCTTACAAGAAACACCAGCAAGTGTTGCCGTGATAACGGGTCAAACAGTAGAGCGTGAAAACTTAAATGATTTTTACGATGTATTAGCGCGAACACCTAATACATCAGGCACCGATGGTGCTGGGTTTAATATTCGTGGAATCGATGCATTTAATGTCACTGGCGGCGGCTCTGGTGGGCTAGCAAGTGTCTATATTGATGGTGCCCCTGTCCCTTATCGAATGATGCAACAAGGCGGCTTCTCAACATGGGATATTAGCCAAGTTGAGATATTACGAGGTCCGCAATCAACTTTGCAAGGGCGTAATTCTTTAGCAGGCGCAGTGGTAATGAAAACTCGTGATGCTATGCATGAATTTGATTTTAAAGGTCGCTTAGGGGTTGGCGAGTATGGTACACAAGAGGCCGCTGTTGCTTTTGGTGGCAGCTTAATTGAAGACGAGTTAGCATTTCGTGTTAGCGGTGAAAAACGTGACTTTGATGGCTACAATACTAATGTTGCAACAGGCAAAGAATCTGACTTTGATAACAACGAATTTTATCGTGCGAAGCTGCGTTATACCCCCTCTGCATTACCTGAATTTGAAGCACAATTTAGTTTTATGCACAGCGAAAATGACAAAGGTATCGACTGGGTTATGGTTGAAAGTGGTCATCAAGACTACCCTATTAATGATATCTACAAAGACAGGTACGTATACTTAGATTCGCCGACTTATGAATGGACAGATACTGACTTATACATTTTAAACCTTGATTACGATCTTAATGATCAATGGTCATTTGCATCTATCACTACTTACTCTGACGCTGCCTATGGTTATGAGTGGGATGGTGATGCGAGTATGAATCCACCAAAATCGACTCTAACAGATGTAAGAAAAGACGAAACAAAAACACAAGAGCTACGATTTACTTATGATGGCGATAAACTTTCTGGTTTGATTGGCTTCTATTATTCAGATCTTGATGTTTTTGATAGTAGTGGTGGTGAGCGAGGCATTACATTTGCAGATTTAGGTGTGCGTTCATTATTAACTGCACCGGCTGAATTCGGTGGTCTAGGTTTACCTGCAGCATTAGCTGATCAAGTACTGCAATTTTATGCCGCAGCAGATCCTGTTTTTATTGGCCAAAACTCTGATTACATTCAAAAAGTAAAAACTAAAGCATTGTTTGCTGATTTTACTTATGAAGTTAACGACAACTGGGATATATTTGCCGGACTTCGTTACGACAAAGAAGAGCAAGCCAACGGTACAATTGCAGACATTTATATCACAGAGCAAACTCAAGCTGTACTGCCAAACCCAGAAGACTTCGCAACCAACCCTATGCTTGCCCAATTGGTAGCCGGTATTAACCAGCAGCTTTTTGCAATGGCAGATGGCGCATCAGGGGATGAGCCTGTAGAGGATGCTGACTTTGACTCATGGCTACCAAAGTTAGGGGCAACATACCGCTTCAATCAAGATATTTCTACAAGCTTCACAGTACAAAAAGGCTATCGCTCAGGCGGTGTCGGCACCAATGTAGCAAAAGCGACACCATTTACTTTTGATCCTGAGTATACATGGAATTATGAACTTGCATTTCGCTCAGTCTGGTTAGATGAAAAGTTAGTAGTCAACGCCAATATTTTCTACCTTGATTGGACCGACCAACAAATTGCGGTTTATCTATCAGGTAATCAATACGATAGAGAAACTCGCAATGTCGGTAAATCACACGTTCAAGGCTTTGAAACAGAAATTAGTTATGAACTTACAAATAACCTTAACTTTTATTGTGGGTTAGGTTATTCAAAAACCAAAATTGATGAGTTTGTTACTGACGTCAATGGCTCAGACGAAGATTACCAAGGCCGTCCTTTCGCTGGGGCACCAGAGTGGACTGCACTTGTTGGCTTAGATTACTTTAACGAACAAGGTTTCGTTGCAAATATCAATGCAAGCTATACAGGAAGCTCACAACGTTTGTCTATTCCCAAAGAAACAAGTGACAGCATTTTTATTGATCCACGAAATGAAGCCTACTGGTTAGTAAATACGCGAGTTGGTTATCAATGGGATAATTATGGCGTTTATGCACTAATCGAGAATCTACTTGATGAACAATACGTTGCACTTGAACCAGCTGGTTTTAACAATCAAACATTAAGCTCACCAAGAACCGCGAGTATTCGTTTCGAAGTAAGCTTTTAATAAAATGCGGCGGCTAAGGCCGCCTTTTTGAGGGGCATAAAAATGACTAAAAACCAAACCTTCTCTGCAACTAAGCGGCGCCATTTTATGGCTTGTTTACTTGCCTTGCTGACTGCGATTGTAATGATCCCAGGAATGACAACATACCTTCCATTTGCGATTGAAGAACAAATACTTATTCCAATAATGTTGTTTCCTTTAATTTGGACAGCCTTGTTTATCTATGCCTATATGGCTGAAAAAGCGTGGCACCCTTTTGCATTGATGTTATTTATTTTGATAAGTCATGGTGGTCTGAGCTACTTAGCATTGACTGGGGGGCAGTCATGAAATCAATCAGCTTGAAAAAACTTTTCTTAATGCATAGCTGGGTCGGTATAGTGACTGCCATCTTGCTGTTTATTGTTTGCTTCACTGGTGCGTTAGCAGTGTTAAGCCGCCCAGAACTAAAGATTTGGGCGAATCCAGAGCTACATCAACTCAGTACACTTCCAAGCGAAAAAATCACTGATATAATAAATACATACCATAAAACTGTACCGAAAGAGTTTGGCGAAAATATTCATGTGTATTTACCAACGGGGCACAATACACATTTACTAACCGTATTGTTTGAATCACACCATGGAGATGAAAACTACAGCGAAGCGGCTGCTTATGCTTATCAGTTTGATCCGCGTAATTATCAATTAGTGAATGAATACTATGGGGCAACGAGTTACTTTTACGAACACAGAAAAACAGATGCCCCATCATTTATCGGGCATTTTCATGCAGACCTACATTTAGGTAGACCTATAGGCTTAATTTTAACCGGATTCTTAGGGTTAACGTTGCTTGTTTCTACAGTGACGGGTTTATTTATACATCGACAATTCTTTAAAGAGCTATTCACATTTAGGCGCAAAAAACCGCTTGATGTCATTATTAACGATGGCCATAAAATTATGGGGATTTGGGGCAGCTTATTCCATGCAGTCATTGGTTTTACAGGTGCTTTTTTAGGGCTTGCTACCGTTATTTTGCTACCCGCAGCGGCATTTGTTAGCTTTGGCGGCGATCAAGAGAAATTGATTGAAAAGTTCACCGCCATTCCAGAACCCATTATCAGCGAACAATTTCAAGCCACAGATATAAATGCTATTTTGCTAGATGCACAAGTACGCTACCCAAAAGCAAAGATAATTGATCTCACTATAATGGCGCATAATGATGCAAATGCAGAAGTCTACATGCGACTAATTGGTGGTGAGCAAGTGGCTTCACAATTGTTGAAATACCATGGCTCTGGTGAATTTGTAAAATCAATGAGCAGTTTTGGCGATATACCAGGGGCATCAATCAAAGTACTAGAGTTATTGTTTCCGCTTCATTTTGGTAATTTTGCAGGCTTGTTTGTTAAATTAGTTTGGGTATTGCTAGGGCTGAGCACTGCGTTGTTACCGCTCTCAGGTATGATGATGTGGCTTGCCAAACGCAGTCGGGGCAATAACCCCACACTCAGTAAACAAGCGTATCAGCGCTGGAACAGAGTTATTATTGGTACTTGCGGTGGCCTTGTATTAGCGTGTGCTATTTTATTCCCTGCTCAAATACTATTAAATAACCTGGTCGATAGTACCTTGCATAACAAGGTATTTGCTCCATTATTCTTTTATAGCTGGTTAATATGGTCTTTATTGGCTCTATTACCGTTGAACTATCAGCGCTTTTTACAAATAACGCTTATTGTCATTGGTGTAGCATGTTCGGCCATCTTACCTCTTAATCTAATACTTTCATCTAGTCACGCTTTTAGCGCAGCTAACCTGTTAGTGAGTGTCGTTGATATGAGCTTTTTTGTAATCGGCGTTACCGTGTTATATGGCGCTTTTTGTAAAGTGAATATTCAAGATATCTCTAAAACGAAAAAGTTAGAACAGGAGTTAACAGTATGAACTTACTTCTCCTTATTGCCGCAATAATATTACTTTTAGGTAGTAATTTACTGCTTAGAAGCACAATAAGAACCTATAACCTCTTATCACCGTGTTTACTAATTATTGCAACAATATTACTAACACTCATTTATGGTGTAGTTGCAGGTGTTTTCATCGCCATTGCAAGCTTCCTCCTGACAGGCCTATTAACTGCACTATGCCTTGGAAAGGCACAGTAAGTTTTAGTGAAGGCTGCGTAATAGCAGCCCTCACCCACCTTCCTAAAAAACGCAAAAATACCGCAAATAAATAATGATAATAGTTATCACTTGTGATACATTTTGCAAAGTTATTGTATTACAAATAAAACTATTATTTTAATTCGTATCGTAAGCAAAATGCCGTATTGAATACCAATTAAAATAATAAAAATCATAACCCCTTGGAGATCATAATGAAGTTCACTCAGTTGCCTGTAGCCGCAGCCATCGCTTATACACTTTACCCTCAAATCAGCTATGCAGAGCAAATAACTGAAACAGAAGCCAATGTCGAAAAAATCGAAATTGTTGGCATACGTCAGAACCGTATTAGTGAAGGCGCGACAGGTTTAGCACTCGAAATTGATGAAACGCCGCAATCAATTAGTGTGATCTCTGCTGAGCAATTAAAAAATTACTCTGCTTTTAACGTCAATGATGCTTTACGCTTAGCACCTGGTATCAATGTTGAAGAATGGGAAACTAACCGTACTAACTATACATCACGTGGTTTTGAAATTAAGAATACACAAATCGATGGGGTTGGCTTACCGAATGACTGGGGTATTGTCACTGGCGCAATGGAAGCGTACGGCTATGAAAAAATTGAAGTTATTCGTGGTGCTAATGGCTTACTTACTGGTGTAGGTAATGCTTCGGGTACGCTTAACTATGTGCGCAAACGCCCTAAAAACGAAAACGGCGGCGAAATCGGTGTCTCTGTTGGCTCTTGGGATTTTAAACGTTTACAAGCTGACTATTCACTATTATTAACCGAATCAGGTAGTTGGGCTGCACGCTTTGTGGCTGCCGCAGAAGATAAAGAGTCATATCTCGATGGACTTGAGAACAACCGCGAGTTTTTCTCTGCGGTAGTAGATGGTCAGCTTACAGATAACTCAACGGTTACTATTGGTTATTCATATCAAGATGCAGACACCGATGGCAATACTTGGGGCGGCCTTGTTTATAACTACACAGATGGCACACAAGCTAAATGGGATGTCAGCGACACAACCACCCAAGAATGGACAATGTGGGACACCATTAACACCTCTGCATTTGTTGAATACAACTATGTTTTTGCAAACGCGTGGCAACTCCAAGCGAGCTACAACTTCCGTGGCTTTGAAGAGCAAGACAAACTGTTTTATGCCAGCGGCAGCATTGATAAAGACACAAACCTTGGCCTAAGTGGTTGGCCGGGTCGTTACGACAGCGAAGTAGATGCTGATTTATTTGAAATCAAAGCATTTGGTGCCTTTGAATTGTTTGGTAAAGAGCACCAAGCAAGCTTTGGTGTAAGCCATGCAAAAAGTGATGATGTGATGTATCAACACCCGTTTGATTTTGACAATACACCGGCTTATGGACCAACGCCTGCGTTTCCGTACGATTTAGATGCGATTCCAGAACCGGATTGGTTAACACCGGTTCTTTATTCAGATATTGAACAAAAGCTAACCCGTTACTTTGGCTCTGCTCAGTTAAATGTTACTGATAAATTATTTACCGTGGTTGGTTTTAACGCTATTGAATTTGAACGCTCAGGCATGAATGCCGGTGCATCTATCGATAATGACGAAAGCGAAACAAGCCCATATATCGGCTTTACCTATAAGTTAAACGATGATTTAAACTTATATGCTAGTTACTCAGACATTTATCAGCCGCAAGAGCAAGCTGATTACAACGGCCAATACTTAGCACCTACCAAAGGCACTAACTTTGAAACCGGTGTTAAGGCTTCTTGGTTTGATGATGCTCTAATGACAACATTTGCCTATTTTACTGCTGAGCAAGATAACTTTGCGCAATATGCGGGCCTCACTGAAGATGGTATTTATTACTATGAAGGCGTGTCTATTGAGTCAGAAGGCTATGAATTTGAAGTCACAGGTAAAATCACCGACGCTATGAATATCGTCGCATCTTATACGCATATTGATGTTACAGATGAAAATGGTGATGACACGAATAAATGGGCACCTCGCGATGTTGTCGGTGTAACAGTGGATTATGCACTAACAGATGCAGTGGTGGTTGGTTTAAATGGCCGTTGGCAATCTAAAATCGAAAGTACTGATTACAATGTTAAGCAAGGTAGTTACGCGCTGCTAAACGCCTTCGCGCGTTGGAATATTAATGACCAAGTAGCAATACAAGCTAACGTTAATAATATTACTGATGAGCAGTACATCAATAGCTTGCAAACTGTAGGTTATTATGGCGCACCAACAAACGGTAGCCTCACCCTGACTTATAAGTTTTAAACCTTATTTAGAACAGTGTCGTCTTCGTAGGCGACACTTATCTATCTGTCAGTCAAACTATAGTTGTTAAAGCTATCAATACACGGGACTAACTCCACAAGATTATGCTTTTGATTATAGTTGTGCAGAAAGCCTATTACTTCACAGCCACTTGCTTGTGCTGCAATTACTCCAGACCTAGAATCTTCAAAAATAATGGCTTGTTTACTGGTTATAGCTAATTTTTTTAATGCGAGTTGATACGCTTCTGGGTGAGGCTTTAAATTTGTCACTTGTTCATTAGTAATTATCACATCAAAAACATCCTCTAAATTTATTAATGATAAAACAGTATCGACCATCCACTGCGACGCTGAGGTTACTAAGGCACATTTTTTTTCATTTTTCTTAACATCGTTTAAGAGCTTTTTAGCTCCATTATTTAATTTTAGCTCTGCTCTCAATAACGTTTTGTAGTTTTTTTCAAAGCACGGGTTGAAGCTTTCTGGTACTTTGCTAATTTTTGCGTGGCTAAAAATATATTCAAGTACAGCTTGCCAACTTTGCCCCATTACTTCTTTATATATTTCAGCTTTGATTTTTACGTTAAATTCTAAGCATGTCATTGCTAAAGCTTTTGCTTTAAGCGGCTCAGAATTAACCAATGTGCCATCCATATCAAAAAGATACCCTTCATAGTTTTGCATTGATTGCTCCGGTTTTATTATTGCCAATTACTAAAATTTAGAATCAGTTTGTGTATTGAAAAGTCCACTACCTATCAGCACTTTCAGTTATTTATAAAAGCAAATTGACAAGATTAGCTTAGGTATGTAATTTACCAATTATAATTATTGTTTTACCAGAAAACTTACCAATTAATAAGCGTTCTTCGCATTAGTTATCTAAGACTCAAAATCGTTTTTATAGTTATGACTAATTTGAAGATCGGGAGAGATATAATGAAAAGACGGAGACGTTTTTGGACCGTTGTTGATAAATTAGAGTCTCAGATAGATCGTGGGATCTACCCTGTAGGGAGTCGCTTACCTGCAGAACGCGAATTAGCCGACACTCATCAAGTAAGCCGACCAACAATACGTGAAGCAATTATCGCGTTAGAAGTTCGTGGCCGTGTAGAAGTTAAAACTGGCTCTGGTGTATTTGTTACCGATAACTGCAAAGTAGAGACTGTAGATCAACCAATCAGTGCATTTGAGCTAACCCAAGCTCGTGCTTTGGTTGAAGCTGAAGCAGCAGCATTAGCAGCTGCGACAATTCAAGAACCAGAACTTGCTGCGCTAAAGCAAAGTTTAGAAGATATGAAAGTGCCCGATATGGAAATTGAAGCTGATCAGCGTTTTCATGAAATTATTGCTAAATCGACTCGAAATAATGCCATTGTGATGTCTATTCAGAACTTATGGAAATTAAGGCGTTCTGAGCCGCAAATAATCGCTGCCTATGAAGATGTTTGTTCGCAAAGTGATGAGCAACGCCTTCAAGAGCACACAAGTATTTACGAGGCAATTGCGAATAAGGATTCATCTGCGGCTCGTAAAGCAATGCACAACCACTTTAATCGTTTAATTAACTCACTATTTGCGGCAAGTGAAAAGAAAGCACTTGAAGAGATCAGAAGAAAAACGAATGAGACTCGTGGTTTGTATTCGATCTCACATTTAACTCAATAAAGATAAGCAGAACTTTAAGGCGGATTCTTTAGAAGTTTCAAGCACCCCTAATTAAATATAAAAAAAGCAAGCTACTCAGCTCAATGCCGATCAGTTAAGCAATTGACATTTGGCATAATAGGATCAAAATCCGATGATCACAGGTCATCGGATTTTTTTATGCCCCTTAATCATAGCTTCGCCAATATTTCATCATTTATCGATTCTAATATTCACAGCTTGTCGGAAATACTGGATGAGTCTTTAATACAACAAGCACTTGCAGAGTCTGGGGTCGCAACACTCAGGAAGCGCAGGCTACCTCTTGAGCTAATGGTCTGGAGTGTGATTGGCAGCGCATTGTTTCGAGATATGCCTATGACTCAGGTCATTAATCGTCTTGATATTGTATTACCAAGTAAGAAACCTTTTGTAGCTCCTAGTGCGATTGTTCAAGCAAGACAGCGTTTAGGCTCGGAATCTATTCGTCATATCTTTAATATGACTCAATCCCGTTGGCATCAAGACACACCACATCCAAACTGGTGTGGATTAACCTTACTTGGCGTTGATGGCGTGGTGTGGCGTGCAGAAGACACGCCAGCTAACAATGATGCATTTGGTAAGTTGCACAATGACAAACGCGAATC